>VFJR01000123.1 GCA_009885945.1 Anaerolineaceae bacterium
ATCACCGGGCTGAAAAATTTCAGGCATATTGAATATTATCGTAACTACTCAGCCATGTCGTTGCGAGGCGGGCTTTTGTTTTTCCCGCCGACATCGTACTCGCAGAGTAAGCAATCTCATGTTATTAGGAGACTGCTTCGGCAAAATCAAGAGCGCCTCGCAGCGACATGATATGAGGTTGAGTAGTTACATATCACCACAAACTACATCATGAAAAAAAGTATCCCCCATTATATTCTCGGCATTGCGCTTTATAGTGTTGGCATCAGCCTTGGGCTTGGTTTGGCAGTCATAGCCACCTGGTCTGATGTCGAGTCATCTTTTTACGGCTTCGACCGCCGCGCCAGCAATCCCTTAAGCGGATTAACCTGCCCAATCTTGATCACCAAAAATGAAACGCGCCTGATTCGCTTAACTGTTAAGAATGATACCGACCAAGCCTTATCTCCATCGATCAGAACCGAATCAAGTTCCGCGCTCTTACCTGTTTCAACGCTCCAATCTTTTGACCTAGCCCCCGGCGCATCCAAAACCATCACGTGGGTAGTGGGACCAGAAAATATTGACCTTGAACGATTTATCTTCTTCAAAGTCCTGATGTACGCCTCTTATCCCATTCAAGATCGCGAAACCACCTGCGGCATCTTTGTCATTGATTTCCCCCTCAGCGGCAGGGTAGTGCTTACACTTGGCGCTTTGCTGGGATTTGTCGGGATTGTAGGAGGCTTATACACCCTCAAGCGAGTCAGCGCACCAGGAGAGTCTCTTTGGCTTGCTTTACGCCCCATGAATTTTTTGGGCGGCATAACGATTACAGCAATGTTAGTCAGCTTTCTGGGTTGGTGGATCCAAAGTATTGTTGCGCTGGTAGTGGCTGTTCTCACTCTTATTGTGACAATTGATTATTTGATGATCGCTAGAACATCGAAAATAAATTAAGTGACCTTACGCAAAATGCTATGTCGTTGCGAGGGCGTTCTTGGTTTTTGCCTGACATCGTACTCGCAGAGTAAGCAATCCTTGTTTTATGGGAGATTGCTTCGCCGCCTTAGAGCAAGATCGGCGGCGCAAGAGGATATTTTCAAAAATTTATTTCGACCGACTACTTAAACCCCTCTAAAGAAGGGTCTATAAAAAAATCATGGATGTTAGAATTTAAATCATATGAAAAAAATACTCACTACACATCGTTACCTATTCTTTTTTATTGGAGCCTTCCTGGGCTTGTCGCTGACAGTCATCTCTGCTTGGGCAGACTTGGAAGCCTCGTTTTATGGCTTTTCCCGAACTGGCGGCAAACGGCTCAGTACCTTAAGCTGCCCCATTATCATGACCGCAAACGAAACAAGCTCCTTTTCCATTAAGATTACCAACACAACAGACCGCAAGATCAGCCCGTCTGTAAAAACGGATATCAGTTCGCCGATCGATCCAATTACCTCTTATGAATCTGTTCAGCTTGGCGCTGGTGAAAGCAAGCGTATGCAATGGGAAATCGGACCCGAAAATATTGATGTCGGTCGTTTTATATTTGTGCGGGCTTGGGTGTACGCGGCGTACCCGATGCCCGACCACGAAAATTTTTGCGGAGTCTTTGTGATTAACTTGCCTACAAATGGCAGGTTCATCACCTGGGCAATGATCGTATTAAGTTTGCTGGGTATGGGCGGCGGCATATATGGATTGATGCACTCTGAAGGTTTTAAAAGACGCACTGAAACAGACATTGCAGGCTTTAGGCTTATTGCAATCCTTGTCTGTGCAGGGGTTGCGGCAAGCTTCTTGGGCTGGTGGGTACCCGCCATGATGACTCTAGTGGTTGCCTTATTGATGCTTGTGGTTGTGGCAGGGCATACTTTAAGATCTTAAATAAAAAAGACGGTCATCCATATAGATGACCGTCTTTTTTATTATGGTAATGGGTCGAAATAAATGACGATGCCCGTAGAGCGAGATACTATCTCGCTCTACGTTATTTACGCAACCCCACCACCTTTATTATTACTTCACTAAATTTCTCAAGACCGTATGTAAAATACCGCCATTGCGATAATAATTTACTTCAACATCCGTATTGAGCAAGACAGTAACTTTGAATTCAATCTTTTTTCCATCAGATTTCTGCGCCCGCACCATGATCTCACTTTGAGGTTTGATCTGCCCCTCCAGCCCTTCAAAATCAAATACTTCGCTTCCATCCAAGCCGAGAGTTTCAGCGTTTTCTCCCGAGCCGAATCTCAGCGGAAGCACGCCCATGCCCACTAAATTTGAGCGATGGATGCGCTCAAACGATTCAGCAATCACAGCGCGAACCCCTTGTAACATCGGTCCCTTTGCCGCCCAATCACGGCTGGAGCCTGTGCCATATTCCTTGCCTGCAAGAATAATACTTGGCACACCCTCACTTAAATATTTCATAGCCGCATCAAAGATGGACATTTCTTCAACCTTCAATGTTGAACCTTCAACCTGAAACCGCTTCGTCCAGTTGCCTTCTTTTGGCGCAACCAGTTGATTCTTAAGACGAATGTTTGCAAATGTGCCGCGTGTCATGATCTGGTCATTGCCGCGGCGAGCGCCGTAGGAATTAAAATAGGTTGGCGCAACATCTTTTTCCTGCAAGAATTTTCCAGCGGGGCTGTCGGCGGCGATATTGCCCGCAGGCGAAATATGGTCGGTGGTAATCGAGTCGCCAAACATGCCCAACACCCGCGCAGATTTAATTTCTTTTACAGCCTCAACATTTAGTGAGATGCTTTGGAAATAAGGCGGATGATGAATATAAGTGGAATCTTCATCCCATTCATATAGATCGCCTTCTATTACTTTGATCTCCTGCCACATCTCAGAGCCGCTGAAGACATCAGCATATTTATCTTTGAACATGGCGGATTTAACATTAGAAGCGATCGTATCGCTGATCTCTTGCTGGGAGGGCCATAAGTCTTTTAGATACACATCTGCGCCGTCTGTGCCGATGCCAAGCGCTTCGTTATTCAGGTCAATGTCTACTGTGCCAGCCAAGGCGTATGCCACTACCAGTGGAGGCGATGCCAGATAGTTTGCCTTCACCAGCGGGTGTACACGTCCTTCAAAGTTGCGGTTGCCAGAGATGACAGCCGCGGCGACTAGATCGGAGCCTGTCACTGCTTTGGCAACTTCTGCGGGCAATGGTCCCGAGTTACCAATACAAGTTGTACAGCCATACGCAATCACATTGAATCCAAGTTTGGAAAGCGGTTCGATCAAGCCTGCGCTCTTAAGGTATTCTGTTACAACCAATGAGCCAGGCGCTAAAGATGTTTTGACATAAGGCTTCACCTTCAAACCTTTTTCAACGGCTTTCTTTGCAACCAGTCCTGCCGCAACCATCACTGATGGGTTGGATGTATTGGTGCAGGATGTAATGGCGGCGATCACAATCGCGCCGTGTTTCATCTTTTGCGAGTCACTGAAAGCTGCTTCCCGATTCAACGCATCACCAGAGAGTTCGTAGCCGCGATCTTTTACAGGCGTGGATAATGCCTTTCGAAATGTATCCTGCATATCGCTAAGAGAGACGCGGTCTTGCGGTCGCTTGGGTCCTGCTAAAGAGGGCACTACCGTTCCCAAATCTAATTCAAGCGTATCGGTATATTCTGGTTGTGGGCTGTTGGCATCATGAAAGAGTCCTTGCGCGCGCATGTACGCTTCAGTGAGAGCAATCACTTCTTCAGAGCGGCCCGTTAATCTCATGTAGCGCAGCGTTTCTTCATCTACAGGGAAGTAGCCCATAGTGGCGCCATATTCAGGAGCCATGTTTGCAATGGTGGCGCGATCTGTAAGAGACATGTGATTGAGTCCTTCGCCAAAGAACTCGACGAATTTATCCACCACGCCTTTTTTGCGTAATAGCTGAGTCACTGTAAGCACGAGGTCGGTGGCAGTGACGCCATCTTTTAATTTTCCAAATAATTTGAAGCCAATCACATCAGGTAAAAGCATGTCCATTGGCTGACCGAGCATCACAGCCTCGGCTTCGATTCCGCCGACGCCCCAGCCGACAACGCCAAGACCGTTGATCATGGTGGTGTGCGAATCTGTGCCGACTAATGTATCGGGGAAGGCGAGTACATCTTTGCCATCTACTTTGGTCATTACAACATTGGCAAGATATTCAAGATTAACTTGATGCACAATGCCTGTCATGGGAGGTACAACACGGAAATTGCTAAACGCCTGTTGTCCCCACTTTAGGAATTCATAGCGTTCACGGTTGCGTAAAAATTCCATTTCGGTGTTGCGGTTGAGCGCATCGGCTGTGGCGAAGAAATCTACTTGCACAGAATGATCTATTACCAAATCAACAGGTACAAGTGGATTAATTTTCTTCGGGTCGCCGCCGAGGCGCGCAACTGCTGAGCGCATGGCGGCAAGATCAACGACTGCAGGCACGCCGGTGAAATCTTGCATCACAACGCGTCCTGGCAGAAATGGAATGCCGGGGCGTGTGCCGTTAGGTGTCCATGCGGCAATGTTTTTCACATCGTTTTGTGTGATTTCCAGATCATTGCATTGACGCAGGGCGGCTTCGAGTACGATGCGAATTGAGTAAGGTAATCTGCCTAGTTTGGTTAAACCAGCCTTCTCTAATGCATCCAGACGGAAGATGACATATTCTTTCTTGCCCACTTTTAATACGTCACGGGACTTAAATAAATCTTTCATGGGTGTCTCCTTTGGAGTGTGAAATTTTGCGACAAGAATTTGTCACATCACTCACACCACAAACTGCGAAGAACATAAAGGAGCGCCTTTGATATCCTTGATTTTCGTGGTGGGGTTTACATATTGAGATAATTAAATTTGAAACAATGACCGCTAAATATTCATCAATTTAATTAAAGATGCAATCAATTCTGCTTTTTCCTTTTCTGGCAGGAAACTTGCCTGCGCAGAATGGAGAATGGATTTTTGCAGTGCATCCATCGGGATTTTAAGACTTTCGGAAATCTGTTGATATTCCTGTGAAAGGGTGATCCGTGAAATGCTGGGATCATCTGTGTTGATGGTTACATTTAAGCCCGCATCCAGCATTTTGGGTAATTGATGTTCTGCTATTGAGCTGACTACACCTGACTGAAAATTGCTGGTTACACAAACTTCAAAGGCGATATTGCGTTCTTTTGCCATTGCTGTAATGTTCGCATCTTCCAATATACGTACCCCATGTCCAATGCGTTCTGCGCCTAAATTTTCAATGGCGTCACGTACATTATCAGCCGGTCCCCACTCGCCTGCGTGAATAGTGATGTGTAAGCCCGATTGTTTTGCCTCTTTGAAAACATCATGAAAAGGTATTGTTTTAAATTCTGCTTCGTTGCCCGCTAGATCCATTCCACACAAACCATTTTTCATGTGTTCTACAGAGAGCCAAGCAACTTGTTCTGCCAACTCTGGGCTTTCATGGCGATTCACGGATGCGATCAAGCCGACCTTAATATTAAATTGTTTTGCGGCTTCCTGCGCGCTGGTAATTACCCAATCCATCACATCATGTAAAGGGAAACCCTCGGCGCGGCTCAATGCCACGGGCGTAAAGCGCAATTCAAGATAGCGAACGTTATCTTTCGCCGCATCCTCTACCGCTTCACGAGTGACGCGGTGAATCACATCAGGTGATTTGTAAAATAAACGCAGGGTTTTAAATTTTTCAAGAAAATTTGTAAAAGTCATTGGGTCTTTGTCTTGCACTTGCACAAGCCCGCTTAAGTTAAGCATACTATCAGAAACTTTCACACCATGCTTTTGCGCGATATCTTGCATGGTTGTCAGACGCAAAGAACCTTCCAAGTGGCGATGTAACTCCACTTTGGGAAGCGCTAAATACGGATTTAACGGAACGGTTTCGTTTGTGATCACATAACCTCTAACAGTTAGTGGCGTTTTCTTTTCTTTTTATTACTGCCAATTTCAATATTTGTTTCGCTTAATGATACTGCCTGATCGCTAGTTTCAATTGGGGTGATTTCCACTTTCCGCGGTCTTGCGGCAAAAGCGCGGGTAATCACCAGCCCGCGTACCTCTCCAATTAGCTCCTGGAACATTTCAGAAGCGCGACTCTTATATTGTACCAGCGGGTCACGTTGCGCGTAAGCCTCTAAGCCAATCGAAACGCGCAATGCCTCCACCTTGGTCAGATATTCCACCCAAAGCTCGCTGAAAGCGCCCAGTAAAAGTTGACGATGAACTTCGTTGAGCACATACTTCCCAATTGCGCTGATTAAAATCCCGCGCTCAGACTCACCGATAGCTGATACCGTTTCATTGAGCCGTTTCTCCCCGAAAGCAATTCGCGCCGCAGGACCGAAATCCGCCAGCTTAGTTGCGTTCTGGTTTAGGCGCATAAATTCGCTATGTCCCCAAGTTTCGCGCAGAGTGTCTTTGGCGGTCTCAAGATGATCCATTACCTCATCCACCACATCCATTGATTCTCTGCCGTCCAGCAATTGCGCAGAATAAAAGATGTAAGTAAAACGGGAGAATACTTGCTTCACTTGTTTATGAGTACGTTGATCAAAAGCCGTGCGTGCGCCTTGTGATAGTGATAATAGAATGTTTAGCTTTTGTGAATCTGTTGTTACGGCTCCGCGCTCCAGCAAAGTATCCAGGTCGCGTCCTACTTGTGAAAGCAGTCGTTCGCGTTTGCGTGCCAATCCTTCACGAGAAGTTTGTAAAACTGAATCGTATAACTCATCCCAATCAGCGGGTAATGGACTCTTCCATGGCAATTGCTCGCCGACACGATTTTGAATCGCGCCGATCAAACGGGTGGCATGGATAATGGTTAATTGTTCGTTGACCATATCTTGAATATCTTCTTTAACAGAAGCAGGGTCTTCGCTTAATTTGCGCGTCAACTCATTGCTCAGGCGTAAAGGAACATGCACAAGGCTGGCTAATTCTTCTGCCATTTTTTGCGGACGCGGGGTTTCTGCCATGTCGCGCAAACTGTCAAAATAGGCATCAACCACATCTTCACGTTCAGCGGTTTGCGCCTTGAGATTCTCTTCGGTTTTTTCCAGCAGAACATCAATAGATTTTTGAGCGTGAATGTTTTCAGCTTCGATGGATTTTTCGACAATGGTTAATATGGAGCTTTTAACATCGTCGCCGACTTTATCGAGCAATAACTTAAAGCCATAGGAGGGGAATAGCCCATTTTGTGACTCGAAAGCAGGCTGCACCTGATCCAGCCAGGCGATCAACTTCCACGGACCTTCTTCATCTACCAGTCCCACTTCTACGCGCTTCGAAATTTCATCTTCCAGCATCGAAGCGACATCTTCGCTTAAGTCTTCCTTCATAAAGATACGGTCACGTTGCGAGTAAATTTCGGTGCGTTGTTTATTTAAGACATCATCGTATTCAAGCAAATGTTTGCGCACATCAAAGTTTGCCCCTTCAACGCGGTGCTGTGAAGATTCGATAATATTACCCACCAAACGAACTTCCAGCGGCAGAGAGTCATCTACTTTGAGGCGTTCCATCATGCCGCTCACTTGCTGCCCGCCAAACAAGCGCATCAGATCATCTTCCAGCGAAAGATAAAAGCGTGAGGAACCAGGATCACCCTGACGGGCGGCACGACCGCGTAGTTGATTGTCAATGCGCCGCGCTTCATGTCGTTCTGAGCCGATCACATGTAATCCGCCTAACTCTTTGACGCTTTCCATTTCTTCAAAATATTGCAGGAAGAGTTTCACTTCAGAGTCGTAAATTCCATAATTGGCTGAGTCTGTTTTTTGCAAGGCTTCGCGGCGTTCCTGCAAAGTCATATCAAATGGGTCTTTGTAACCCGCCTTGCCCAATACACGATGCACCGCGGAGATAACTTCCTCTGCAATTTCACCGCCGAGTTTAATGTCCACACCGCGCCCTGCCATATTGGTGGCGATGGTCACCGCGCCAAACGCGCCTGCCCCCGCAATGATCTGTGATTCTTCTGTATGTTTGCGCGCATTCAAAACTTGATGTTGAGCGCCGCCTTGTAAAACCGATTTCAAGCGATTTTTTGATGATTCCGGTAAACGCAACAAGCCCAATAAAGTTTGTAAATTATTTTCATCATCTAAACTAATCGTAGCCAAACCGTGCGGCGCAATGAATTTGCGCAATACATCTGGCATTACTTTTTCGATGGCTTCATTGAATGGCACAAGCTCTGGGATCAGCCGCCCATCCTCTTCAATATTATTTGCGCGCGTAAACGCATCGCGCACGAGAGTCAATTGCATTAAACGGCGAACAGCCTCAGGCTTAAGTCGATTCGAGATTCGGTCTGAAGATTCAACTGAGGTGGTACCCACTAAGATCGGGCGTCCTAAAGTATGAAAGCGAATGATCTCGGTAACAATGGCGCGCAGTTTTGATTCGACCGTGCGATAGATCACATCGGGATAATCTTTTCTTCTAAAAAACAAAGGATCACTTGAGCCAGCTTTTGCAAAAAAAGAATAAGCATAGCCATCTTCATCTTTTGTTTTGATCTCGGTCAGCGCGGCATCTTTGCCGAATGACTGATACTCAAGGTTTGGCGGAATCGGCGCGACTTCAAGTGTGTAAATTTTATTAAATTCTTCAGCTTCGGTTAAGGCTGTGCCCGTCATGCCCGCCAGTTTTTGATACATGCGGAAATAATTTTGAATGGTGACCGTTGCGTAGGTAACATTTTCTGGCTCAACCTTGACGCCTTCTTTTGCTTCCACTGCCTGATGTAAACCATCGCTCCATCTGCGCCCGGGCATGAGCCGCCCAGTGAACTCATCCACGATGACGACTTTTCCGCCCTGTACGAGATAGTCTTTGTTGCGATGAAAAAGATATTGTGCGCGCAATGCTTGTTCGAGATTGCCAGTCAAGCGCGCCTGCTCTTGCGTTAGATCTTCGGGTCTTTCTGGATCGAGAAGCTGAATGCCCAAAAGAGATTCAACACGGCTGAAGCCGATCTCGGTTAAATTTACGTTGCGGTCTTTTTCGTTGACTTCGTAATCTTCTGGTTTCAGTTGCTTTACGATCAATGCCATGCGTCCGTACCATTCAAGATCACCAGATGCAGGACCTGAAATAATGAGCGGGGTACGCGCCTCATCAATTAAGATGTTGTCTACTTCATCCACCATCGCAAAGTAATGACCGCGTTGTACACGCGCATCCAGGCGCATTGACATGTTGTCGCGTAAATAGTCAAAACCAAATTCGGAATTTGTGCCGTAGGTGATATCTGCGGCGTATGCTTCGACACGATCCACCATGCGCATGTGTAGTTGATCCTCATGCGGCGACTCGCGGGTGAAATCCACGATGAAGGCTTTTTTGCCATTTTCGGTCACTGCCGCCATTTGCAACACGCCTACGCTTAATCCCAATGCTTGAAAAATAGGCGCCATCCAACGTGCATCACGCCGCGCAAGATAATCATTGACGGTGACCAAATGTACGCCGCGCCCCGTCAGTGCATTCAAATAAATGGGTAATGTGGAAACGAGAGTCTTGCCTTCCCCTGTGCGCATTTCTGCGATCTCGGAATTGTGAAGAGCTGCGCCGCCAATTAATTGCACGTCATAATGGCGCAATCCCAGCGTGCGCTTGGATGCTTCACGGACAACTGCGAACGCCTCGGGCAGGATCTCATTTAATTCATCCTGTTCAAAACGGCGGCGGTCTTTTTCATCCATGAGTCCGTCTAAAGCTTTATCTAGCCGTGAACGAAATTCATCTGTTTTTGCGCGTAACGCGTCATCACTCAAAGCTTCAATTTGAGCTTCAAGCACATTTACCTGTTCAACAATTGGACTGTATTGCTGAACCGTCTTTTTTGTGGGGTTGCCACTGAATAATTTTACAAAGTTTTTGAGCATTTAATCCCTTTCGGCGGTGGGATTATAGCATGGGAGACTGTGCGGGGAATTTGAAATTTGTTAATGTTTAGGAATACGTTTTCTGCCTTACGATTTTTTCAAGGGCTGGTTTTTTTAATAGACTTCTTGCATCAATAAAACCAATCTAGCCACAGAGTACACAGAGTTTTCTGAGAAAGCTTTTGAAGCTCATTTTTCTCTCCCGTAAATGCGTCGGTACAATGTGTCATCTCTGTGGCGAAAAAGGTTTTGCAAGAGGTCAAATGTAAAAACCTATAAAGTCTCTCCGCGACGCCACGCTCGAATCATAAAAAATGTAACCAGGATGGAAGCAAATATCATGGCAGGAATGATGAGTATGGGGAAGAGCCAGCGTTGACTCCATTTATTGATTTGTGCTATCTGCGGGTCAAGTGGGTCATAGAGCACTGAGACCTTTTCGTTGATTTCAAATTGAGGCGGGTCGGATGCGGTGTCTCCACTAAAGGAGTATGTTTTGCCATTTGCTTCAAATTCAATGACTGGCACATAAGTGCAACAACCGCCTTCAGCATCACTTTGTTCATCTAACCTCGTGACGATGCCCGTTGTAGTTTCTCCTGTGGTTTCAAGCCGCCAGCTTATTGAAGCGGAGTAAACGCCCCAAAGGCAGAAAGCCATGAAAAATAAATTGGCAAGGACCGTCATACAGCCAATGTAAATCTTGTTTGCGCCGTGCGCTACCTTATCTGCTGCATCCCCAATTTTGTTTGCGGCTTTATCGAAGCTTTTCTCGTATTGTTCCATGGCTTGTCTCCAAATAAGGTTTGAATAATACTCAGTATCAATTTTATTTTCCCCGCCCAAATCTCGGAATCCACCTCGGCACGGTGTTGAGATAAAAGCGATAGTGATCGCCAAAACTTTTTTTGAGAGTTGGCTCTTCATAAAAAATGATAAATAAATGAAATGCCGCAAAAAAGAATAGAGCGTAAAACAGCATGTTCAAATAGCCCAGCCATAAAAATTCACTGAATAACATCAGCAATACGCCTGCATACATCGGGTTGCGGATATAGCGATACAAACCCGTTATCACCAACTCCTTGGGCGGGTCTATTGGCGCAGGCGTGCCCTTGCCTTTCACCAGAAAATCCCAAAAGCACAAAAGAATCATCATGCCGCCGAACATCCACATGGGCAACGCTAGAAAGAAGAAAATGCTGGTGTTAATCTCTGCGCCGGATTGTAAAAATACAAAGGGTATGACACCGATGAATACTGCGGGCACAAGGATGAGGAATAATACAGATTTGAGTGCTTTTTTCATAATTGACTCCATTACATTGTAGAAAATGTTGCGCCTAATTGTTTAAGCAAATCAAAAAGATCAGGACCGCCCCAATGTTCAACAAACTTGCCGTGCTCAATGCGAATCACATCCAGCAGAGAGACAGTCAAGCTTTTTCCTGTGGGTTGAATGCCCTGAAACACACCATGATGCGTAGCGCGCATTGTAGAACGGAAAGCGACTCTGTCACCATTTGCAAAAATATCTTCCACTGTCAGTTGAATATCAGGGAATGCTGTGCGAAAACCTATCAGGCGCTGGCGTTGCCCTTCCAAGGTAAGCGGTTCAGAAATGGGGGAGAGATAGCGCTTGTAGTTTGACGCAAGATAAATATCTACTGATTCAATATTTTTCTTTTGCCATACTTCATCCAAATAACGCAGAACCATTTCTTTATTCGCATTAGCAGTACTCATTCTATATTGCCTTTTTTAGGCAAATAATAAGCAAGCATAGCCACTGCTGCGATGAACCAAATCCCACCTATAATTCCAACCATTGAGCGTGAAATTCCCCAATTCGAAATATCTACAGGGATTACGCCAAAATATATTAAGAGCACAGCACCGCTTATTACGGCATCTACAATTCCCGCCATTAATAAAATTGTATTTTTATTGTTGTCTTGATTCATCTTTCCTCTTTCTGCAAAGTGATGGTCACTTTGCATTACCCGCGCTTCTTCAGCCATTCCAACAATTTCTTTGTCGTCCAGGTATTGATCACGTCCTTCGGCTCCAGCCAGGCGCGGCGCGCAATGGCAACACCATAAGGGAGCATATCAAAATCGCCTTCAGAATGTGCGTCAGTATTAATGCTGATCAGCACGCCCAATTCTTTGGCGCGGCGCGCGTGCATATCATCTAAGTCCAAACGATAAGGACTGGCATTAATTTCCATTGCCACACCAGATTTTGCCGCCGCTTGCAGAATCACTTCCATGTCCAAATCTGCGCCTTCGCGCTCTGGGATCTCACGCCCTGTCGGATGCCCGATAATATCTACGTGCGGATTGTTTACAGCCTTCAATAATCTTTCTGTAATTTTTTCGCGCGGCTGGCGCAGACTCGAATGCAGTGAAGCAACCACAAGGTCAAGCGATGCCAGAAATTCGTCTGGATAATCCAATGAACCATCTGCTTTGATCTCCACTTCACTGGCATGCAGAATTAAAATATCATCGCCGAGTTGTTTTTGAATCTTTTTTATTTCACTGGCTTGTTGTTTGTGTCTTTCAATAGATAAACCATTTGCAACCCCCAAGCTCACCGAATGATCAGAAAACACGATTACCCTCAAGCCGCGTTGAATCGCCGCCTTTGCCATATCCAACATGCTTAACTTTCCGTCGCTATATGTAGAGTGCATGTGTAAATTGGATTTGATGTCTTTTACTTCAATTAACTTCGGTAGTTTATTTATCTTTGCAAGTGCAACCTCATCGCGCCCCTCGCGTAACTCAGGTGGAATCCATTGCAAGCCAAGGGTTTCATAAACTTCTTCTTCAGTTGCACAAAAAATTTCTTTGCCACCCTTAACTTTTTTAAATGAATGATCTGATAAAGACAAGCCTTTATCTAATGCGATCTGCCTCAACTCCACATTATGATCTTTCGAACCTGTTGCGTATTGTAATGCCGTGCCAAACTCTTGCGGCGGATGTACCCATATTTGCGCGCGCACTCCGTCCGTAAATTCTATGCTCGATTTTACTTCGCCTTTGCTTAATACACGGCTTATCCCTTTGAGATTAACAAACGCATCCATCACTGCAGATGAATTTTTTGATGCTACCAAAATATCCAAATCGCCGACAGTAGAACGCATCCTTCTTAAACTGCCGGCGGGTTGCGCTTCGACAACGCCTTCTACCCTTTTCAGTTGCGCGATGATCTCCTGCGCCAACGGATATGCCCTCCCCAACGGAATACGCCCAGACCTGCGGGCGAGTGAGGCAATCCCCTCAAGGATCGCACTCTCGGACTTGGCGCCCATGCCCGGGAGTCCACTCAACTTCCCAGTTTTGGCAGCAGCCTCCAGCTCAGAAAGAGCCGTGATATTTAATGTCTTCCATATTAATGCAATCTTCTTTGGTCCAAGCCCCGGCACTTTTAGCCACTCTGCTAAACTTTCAGGTATCTCCGCTTTGAGCTTTTCCAAAAATTCAAGTTTACCCGTCGTGAGTAGTTCATCAATTTTTTCTGCAATGGCTTTGCCCACGCCGGGAATCTCGCGCAGGGTGCCATCTTTCCAATGTTCACTTGCCTCGCGGCTGAGGGTCATTAAATTTTCTGACGCTTTGCGATAAGCAAGGATGGTGTAAATGATATCCCCTTTGATCTCACATAAATTTGCAATGAGCGTAAATGTATCTGCTAACTGGCGATTGTTCATCATATGAGCCTCCATGTTCATTATAAAACAAATCGCTTGCGTGTATACTTGGACAATTACTGAACCATGAAAAGAAAATCCATGTTCCTATTTTATTTTTCCATCACCCTTGCTATCCTTTCCAGCGCCTTATATCACTTTAGCGCCAAGAGCGCGCCAGCTGGGATTAATTTTTCAATGTCACTTTTGGTGACGTATGCTGTTGCGTTTGGCATCACTTTATTAACCATATTCTTTTTCCCTGCAGAAGAAGGCATCGGCGCTGAATTAAAAAAATTGAATTGGTCAAGTTTTTTAATGGCGCTTGCCATTGTAGGTATTGAGTTCGGCTTCTTGCTTGTTTATAGTTCAGGCTGGAATTTAGGAATTGCGGCGATATTGACCAATGCAGTGGCTTCATTACTTCTTGTGCCTGTGGCGATCTTTGTATTCAAAGATAAATTAAGTTTGATCAATATTGCTGGGATTTTTGTCTGTCTTGTTGGTTTGGTGATGTTAAATTGGAAACGCTAACATGAATATGGATGCTCTTATTCACTCTGCCAAAACTTTATTTAATATTCATTTGACGGGCACGCAAGTGATTGCGCTTGCTAATTATGAGCGCGAGTTGATTGAGTGGAATCAAAAATTTAATTTGACCGCCATTCGTGATTCAGAATCGATTCGCGTCAAACACTTCTTGGATTCATTTTCCTGTGTGCTGGCATGGAACGAAATCCATCCGCTGCGTCTCATTGACGTGGGTACGGGCGCCGGCTTCCCGGGCATTCCCTTGAAAATTATTTATCCATCCATGCATCTCACTCTTGTAGAGTCCGTGGGCAAGAAGGTTTCATTTTGTAATCATCTTGTCTCAACGCTCAGGCTTGAGAATGTGCAAGTGCTCAACGCGCGTGCTGAAGATGTGGGGCAAGACTCTGCTCACCGAGAAACATATGATTGGGCAGTAGCGCGCGCAGTTGCAAGGATGAATATTCTTGCAGAGTATCTTTTGCCTTTGGTGAAAATAGGCGGGCAGGCTTTAGCGCAAAAAGGAGAATCTGCACCAGATGAAATTATAGAAGCCGAGAATAGTTTTGCTGTGTTGGGCGGGAAATTTAATCGTTTAATCCCAGTGCAATTGCCAGAAGTAGCGGATCAGCGTTACCTTGTGCTGATGGATAAAGTATCTGCTACCGATTCAAAATATCCCCGTAACTCTGGCATCCCTGCAAAGATGCCGTTATAAAAATAACCTGAGATTTACAGGAACGAACAAAGATAAAACCTGCCAAGTTTAAAAACTTGGCAGGTTTTATCTTTAGATTTAATAACTTAAGTTGCCAGATAGGTCCCCTTGGCAACTTTTATAACTTGGCGTTGCTGGCGACTTGGCGGTGAAAAAAAATTAGTTCTTTCCCTTTAACTCATCCTTCAACAGCCAGCTTAAGACGGTGCTGACTACGCTAATCACTAGACCGCCCAGGAATGCATTCCACCAAACGGGGTTGCTGATGAGTAAGTCGAAACCAAAGGATTGCCCGACGACACTAGTTAACCAAAAAAGGAAGGTGTTGATTACTAACGTGAATAAGCCCAAGGTTAACAGAATCAGCGGAAAGGTGAGGAATTTGAGTAATGGGCGCAGCAACGCATTGATTAAGCCAAAGATAAAGCCCAGCCAGATCACGTTGACGATGCCGCCCTTCAGGTCAATGCCATCCAAAAATCGCACGGCAAGGAAAAGACTCACTGCATTAATGGTCCATCGAAGAATAAATTTTGTCATTTTGAACTCCTTATATAGAATACGTAAAGTATATTATGAAGTTGCGCCTTTTGCCTGCATCCAGATCAAAGTGCGTTGGGGTGTAAAGCCTGCCGCGATAATTTGATCCGAGACGTCATTTTCGGGATGTTCAATGGTGAAGGAGTGACGCCGCGTGAGGGTTTTTCTGGCGTTTACTAGTAAGAGTTCAATGGCTGAGGCGGCAGCTTGTGGGTTTGTTGCCAGCCAAAGAGCATCACTGCGATTGGCGGGCATCCATGTCAGCACGGCTTGCAGCTCATTGCCTTTAAATACAGACCATTGCTCAACTTCAACATCTGTGAATAAACGATATAGCCAGGCAAGAATGCCCGGCTCGAAGGCTTTCCAGTTCCAGTTGCGGTACCAAGCAAATTCTTGTGGATGAAGGCGTTCTAGCCATGCGTGTTGATCCTGCCAATCGCGTAGAGTAGGCTTTTTGATCGCAAGGTCAGTTTGAGGCGTGGAAAGAAGCGGGTCTGGTTTTGCGTGGTAGGTAGTGCGGCGCATTTGTTCCACAAATCCCAAATCAGAATAAAGTTGTATGGCACCGGGGTTGTCGGCGCGCACATGCAGCCAGATGGAATCTGCTTTTTTTTGACGAGCCATCTGCAGGGCTCGTTGAGTGAGTTCACGCGCGATTCCCAAGCGGCGATGATCGGGATGGGTGGCAACGTTTGCGATCAAGTAAATTTTTTTACCTTGATAACGAAATGGGACAAGGCTGGTGTTGCCAATGATTTTATTGTTTTGTTCCCATACCAATCCGCTTAATGGCAGGGACGTACTTTCTGCCATTTGATCTGCCCAGCGTAAAAAAGAATTGTCATGCCCCGCATTGCGCATTTGGCGTAGATAACTGCGTCCTTCGCTGTCCATTGTGCTGGCAAAACATAGCTCTACCAAATCTGCCACTGCAGAAAGATCGCGCAGTACATTGAGCGGGCGGATAAATGAACTCTGCTCGTTTTGGGCTGGGAGTGCAATGGATGACATAACGATATTATATCGTGCTGTTATTTATTTTTTCTATCTTTGGCGAAAAAAATGCGCTTATGTTGACAATCGTTTCATCTCATAGTAATATTTGCGACGCTCCAGCCCCGCCGAGGTAGCTCAGTGGCAGAGCAGGGGACTCATAAGCCCTTGGTCGGGAGTCCAAATCTCCCCCTCGGCACTATAGATAGACCACCAGTTTTGGTGGTCTTTTTGTTTAAAGCCATATGCTTTATGAAAGGCAAAAGCTAAATTATTTCAAACGATTCTTGAGCTCTTGTAGGTGCTCAAGAATATCAGGATGAAGATCAAACTGTCTGGCGCGTAAGCGGGTTTCTGTTGTTATGCGCTCCAGTTCATCTTTGTTTACATAGTTATTTTGAATAAGGAAAATAATATCGTCATAGTCAGTATCTGCGCCGCGATCCAATTTGCTGAGGGCTATGCTATACGGTTCGGCGACGTAGATTTTCAGGTTTCCAAATTGACCGATATGGATGATACGGTCTGCATTGCCCTTTGGCAAAGGGATAAATTCTTCAAGAGGAACTGCCTCAATATGGATTTTCAATTCTCGTGCAACTTGCATAATGATTTGTGCAGTGGGTTGGGGTGAATATCGCTTCCGATAAAATCAATATCAATCGTCAGGCGCGGACTGCCAAGCAATGCCAAGGCGCTTCCGCCAATTAAAACCAGCTGGGAAGATGGCGGCACGCGCGCGCCCAGCTTTTCCAGTACAGAACTAATTTCTGTTTTATTCATTACTTATCTCTTTTGAAATTCAAGCCCCTTTTGCCAGATTTGTTCGGCGTGCTGGTACGTGGCAAGCCAGTTCACAAATGATCCGCTTAATTCCTTATGGCGTTGCGCCAGTGCACGCAAATTTTCTTCGGGGTCGTCAACGGGAGTTAGATTTAAGTCTTTAGAGAAATGATTCGGCAGTGTCGGACTTTTTGCAGTGTATTTTTTTTGCAAATATACTGCCGCGCTGTAATAACATTGAAGTGTAAGTTGTGCCGATAGGTTTAGTTTCTTTATAAGTTTTTGGACATGTACGGCATATTCAGGATGTTCAAGAAAAAGAGGAATGAGCGAAAGCCGTAGACGGGCTTCGCCGCTTTGTGCCAGTGCTACAATTAGGCGCGCAGGATGTTTATGCAAGGATTCGTCATTGTCTTTCCCGCCCATAATGAAATTGATGCCCAAAACATGAAGAGCGTTAGCAAGTTGATCACCCGTAATTGAGGATGTTTTATTCATAAATAAATTATATCTTATTAGTTATCTTCGTTTTAGATGTTTCTTGCCAAGCTTTGTGAATGCGATTAAGATATTGATATGCAACAATTTCCTATTAACTTAAAACGAGTCGCTGTTTTTGGAGGCATTATCATTTTAATGTTGATGATGATGGATTTAAATAAACGGCTGGATAATTTGAATCAGCTAAGCGATGAATTGCAGGATATCCGCGGCGAGGCAACACGCGCCGTCCAAACGCAATTGGGTTTGCAAACAAAGGTTGCGTATGCCACTTCTAATGAAGCAGTTGAAGATTTTGCGCGCTCTGAGGGGCATTATATAAAAGATGGCGATCAAGCAGTTGTGCCATTGGATGTGCCCGGCGCAGAAGCAATTATAGAAAGTGCGCCAACTCCGATGCCGACTCCCATGCAAAACTGGGAAGTGTGGTGGGCTTTATTTTTTGGCGAAAAATGAACAGGCTTGAACTTTTTCCCGTTACTACAAAAATAATAAATAATTCTTTGACCATCGACAGCCAAGATTTAAACTTGCTTGTTGAAAAATTTGGCACGCCTTTGTATCTTTATGATAAGGCGACGATGAATCAAGCGGCAGATTCATACCTTTCTGCGCTCGCTTCATACTACCCCGCGCCTGCTTCTGTTACCTATGCCGGCAAGGCGTTCCTGTGCAAAGCCATTGCGCAATGGGCTCATGCCCAAAAACTATATGTGGACTGTACCGGCGAGGGTGAAATTGCGATTGCTGTGGCGGGCGGCGTATTGCGTGAAAACATTCTTGTGCATGGCGTTAATAAATCCATTGCTGATCTTAAATCTGCATTGGAAAATGCTGGCACGATCGTGGTGGATAATTTAAGTGAGTTGAGACGAATCTCGAAGTTGAGTGCAGGGAAGCTTCCAAATTTATGGCTAAGGCTGTTGCCCGGCGTGGCAGTGGATACTCATCACGCGCACACGCAGACAGGTCAGCATGAAAGTAAGTTTGGCATGACACCTGAAGAAGTTTTGGAAGCAGTTCATTTTTGTAAAGAGAACAAACTCCCGCTAAAGGGTCTTCACTTTCATCAGGGTTCAAATTTTAGAGATGCAACTCCGCTTAAGGCGGCGATTGAAATTGGGCTTGATCTTGTGCAGGAAATGGACTTACCAAGTGATTGGCACTTTTGCCCGGGCGGGGGCTGGGGCACGGCATATCATGAGGACGAACTGCCTCAGCCTGATATTAAAGAATATGTGCGTATTATTGTTAATCATGTTGTGGATGGGTGCAATCAGCGCGGGTTGAGTTTGCCTCGCTTACATTTAGAGCCGGGGCGCAGTTTGGTGGCGCGTGCAGGTGTGGCGGTCTATCGGGTGGGTGCGATTAAAAGACGGAGAGACAAAGTTTGGGCGCTGACAGACGGAGGCATGACGGATAATCCCCGTTATGCAATGTATGGGGCTAGATACTCTTGTTTGACAGTATCAAGCCCGGGCGCAGAAAGAAGCGAACGGGTTTCCATCGCGGGTCCGTTTTGTGAGTCTGGTGATGTAGTGATCGAGGATCTGCTAATGCCGAAAATCAGTGAAGGCGATTTGATTGCAATTCCCGCTTGTGGTGCATATCATTTGAGCATGTCGAGCAATTATAACGGTTCGCGCCGCCCGGCTGTGCTGATGTTAGAAGGCGGTACTGCGCGCATGATCTTGAGGCGTGAAACGATCGATGATTTGTTGAGCAAGGATATGTAAACTTTGTGTAGTTTATAAGTTGTTTTTATACAAAGAACCCGCCTTTTGGCGGGTTCTTTGTATATTCCCCTTGGGGCAGTTTTCCCTGCCTGCCCCTTGATTCGACAACGTGTCCCCAATATTGTATGAAGTTCCGCGTTGTCGCCGTTGTTAAGTAATTAATCCCAGCGATTTTGCTTTTGTGAGCGCTGCAATTTTTGTATGGACTTGCAATCTCATATAACTTTCAGAAAGTAAAGTGCGCACTGTGGAGTGTGAAATCCCAGCCATGATAGCAATTTGCTCGTTGGATGCATTTGGAAACTCAGCACATTTGCTCAATATTTCCAATTGCCGTGCGGTTAGTCCAAAGTTTTTTTGATTTACAATTGCTTCGTTTATTTTTTTTCGTATCTTGTCTGGGAAGTACGTTTGCCCAGATACAATATTCCTGACGATTTTTGGCAGGTTAATAATTGACTGTTCATCGTCCTTGATAAAATAACCGCTAATGCCTGCATCTACAACGGCTTTTATCATATGGGGCTGGTCTACTAGTGAAATGACCAAAATATCAAGGTTGGGATACTTTTCGATGATATGAGGCAGATATTGCAATATTTTTATATATTCGTGATTGGTTGAAGAAATCGGGATGCTCAAATCCAAGATTAATATATTTGTAGATGGATTTTGAATTAAAACAGCATCCAGATCCTCTGCGTTTTTAGCAATCCCGGAAATCTCAATGTCGTCAAGATTTCCAAGGCGCATTATGTAGCTGTCAATAATGCTATAATGATCTTCAAGGATTGCAACTTTAATATTAAGTGACATATCGCCTGTTTTAGAAGCCTAATTGTAGAGCAATATTTTTGGATTATAAAAAAAGCAGTACAAATGTCTAGGGCAGTTTATTGGGCACAGTGACGCTTACCAAAAAGCCCCCCGCGGGTGACATTTCGGTGTGCATCACCCCGCCGAGCAGTGAAAACCGTTCCTTCATTCCAATTAAGCCAATTCCCTTTGAACCAACCCTTTGCGTTATGCTATTGCCGTTGTTAACTACAGACATTGAGATAGTTTCGTTTTTCTCAATTAAATTTACCTGAACAGAAGTAACACCGTTGGCATGTTTGCTTATGTTTGTAAGGGCTTCCTGCAAGAAGCGATATAGGCTTACTGCAATTTCATCAGAAGTATCTATTCCATCACTGCCAGTATAGTTAACTTTAATGCTGTTGTTTTTACTAAATTCAAAACATTGAGTTTCAAAAGCTATATTGATATCCCCTACATCTAATGATGCAGGGCGCATTTTATGAGAAATGTCGCGTATCATTCCCAGTGTTTTGTCAGTCTCGTTGATTATATGAGTCAATCTTGCCTGAAATTGTTTATCTATTTTTTGGTTGGTTTGCATTCCGCCAAATAAAGCCACAATTTTATGCTTTAGATCAGTTAGTATTTGGCCTGCATTATCGTGTAATTCACGTGAGTAATATCTTCTTTCTGCCTCTTGTGATTGGATGGTAGTACGGGCTAATTTACTCATTTTCTCGCGATTATTTATTAGTTCGTCCCTTTGCATTTTTAGATCAACCGACATTTTCCCCATGGTGGTAGATAACAAGGTGATTTCATCCGGGTAATTATCTAAGAATTTCGCTGGCGTAAAAGGGTCTGGTTCAAGATCGTAATAGCCCTTGCCAATTTGTTTTGCAGTCATGGTTAATCTGGAGAGCGGGCGTGTAAGGGTTTGCGCTGTTAAATAAACCAATATCAATAAGAAAATATAGCTTGCCCCAAATACCAAGTAAATACTATCTAAAATGTTTTTTTGGACAGCGGCAATTATTTTTGCTTCAAAATCGACGCCTAACGCTGCAACTGTCTTGCCTGCTGAATTTTTGATGGGTGCAAATGCCGAAACCCATGTTCCATAACTGTCTGTATAAATAGCGGGAATGCAGTCTGTATCTTGATATGTACACCATCCATCTTTTGTTTGAAAAACGATTTGTTCCATACCCGCTAGATTTGCATCCACTCTTTTGAATTCAATAGTTTGTTTAAAAGTAGCATAACTCTCGGTGGTGGCTCCTTCTAGGCACCAGCCATAGCTAGTAATAAAAATGAGTTTATTTGGCTTCTTGCTGGGTATATAAGTGTAAGGCTTGGCTCGCGGCTCAAGCCTAATAATTTGACATAGCGCATGCAATTCTTCCCAATATAAAGAATCATCAGTATGCGGATTGTCTGTTGATTCACTGGTGTTTTTAACCCCGTCTTTAATCAACTTTTCCATACGGTCGCCGTTGATAATATTTTTATTTTTAGTAAATAAAACCCCGTCAATACTATCCAGTTCTGTAGCCCCTAAGATTGTGTAGTAGAGCTCTTTTTTTATTTCAACCATAATGTAGTTATTCACAATGGTATAAAATTGGTAATAGGTCAAAGCGAATATAACCGTAAAGATTAGGCTAAACCCAACTATTAATTTTGTTTGCAGGCTTAAGAAAAGAGAAGATCGGTTTAGCAAAGTTTTCATAAAGTTTGATTGATATTATACCTTTTGGGAGTACCCTACCTTTAAAATAGGCATTACTAGGGGAGTGCCTAATCTCGTGGGCTTTTGCCACAGAGCCGCGGAGACACAGAGTTTTTTTCTCAGCGACTCTGCGGCAAAATGATTTGGAATAGCCCATTCTTTTAGACACTCCTCGAAAAATAAAGTCGATTCTCAGGCTTTATGGTAAAATCTGCCCCCGCAGGGCGTAGTACCCTTCGCTCTGACATCTCATTAGCCAGAAAGGGCTTAAATCATGAAAGTACTTCTTATTAAGGACGTTTACAAATTGGGGCGCGCAGGCGATATTAAGAAAGTTGCCGATGGATACGGACGCAACTTCCTTTTGCCGCAAGCTTTGGCAGTTCTTGCTACCGAAGGCGCTATGAAGCAGATACAGCGCATCAAGGGTCAAGCAGAAGTTCGCCGCACCGAGCAGAACTCTGAACTTAAGGGACTCGCAGATCAAATTGCGGGCGTAACCCTTACCTTTGCCGCAAAAGCAGGCGAAACAGGCAAGCTCTATGGTTCCATTACCACTGGTGATGTTGCCACCGCTTTACAAGAGCAGACTCGCTTTGAAGTGAAACGCCAACAGATGGAAATGCAACCCATCCGCAACCTTGGTGAATTTAAAGCACGCATTCGTTTAACGATGGATCTTGTACCTGAATTTAAGATTATCGTTCATCGCGAAGGTGAAAGCGCAGAAAGTGTTACCGAAGCCGCGCACGCCGCAGATGCACAAGCGAAGGATGATGCTAAAGAAGAAAAGAAACGAGCGAGAAAAGCAAAAGAAGAACCCAAGGCTGAAGAACCAGCCAGCGCCGAATAACAAAGCCACTCACATCACCGACTTGCGTCGGTGATGTTGTGTATTAAAATAGCCTTATGCCTCTTTCCATTGGTCAACGCCTCAAACAGGCGCGCGAAGAACGAAACCTCTCCCTGCAAAAAGTGGAGCAGGTTATTCGCATTCGTGTCAAAATATTGGAAGCCCTTGAAGCAGATGATTATTCATCTATTTCCTCTGCCGCACAGGCGCGCGGCTTTTTGCGTAACTACTGCGAATACCTCGAAGTTGATTTAAATTCAGCGTTGCGCGAGTTTCAAAACAACCAGCCTGCAAACGGCGAGATTAGCGGACCGTTCCCCCAAGCCGCGGGTGATGTACCAGCACAGATTATTTTAACTGCCGATGAAGCCCCGCCTCCTTCTTTAGCCGAAGGCTTGCTTGCTGATCAACTATCAGAATCTACGCTGATGGGTGACCCTGCCACCTCCGCCGCTGATGCCTCAACCGAAAAGCCAAAACGCGGACGCAAGAAAAAAGAAATCGCAGAAGGAGCAGAGACAGCTCTTAAACCCACGCGTACTCGCAAGAAAAAAGAAATTATCGTTGAAGAAGTAATCCCTGTATATTCAGAGTTTGCGCCAATTATGGCAGTTGAAGAGCCGCAGTCTTTGCAATTTGAAGCAGAAGAAATTTTGCCAGTGATTACAGAGCATCAAGATTCAGTGGAGAGTCTGCCTGTGGAGCAGGAGCAGCCTTCAGCGCAGGAAGAAGCGAAACCAAATTTACTGGAGAAGTTAAAAACTTTAGTGAAGATAAAAATTCCTAAGCAGGAATCTGTTGAGGATGTTGTCGATCAAAAAGAAGAAATTGTTGTTGTGCAAATTACTTCTGTGGATAAAAGCCCGCAGGAAATTTTTGCCGAGATTGGGAATCAATTGCAGCAACGGCGTGAGATGTTGAGTCTTTCTTTGGATGAAGTGGAATTGCACACACATGTGCGCGCCGTATTTTTGCGGGCATTGGAAGAGGGCGACTTTGATAAATTACCATCTACGGTGCAATTACGCGGCATGTTATCGAACTATGCCACGTTTTTAGATTTGGATGCAGATACCTTGTTGCTGCGTTTTGCAGATGCTTTGCAGTTACAGCACCGCCTTAAGTATCCTGATAAACCTGCAGGTTCAAAACCGCCGATGCCTGTTGCCGCCAACTTGCCGCCTTTACGCAGTTTTATGGTGGGCGATTTGGTCTTTGGAAGTTTGATCGTGGCAATATTATTTGGTCTGGGTATTTGGGGTATTGGGCGCGTCATTGCATCACAGGAAGAAACAGCAGTGATTCCGACTGCATTTTTTATTGCTGATGTGCTTTCTACAGGTCAAGCGACACAAGCGTTGGATGTGACCGCGACTCCTGTAGTAGATGTTACACTTGCAGTTACAGGTACGCCAGCTTCAGTGGAAATCCCGTTACAGCCTGCAAATTTACAAATGGTAATTCTTGCCACAGAACGTACTTTTATGCGTGTGAGCGTTGATGGTGATGTGAAATTTGACGGGCGCGCAGTTTTGGGAACTACGTACACATTTGATGCGCAAAGAACAATTGAAGTATTGACGGGTAATGGGGCGGCATTGCGACTCACATTTAATGGACGAGACCTGGGTTTGCTGGGCGGTTTTGGCGAAGTAGTGAGCCGTATTTATACGCTCGGCGGTGTTGTGACCGCAACTGCAACTCTTTCACCGACGCCCACCAATACACCAGTGCCGACTTTGACCCCTGAATTTATTAATGAGACAGCGACGCCAACATTACCCCCGGGATAATGTTGCGAATAAGGATGTTTAATGACGAAACTTAAAGTAGCAAGTAAAAATACAGCAGGAAACAATACGTTTCATTTGGTTTCACTAGGCTGTGCCAAGAATACAGTTGATTCTGATTCGATGGCGCAGTTATTGATCCGTGATGGCTATTCTGCTACCGAAGATCCAAGCAAGGCGCAGGTATTGATCGTGAATACTTGCGGTTTTATTGGTCCTGCCAAGCAAGAGTCTTTAGATGTGTTGCAAGAATTAGCGGATGCAAAGCAAAGCGGTCAGGTCTTGATCGCAGCTGGTTGTCTGACTCAGCGTTATGGTGTGGAAGTAGCCGATAAAGTCAAAGGCATTGATGGGATTCTCGGTACACGCCGTTGGATGGATATTGTGCAAGTGGTGCGCGAGTTACGCAAGACTCCTCATCCTGAGCCTTTGTATCATTTGCCTATTGTCGCCAAAACAGTTGGCACTGATGAACATGAAGCAATGCGTGTGAGTGTAGCCGGCGCCAGCGCCTATATCAAAGTAGCGGATGGTTGCCGCCGCCCTTGTGCGTTTTGCGCCATCCCTTTGATTAAAGGAACAGCCGTTTCTCGCCCTGTTAATTTAATTGTAGAAGAAGCAAAGCGATTGCGAGACAAAGGTGTGCGTGAGCTGATTCTTATTGCACAAGATACGACAGATTATGGTCATGATTTGGGCTTGAAAGACGGCTTGGCAGTTTTGTTGGAGGAGTTGACTACATCTGTGCCTGATATGGATTGGCTGAGAATTATGTACGCCTATCCTGGCTATGTGACAGATCGTTTAATTGATGTGATGGCTTCGAGCAAGCAGGTTCTGCCTTATTTGGATATGCCCTTACAACACGCTCATCCCAAAACTTTGTATCGCATGAAGCGCCCTTCTAATATTGAATGGGTGCATAAGACACTTTCCAAGATGCGCAGTAAAATAGATAACCTTGCGATTCGTACGACCTTTATTGTGGGTTACCCCGGCGAAACAGAAGAGGAATATCAAGCATTGGTGGATTTTGTGCAGGAGATTCGCTTCGACCGCGTAGGTACATTCCAGTTTTCATTTGAGCCGGGTACTACCAGTGAACCTTTGGGTGATCCTGTTCCCGCAGAAGTGAAGCAGGCGCGTTTTGAGCGTTTGATGGAATTACAGCAAGGCATTTCCATGCAGGTCAATCAATCTTATGTTGGCAAAACAATGGATGTCTTGATCGAAGGCGTGGATAAAAATATCTCAATTGGGCGTTCGTATCGTGATGCGCCAGAAATTGACGGCTTGGTTTTTGTCGAAGGGAAGCTAAAGGTGGGGGAAATCGTGCCTGTGCGTGTGACAGGCGCAATGGCGTATGATTTGACTGCCTCGCCGATGAATACGGTGATAAAGTTATAAAGCACAAAGAAGAAAGTAGAAAGAAGAAAGTAGAAAGAAGATGTCCGCGAATGATTTATTTCGCGGACATCTACTTTCTTAATAGAGTTTAATTACGCAGCTCTTGCAATTGCTGTTGCACCAAGAATTAAAACTGAAAGAACAAGATTTATTCTTAATAATCTTGTTTCACGTTTTTGCAGTGCAATAAGTTCATTTTGGTCTGCTTTGTCTTTTTTCATTAATGCTCTACGGATTTCGGGAATCACTTCCCAGCTTTGCACCGCACTGGCAACAATCATGATGGCGACTAATACGTGTTTAATGAGAATAGCAATTGACCATTGCCCGCTTGTGTTGAGAAAGCCATCGTAATGAGAGTTGGCGCTCATCTGGAATAAGCCCGTCACAATTAACAAGCCTAGGCTAAACCATGCGATTGGTTCCAACCGTTTTTGCATGGTATCAATCAGCGCTAATTGATCTGTGGGTTTAAGAATTTTTTGTATAGCAGGTAGGAAAAGCAAAGAAATAGAAACAATACTGCCGACCCAAACGACAGTGGCTAGCATATGCAGCCAGAAAAAAATAGCGAGTGTCCAAGTAGGGATAGTAGGCATAGTATTATGGGGTGGCTGGCGGTTCGGTGGGAGCTTCAGTAGGTGGATCAGTTGCTGGCGGAGTAGTTGCCGTGACTGTGATGGCTGTAGGAATGGCAGTAGCGGGGAAGCAGATCTGATTTGCCTGATTGTAATTTTTGGCGGCGATTTGATCTAAGGCGCTAATGCTTTCGGCATTTTTGTACATTTCAACTGCGCCGCAATGATCTAAATTGGCAAATCGTTGGTCACCATAGCGCATGTATGCGTAATGAAGGCGCTGTGCTGCGGTCATTGTGCCGTCCCATAAATTTGAACTGCCCAATGCTGAGAAATAATCGACAGCCAGTCTCCAATCAAGTTCCCAAAAGCTGGCGCCTATCAAGTAATAGCGTGCGTTGTCTCGTAAAACACGGGCAGTATTATCAATGGGTCCAAATCGTTCTGCTAGCGTAATGTGATAAATGCCGCCCTCTAAATTTCCCTGCCCAACCAATGACACGCCATAATTACGCAAGGCAAAGAAATACATTCCATCTACTAGTGATGTTTTATAAGTGGCATCAAGTTTGCGAATCTGATCGAGAGCACCCATTGAATTTAGCCAATCTTGAGCCGCAATCAATTGTTGAGCGCGCGCAAACGCACTTTCTGCCGCGCTAAAATCTGGGGTAGGGGTTAGGCTGGGGGCGGGTGTGGCGGTAGGCATATTGCTCTTGACCAGTAAATCGGTATATAACTGACTGACCCCTGGAAAACTTGGGTCTTGTTGAATAATGAATTCCAGTCTTTGTTTAGCGGCATCGTAGCGCTCAAACTGAATATCGATCAATGCAAATTCATATTGCTCGCTCACTTGCCGTGAGACGACTTTTCTTTCGGCTTGTAACCTTGTTTGCACGGCGCTTCGATACCCGCCATAAAGACCAAGACCAACCAATAGTAGAAATCCGAAAATCCCAATCAGGTTTGATTTCCAGCGTGCGGGTTTTTTGACAGCTTTTATCGGTTTAATAGGTTGAGTATCGTCTTCTTTAATTTCAATCGAGGGTGTGTTTTCAGTATGTTCAGACATGGCGGTTATTATACATCGCTTTGAAAATGGTTTTACAACTTTAATAAAAGCTTAGCATCTGCCCAAACGATTGCCAGTGCGATGACTCCGCCGATGAACATGCCTAACAAGGCGGTTAGGATTGCAGACCCAGGCACGATCACGGCTACGCTGTAAGTTGCTGCGCCTCCGATCAGCGCTGCCACCAGCCCTCTCCACACAGCGCTGCTTACTCGAATCGGTTCGTGTGTGCGCTTGGATAGCCAGCCAAACAGAATCATGGATTCGAATAACAAGGCAATCTCTGCAAACGCAATAATGGGTGCGCCAATATGTTTGAAGTATGACATTCCTATTAAGCTAATGGTTAGGAACATTCCAATTCGTAATATAACCGCATACAAAGGAAACATAGGTTCTTTGCGTGCGTAAAATGAACGCGCGGCAACTTCATGAATAGTGAAGCCTGTTAGTGTGAGAAAGTATGCGCGGGTTGTCCACGTGACTAGTTGGGAGGTGGCTTCGTCAAAGTGGAATAAACCGCGCACGAGGGGATGAATCCCTGCCGCGATTACTGCTGCGATGGGCAGTGTTAGTGAGATTAAGGCTCGCAGGGCGCGTTCTATCGTTGAGCGAAATTCAGCCCAATCGCCGCGTGTAGCGAGTTGTGATAAGGCGGGTAACATTGCAGTAGCAACAGCGGTCCCTAGAATTGTCTCTGGTACTTGCATGATCATCCAGCCATACGTGAGGGCGGTTATCGCGCCCACTTGATCCAACTGCGATGCAAGATTATCACGTGCTAACACAATGAATTGGATGCCACCCATGGTGATCAAGCGCGGCGCCATTAATTTTAAGGCTTCGATTAATCCAGTATGTTTTAAGTTGAGAGAGGGTGTCCAACGAAAGCCAAATTTATAAAGACCCGGTACCTGAATGAGCAAGTGCATTGCTGCGCCGATAATAACCCCATAAACAAGCCCATGTACGCCATAAAGAGGCACAAGAAAATATGCGCCGATGATCTGCCCAATGTTATACAGGCTGGGCGCCAAGGCGGGCAAAATAAAATGTTGATTGGCTTGCAGAGAAGCGGCGATTAATCCGCTGATGGAAAAAATAACCGTTGCGACCAAGTTCAAGCGCATTAGTTCTGTGAGCAATTTTAATTGCTCAGGTGAAAAGCCCGGGGCAATGCCAAGTTTTGCAATAGGTTCTGCAAAAATGCTGATGAGGATTGCAAAGAATGCCGTTACCAAAAATGCAACATTCGCTACGCGCGAAAATAGATCCCATGCGGCGGCGCGGTCTTTGGTAGTGAGATATTCTGTTAGTAAGGGGATGAATGCCATTGCCAGCGCCCCGCCAGAGATTAATGCAAATAGCACGTCTGGTAAATTATTGGCGGCGTTGAATGTATCTAAGATGCCAACATCATCTGAGTATTGCCGCGCTACAATCCCTGCGCGAACAAAGGCGATGGCTTTATCTACTAAAAAAAGAAAGGCAATTGTAAAAGCATTGATGGTGAGGCGTGAGAGTTTTAGTTTTTTCATTGTTTCCTTTTTAACGTTGTAACATTTGAACGTTACAACGTTAGATGATTTCTATTTTCATATCCCATACTTCTCCGTCTCTCCAATTCCCTGCGACCCATTTTGCAACATTCTGTAAAGCAGATTGCAGGAAGGTGTGGTCATTGCCGATCATGGCACAGCCGATGATGGTTTGATCCCATTTATCGTTTAAGTCTATTTCTGCAACCGAGATATTAAACTCACGATGCAAACGTGAGATAAGCGGTTTGATTTGTGAGCGCTTTTCTTTGAGAGATGCGC
>VFJR01000200.1 GCA_009885945.1 Anaerolineaceae bacterium
CCAGAGGCGCAGAGGGCGGCAAGTTCCTACCGCCAATGACCGGGGATGGAGTCCTGCTCACGGAACAGGATCAACTCGAAGGTCGAAAGACGCGGCAACTCGTCGCCGCCATGATCGCAGGCATGATGCGCTTCGATGGCAAAAATCTCCGCACGATGGAAATGGAACATTACTGGGATCCGAACTTTCACTGGTACGGACCCACAGGCATTGGCTCGTGCTACTCCTTCGAAGAGTTTCAGGATTTCCATCAACGCCCTTGGCTGCAAGCCTTCCCTGACCGTGGACTCAAATCACCTGTGGGAACATCGCGCATGATCGGCATTGAGAACGGCGAGATTCTGGCGGAGGGCAAGTATGGGGCACTTGGCATTTGGGATACAGCCTTCTCGTTCAGTCGTGGCGCATTTCGGGGTGTGCCGCCTACTGGCAAGTTGATGACCATTCGCGACTTCGACTGGTATCGACGCGACGGCGACTCACTTGTGCAGAATTGGGTGCCCATTGACTTGATTGATATTTTCATACAACTCGGCGTGAATCTTTTTGACCGTATGAATGAACAAATTGAAGAGCGGAAGAAAAAATCTTGATCTGCGTTTGTGAAATTTAAGAGCGTTGAGACATATTTTTACATAAGAATAAGTCGGCAAGCTGACGAATCGAAAAGATAGGATGCACATGCAAACACCTTACTTCAAACGAGTGACCGCTCAATCTCCGACCATGTTCTGGATCAATAACCCGACCCAACCGCAGGCTGAAATGGCATTGACGAATGGCGCGCTGGGTTGCACTAACAACCCATCCTATACCCAGAAGATGCTGGATCATCCCGATTACAGCGAGTACGCGTATGGGGTCTTGGATGGTGTGTTGCGCGAAATCAATGATGATCGCAAGGCTGCCATCGAATTCCAGGCTAGACTAGTCAAACCGATTGCGGATCAATTTATGCCGCTTTTTGAAGAGAGCGGAGGGCAACATGGCTTTGTTAGCATCCAGGGAGATCCCTTCGCAGATGATGTGACATCTGAAATAGTTGCGCAAGCACTTTACAATCGCCAGGTCAACCCTAATATTTGTTGCAAAATCCCGGTTACTGAACCCGGGCTGGCGGCGATTGAGCAATTGATCCCAATGAATGTGCCGATTAACTCAACTGAAATTTTTGGCGTCAGCCAAATGGTTGCATTGGCAGAAACCTATGAGAAGGTAGCGCGTGCTTCAGGGTTTTTCCCCATGATATATATGTCGCATATTGCCGGTATTTATGATGATTATTTGCGCAATTATGTGGTTGAGCATGATATTCAAATCTCACCGGATGTGTTGCATCAGGCAGGCTTGGCAGTAGCCCGCAAGGTCTATCGCCTTATGACCGAGCGAGCTTATAAGTGTATTTTCATTGCTGGCGGCGCGCGTGGCTTGCACCATTTCACTGAGATGGTCGGCGGCAAGATTTGCGTCACGATCAATTGGGTAGGTACCGCCGACAAACTTATTGAGCAGAATCCCCCGGTAGTGTACCGTCTATTTAACCCTGTATCTGACAAGGTCATCGATGAATTGATGGAAAAACTCCCTGACTTCAAGAAGGGTTATCTCGAAGACGGTTTATCCATTGAAGAATTTGAAGGTTTTGGTCCGGTTCAGCTGTTCAAAAGTGCTTTCACGAATAGTTGGGGGCGAGTGCTGGAGATTATTGGAGATCGCCGCAAAAATCTCCAATAGCATCCCTTCTTTACCGGGAACATGGTTCAAAAAATCACAGCGCATTAAAACATAAGAATTAAAGGAGATTTCAGAAATGAAAAACTTTTCACCAGAATTCAAAACGCCAGAACAATACATTATCGACGTCACTTACAAAATTTGGGAGGAGCGCGGAATTGGTCGAATTCGAGACTGGTACGCAGTTGATTGTCCAGTCCGTACGCCTCACGGTGTTACAAATTCGGTTGAATCCGTAGTGCAGAGCACCCTCGAAACCTTGCATGAATTCCCAGATCGGCAACTCTTACCCGAAGATATCATCATTGGCGATACGTCGGAAGGTTTTTTGTCTTCGCATCGCGTACGTTCAACTGCAACCCATTCCGGGAATGGCTTTTTCGGGTTAGCCACCAATCGACCAATTATGATGCTTACGATAGCCGACTGTCTTTGCGAAAAGGATCGGGTTGTAGAAGAATGGCTGGTTCGAGATCAGGCAGGTATGGCTCTGCAATTGGGGTGCGACCCGGTAGAACTTGGAAAAGGATTGGGGGAGAAAAAGCCTGAAAATTATAGTATTGGCAACGACTCTATGACCAAGCGCTGGTCTGACCCTAATGGAATAACGATCATAGGAAGTAAAGAGATTTCAGATCGAATTATCAAAACCTATGATTCGATCTGGAATGATAAAAATTTAAATATCATGGAAGAAAATTATGATCGCGCCATTCGTTTTGAAGGACCAACGGCTCATCTCAGCTATGGGCGATTTCGCACAGGCAATTTTTTCAAAAGTGTTTTGGCATCCATTCCCGACGGACGCTTCCAGCCTCATCACATTATTGTGAAACAAGAGACCGAGAAAGCAGTCCGGGTAGCGTTGCGTTGGTCTTATTGTGGCTCACACAATGGTCGCGGACGATATGGTGCACCTTCAGGAGTTCCGCTGGCGCTGCTCGGAATTTCTCAATTTGAACTCCGCCAGGGGCGAATTGTTAACGAGTGGCTTCTGTTGGACGAAACTGCAATTTATGCCCAAATTGCAGCACAGCAATCATCCTAAGGAAAAGGCGAAGTCACGATTATAAAGAGGCAATAACAATACCGAGAGGTCAAGATGAGTGATATGAAAGAAATTTTTCAAGCCGTATTGGAAGGGGACAGGGAAACAACCGTAACTTTAGTACAAGCCGCTGTCGATTCGGGTGTGGTAGCGAACGACATCCTGCAAAATGGATTGATCGCCGCCATGCTGGAGGTTGGGCATCAATTTGAGGAGGGCGAATATTACGTCCCTGAGATGTTGATCTCTGCCCGCGCCATGCAGGGTGCGTTGGATATCCTTAAACCGTTATTGGTCAAGGCGGGCGTTGAACCAATTGGCAAAGTGATCATCGGCACAGTCAAAGGCGACCTCCACGACATCGGCAAAAATCTGGTGGCGATGATGCTCGAAGGGGCGGGCTTTAAAATTCAAGACTTGGGCATTGACGTAGCGCCTGAAACATTTGTCGAAGCCATTCGTAATGATCCCAATGTGGATATCGTCGGTCTCTCCGCGTTGCTCACCACCACCATGCCCAGCATGGACGCCACCATCAAAGCCATTGACGAGGCAGGCTTGCGCGGTAAGGTGAAGATCATGGTAGGCGGCGCGCCAGTCACATCAAACTACTCCCAAAGAATCAAGGCAGACGGCTACGCCCCGGACGCGGGACAGGCTGTCACTTTGGCTAAATCCCTACTTGGCGAAAAATCGGTGCATCAATGATCGAAACCAAGTTAACCAATAAAAATAAAAGCGTCTCCATCCGCCGCGATGCCCCTACCGTCATGATTGGTGAACGCATCAATCCCACGGGACGCAAGGAAGTGTTAGCCGCGCTCGAAGCGGGAGATTTTGAATCTGTCCGCCGTGATGCGCTTGCCCAAGTGGAAGCTGGCGCAACCGTATTGGATATCAATGCAGGCGTTCCCGGCGCAGATGAAACCATTTTGCTTGAGAAGATCATACGTGAAGTCATGTCAGTGACGGATGTGCCCCTTTGCATTGATACAGCCAACCCGAAGGCGCTCGAAGCGGCATTGAAATTTTATGAAGGCAAACCGCTGGTCAATTCAGTCAACGGCGAAGAAAAATCGCTGGAGGCAGTCCTGCCATTGGTGAAGGAATATGGCGCGGCGGTCATCGGTCTGTGCATTGACAGCCACGGCATACCCGCCTCTCCTGAAGAACGCCTAGCAGTAGCAGAAAAGATCATCGGGCGCGCCGCCCAACTCGGCATCCCAATCGAAGATATTGTGATCGATCCACTGGCGATGGCAATGAGCGCCGACCACAAAGCGGGATGGGTCACCTTGGAAACCATCAAATTGATCGTGCAGGAATTTGGCGTGAACGTGACAATGGGCGCAAGCAATGTTTCGTTTGGGTTGCCCGATCGAAAATACGTGAATGCCGCCTATATTGCCATGGCGATTCAGGCTGGCTTGACCTGTCCGATCACCAACCCGCTCGTCACTGAGATCAGCGCTGCGGTTCTAGCCGCCGACATGGCGTTGGGCAAAGACGAATTCAGCATGCGCTGGATCAAAGCCTATCGCAAACGCAACAAAGGTGCTGGTGAAAAACGATAGCAAACCATCATTCGTACTTCTGCCTGGAATGTTGTGTGACGAAACATTGTGGGATTATCAAACTGCCAACCTTTCACGGATGGCAAACATTCGCATCATGGACTTGACCAGAGCTGATTCCGTCCGAGGAATGGCTCTGGCAACCCTGGCAGAATCTCCCCAACACTTCGCCCTGGCAGGCTTCTCGCTTGGCGGCATTGTCGCTTTCGAAATCATGCGCCTTGCCCCCGAACGAGTCACACGCCTTGCCTTGCTCGACACCACTCCGCGACCTATCCGTCCGCAAACCGCCGCCCTCTGGAAACCCATCGCCGAAACAACCGACGGCGAGATCTTCATCACGCACGCATCCCATGAACTCATGCAGATGATGCATCCTAATCACCGTGAAAACCCCGCCATACAGAAAACCATTTACAACATGGTGAACCGTGTAGGACAACACGGATTGCAGAATCAATTGCAGGCTCAAATCACCCGTCCAGATAGCCGCGAGACTCTTTCCTGCATCAACATCCCCACCCTGATTCTTGCCGGGCGCGATGACCCAGCCTGCCCGCTCGAAATCCAACTGGAAATGCGTGATGCGCTTCCCCACGCCAAATTGACAACCCTTGAAACCTGCGGGCACTTCAGCATGCTCGAAAAACCCCAAGAAGTTACGCTCGCTTTACAGTGTTGGTTGAATGATGTTGGATAAAGATTATCGCTACAACTTGAACTCTAATGAACAAAATGAGATTGTGACATGACATTATTAAATCGTTTACGAGATTATCCCCATATTTTGGAAGTTGCTTACCAATTCACGGAAAAGGTATTTCAACTTCTAAATCCAATTTTCCAGCGGCTCGGCTACGAGTGGGCAGACAAGTTACTGCGCCTGCCTGAAAAAATCGGCAAGGGTGCGGTGTTCAATTGTCAGATGTGCGGTCAATGCGCATTACATTTCACGGGTATGACCTGTCCGATGGGCTGCCCGAAGAATTTACGCAATGGTCCCTGCGGCGGGGTGCGGCTGAATGGTTTCTGCGAAGTGGACGCGACGAAGAAATGCGTGTGGGTTGAAGCCTTTGAACGCTCGAAGAAAATGAGAGTCTATGGCGCAGACATTTATGTGCTCTTACCGCCGCTGAATCAGCAAAACATGGGCAGATCGGCATTTATCAACATTGCCTTCTTGAAGAATTCGGAAATGCCCGAAGCCTGGCAGATGGAAACAGGATTGCGCCATGATCACAAATAGAACGAATGGACGATTTGAAAACGCCCTGCGTTCAGGCAAATTTGTGGTCACGGCAGAGATCAGCCCGCCCGACAGCGCCGACCCGCACGATGTATTGAAAGCGGCGCAAGTGCTGGGACGCTATGCCGATGCGCTAAATGTCACCGATGGGTCGGGGGCAAATTGTCACATTTCAAGTGTGGCGGCGTGTACGATTCTGTCGAATGCGGGGTATGAAGTTATCTTTCAGATGTCGTGCCGTGACCGCAACCGCATTGCCATGCAAGCCGAATTGCTCGGCGCAAGTGCATTGGGTTTGCATAACGTGCTGTGTTTAACAGGCGATGATGTCACCGCGGGTGACCATCCGCAAGCCAAACGCGTGTTTGATTTTGATTCGACACAGTTGCTTCAAACTGCGCGCATCATGCGGGATGATGGGATGTTTTTGAGCGGGAGAAAACTTTCAGCGAAGCCAAGGTTCTTTTTGGGCGGAGCAGACAACCCGTTTGTCGAGCCGTTTGAATTTCGTCCACTGAGATTGGCAAAGAAGATTCAAGCCGGGGCGGAATTCTTTCAATCCCAATATTGTTTCGATGTGGAACGATTGAAGAGTCATATGCAGAAAGTCCGTGACTTGGGATTGCATGAAAAGGCATTCATCCTCATTGGCGTGGGACCGCTACGTTCGGAGAAGACGGCCGAATTTATGCGCACGAAAGTGCCAGGCGTGTATGTGCCTGATGCAATTGTGGAACGGATGCGCAAGACTCCCGTGCAGGGTAAGCGGGCAGAGGGTATAAAGATTTGCGTTGAGATTATCCGGCAGGTGCGCGAGATTCAGGGTGTGGCGGGGATTCACATGATGGCATACAAGCAGGAAGAAGCAGGCGCAGAGATTTTGGATGAAGTTGATTTGAATATCAAGGAGATGATGCGATGAAAGAAGTTATTCCTGTATCTTGGCCGCATCGTGGAGATCATTCAGACTTGTGATGCGTTGTTGACCTGCCCCGCCTTTCGTACCAATTACAGAGTTAGTCCAACTGGTATAGCCTGGGCAGGCTGGACAACAATTGCAACTGGGGCGGGGGACGATATCTCAGTGCACTGTGCAGTCTGATGGTATTGTAATACTTCTCCACATCTCTATCAATATTTTGGTCTCTCCAGTGAATAAAAGATCTCCCTGGCCAAAAATTCATCTGGCATCTTGCCGTTCAATTAATGGTTTCACCGTTGCAAGAATCTACTACCGACTATTGTATAAATATTCTGTCTATGTTATAACGCCCATAGCGGTTGTCGATTGCGACAACCAAAAACCTACAGGCTCTTTAGAATCAGAAACCGCAATACTCACCTAAAATCATTACCTAAAGCTGGAAAGTCAGCGATACAGGACAGACACTCATAACCCGAAGGTCGCGGGTTCAAATCCCGCCCCCGCTACTAAAACAGACACTTTGAGTGTCTGTTTTCTTTTAATCCCAGCTAATTTCAGCGTATCAGGATTCAGACTCGTAACCCCCAGGTCGTAGGTTCAAATCCTGCCCCTGTGCTGATGATTACAATATTTTGGGCTTGCTTGAGAGAGTCAAAATGGTCCATAACAACTTCAGCAAATTTACAATCGTTGGGTTGTGATTAAAACGCGCAAGCTGAGCATAATACAGATGGTTATTTGGGATGTTGACAAGGGTTGGATCCCGCCGTAGATTAAACGGTACATGCACAACCGATTTTTGCGGGCGGTCAAACATCAATAGATTGTTTACAAACCCTATGCCCGACTGTACATCGTAAATATCGGTATTTGGATGCCCACCCCAGGGAGTGGTCGCTAAATAATACGCAATCCCGCCCCAATAATTGATCACAATGGAGCCATAACGCAGGTCTGCAATCGCCCGATCGACGGCAGCCGCGATCTGCGGGTCTTTCATTGAAGCCGGATGAACGGCAATGGTCGCCACTAGCGTCCCCCACATTTTTTCATTTGCAAACTCTACGGCATTACTGATAAATTCGATCACATTGTCGGCCTCAAGCGCCGTCTCTGAAAATAAACTCATGAAAGGTTCACGCTTGAAACAAATGTCATCTTCGTTGGTTGAGTCGACATCCGGAATAAAGGTCCAGGGGAGATGACTATCCTGAGGACTGCCCCATTGCCGGGCATTCGGATGCGCTTCCACAAATTGCTTATGGAGTTCGAATGACCCGGGGTAATAGGCTTTACGGGTTTTTACACCTGCTAAAAAGTCCGCGATCCCTTGATTCAATTCCTCGCGGCGATCCCAGTTTTTCATCTGAATGAGCATGCGCGGCGTCAGACAGTTATGTCCGGAGTTGTTGTTCAACCAGGTACCCAATCGTTCCGACCAGTTCTTGATATCTTTATCAGTCCATGGACCTGGGACCACGATCACCGGGGAAATGTTCCCCAACTCAGCCGTGAAAGGTTTCGTAAAAATGGGCTGGCGGGCCCGTTTTCGTTGTTGGCCCTCTGCGCCGGGGCCAAATATGATTGCTTCAAAGGTGTGGTTGGACCCGGTCATATGGACATTGTCAACAGCCGGGTGATTGCAAAGGTATCGCCCTTCCTGCGTGTCTCCGTATAAAATTTGTAGATAACCGGGTTTGATCAATGCAGTGAAAGCTTCTTCAAAGATGGGGCCGAGGTATTCATTAACGGGATTCATTTTCAACGCCACAACTTCCCCCTCAACAAACAGCTTATACAAGCTGTCCCCTGGTATCAACGCGGAAACATTTCCCGCTCCCAAAACAGCGCAGACCTGCCCTTTTCTATCCTGGCGCCGATAAAAAGAGGCCTGGGGAATGCCGCCAGCCTCGAGAGAAACAGATGGATCCATCCAGACCTCGGCTCGAAATCCAGCCAGAAATATTTGTTCCTTCCAGTCATGCGGTATCACTTGTGCCACTACCTGTCCATTTGGTCGCGTGGTCACTTTTCCGGGAATTCTCGGTTTACCAAAACGCTCAATGTCTTGAAGTGCTCTAATCAAGAAATGAATAAACCTATAGGTTGAGGAGATACTGGACCATTCCTCTCCTTCCACTAATGTTCCAGGTACTGAGCTTCTGACTGCGTTGCCTGCATCTACCCAGCGCCTTTCAACCTTATGCACATCCTGTTTGATCTGGTTGAGCAACGCAAGTCGCCTCGGGATATCCGTCGTTGCCCAGTTGTCCTTGTGGGCTGACAGAACTGCCAGTGCCTGGTCTATTTCGGCTTGTGAACTCGGTGGTAGTTTCTTGCCGTCCGACGCGCTAAATTGATTAGATGAATTATTTGTTGTCATGGGATACCTCCTAATTCCAAATACGGATAAAAGATTGTTCAAACAAGCACACACTGACAATGAGCTTGTCCTCAGCAATAATGGGATGTGAGCGTTCCGGTTGTTCGCTCGCGGGTATGGGAACGATCTCCGTGGAAGTGAGATCGAAGCTCGCTACGTTACACCGCACCTGCGGTGGGTGCAGGTGTACGGACACCCGGCGGAAATCAATCTGGGGCTGGCAAGGTGATTGCCAGAAACCCGTATCAGTGCCTGCGGCTCAACACCCAACAGCCACGTCCCAAACTTAAACAGGAGTGTAGCATGAAAAAAGGACAAGATACAAGAGGTTATCAACGGTACATAGCACTGGATATTCACCGGGAATACATCCTGGTGGGAGCCTGGAACGAGGAGAATGAGTGAGTCCTGACCCCACGACGAGTGAGTATTGAGAGGTTCCCCGAGTGGCAAAGAAGAATATTCGCACCGGGGATATTGTGGTCCTGGAAACGACCACGAACGCGTGGACGATCTATGACATTTGCGCGGAAGTTGCTAGTCGCCATTTGGCTTGTGCTGAGCAAGGAAGAGACCGATGTCCATGTGAGCGAGGAAGACCTGGCATACAAGATGTTGCTGTTGTCCTGAAGCTTGACAAAAGGTACGCGCATGGGATTGAGCTACAAGCAGTTTGCCAAGTATGGCCTGATGAAACTCGGTGTCGAGATTGACATCACACGCTTTGAATGATGGAAAGTTCCAAGAAGGGTAGCGCCAAAAGCAGAGATACTGGCGCGGATGGATGAACTCGGCTTAATCTTCTAGAAGCAGGGGGCAAAGACCACGATGAGGAAGCTTACTTACGAAGTGACCGGGCTTGCTCGTATCGATAAAGGAGTATAAGATGAGAGAGAAAAGGAAACGAGCCAAAGTGGTATCTTCGTCCCATGACCATGGTCACAGCCCAAGGGAGTCCTAATAGCGCATTCCCTATATGTCAATTGGTAACATTCGATTGAACTAACCGTAAGGCTCGTTTTAGAGGAAATTTTTTCCTAGGTGATAAACTCTAGTAAACCTACCCGAAAAAATAGCGGATTCTATTGGAAATTCGGGGGAAATCTGATAAAACTTAGCCAACTTCGGTAAATAGGCATCAACCAGTCTGGAGGACTTTGTATGGATTCATTGCCATCTGGCACTGTTACTTTTCTTTTCACGGACATCGAAGGCTCGACCAAACTTGCGCGTCTGCATCCTGAAACATGGGAAAGCACACGTGCGCTTCACCACGAAATTTTAGAATCCGCCATTGTCTCGAACAATGGTTATGTTTTTCAGGTGATTGGTGATGCATTTTGTGCCACATTTCATAAAGCTGGTGAGGCACTCAAAGCTGCTGCAAAAGCACAACAGGATTTGCAAACCAAAAAATGGGAAGATATCACGATCCGTGTGCGAATGGGAATCCACACTGGTGACGCTGAGCTACAGGAAGACGGTCAATATCAAGGGTACCTTGCAATGAGTCTTGTTCAGCGCATCATGTCTGCGGGACATGGTGGACAGGCATTATTCTCAGATGTGACAGAGAATTTGTTGCGGGGACAATTACCGCAAGGAATTGAGTTGATTGATAAGGGTAAGCACAACTTCAAAGATGTTCCTCAAGCTGTGCGGGTGTTTCAGTTGGCCGCACATGATTTGCAGCTTGACTTTCCACCTCTGCGCACTTTCGACATCCTTCCCAATAACCTCCCCACTCAGCTCACCAGCTTTGTCGGACGAGAGAAAGAACTAGCAGATATCAAACGATTGCTGCATGATACGCACATGCTGACACTCATCGGTCCAGGGGGGACGGGGAAAACAAGATTATCCATCCAAGCTGCGAATGATGTATTAAACGAGTATCCAGCCGGTGTGTGGTTGGTGGATCTCGCGCCCATTCTCGATCCATTGCATGTTCCACGCACAACCGCGATAACGATTGGGTTGAGAGACGAACCCCAGCGCCCCATCATCGACATGCTTTGCGATTATCTCAGCAATAAGAAGACACTCCTCATACTAGACAATTGCGAACATCTCGTGGATACCTGTGCTGATATGGCAGATCGAATCCTGCGTGCCTCTTCAGAAGTCCGCATTCTTGCCAGCAGCCGCGAAACGTTAGGTGTCGAAGGCGAAGTGACTTATCGTGTGCCATCATTGAGAATGCCGGATATAGAGCACCTCCCTTCGATTGATTCGTTGAGCCAATACGAAGCAGTCAAACTGTTCATCGACCGCGCGACATCTGCCATCCCTTCTTTTACTATGACGAATGAAAATGCTTCTGCTTTGGCCCAGATCTGCTATCGCCTGGATGGGATCCCACTAGCCATCGAACTCGCTGCGGCAAAGATTCGTGTTTTGAGCCCGGAACAGATTTCCAAACGACTTGATGATCGTTTCCGTTTGTTGACCGGTGGGAGACGCACCGCCTTGGAACGTCACCAGACGTTACGCGCAGCAGTGGATTGGAGCTATAACCTGCTCCCGCTAGAAGAACAGACCCTGTTCAGTAGATTATCAGTTTTCGTAGGTGGATGGACTCTTGAAGCTGCAGAGTCAGTCTGTACAGATGAATCAATGCAGGGGATGATCGGAGGCGAAGATATCCTCAATTTACTGGAGCAACTGATCAATAAGTCACTGGTGGTTGTTGAGGAAGTGCGGGGCGAATCTCGATATCGCATGTTGGAGACCATGAGGCAATATGCAAACGAAAAACTGGTCGAGTCGGGTAAGAGTGACACCTTGCATGACAGGCATGTAGACTTCTATTTGGAACTTGCTGAAACTGCTGAACCACACCTGCGGCGAACGGAACAGATCGAATGGCTGGCTCGACTCAGTACAGAACTTGAAAACCTGCGCGCCGCACTAGCCTGGTCGCTTGACTTTTCCTCCGTAGAGCCCGGACTCAGGCTGGCAGGCGCATTGAGTCCGTACTGGGAGGTTCAACAACATTTTAGTGAGGGTTTACATTGGTTGGAATCCCTGGCGCGCAAGGAAAGAAACAGTGAATCGCGCGAGGAACTGGCTGCACATGGAAAAGCCCATCTGCGTATTGTTGAACTTGCAGATTCCCTGGACGATCCTGAACGCATGCTCTCCAACGCAGAGAAAGCTTTCTTGATCTATGAAAAACTGGATGATGCGTATGGCAAAGCGCTTGGTCATGCTTTGCTTGGGTTGGCGACCAGCCGAAATCGTAGCTCTTTCGCTGGGGAGAGACCTACGCAAGCCAGACAATTGCTTGAGCAAAGCCGGGAAATGTTCGAGCAGTTGAACGATCCATGGGGACAGGCTTTTGCGCTGGAATCTTTGACATTCATTTATCGAAATCCTGAAGATATCAACTTGGCTGAACAGGCCTACAAGGACATGGAGAATTTATCCCGCGCATCTGGAGACCGGTACAGGATCGCGCAATCGCTTTCCAGAATAGCGCTCTGGCATTTCTTGAAAAACGAATTGGATTGGGCGGAACCGCTATTAGACGAAGCCGAACACTATTATGAGGAATTGGGTATACAGGCTTTTCCGTTAACTTGGATGATCCGTATTTTCATTGCCTATCTCCGAGGAGATTTCGAACGCGCAAAATCACTGCTCCAAAGTAAGGACCAGACTCTGGAAATAATTGGAAACAAGGTTCAAAGGATAGGCGGTCTGATAACGGTAAGCGTGATCGCAATGTATGAAGACCAGCCCGAAATTATCGTCACGAATGTTTTGAAATCTAAAGAGTTGGAGACAGCGGGTACATCGATCGCGGAACGAGCATTTCACACAATGCTTTTGGGATGCGGCTACTATATCAAGGGAGACTATGGCATGGCGTTGGAAAACTTCAAAGAAAGTCTGGAACGGTTAACCCAATTAGAAAACAAACTGACCGATGCAACACTGTGGGCACTTCAGTGTTTTTCATACATTTTCGCCTCAAAAGACCCAGCGGCGGCAGCCCGTCTCCTGGGAGCAACAAATTCACTTCTGAGATCGTTTTCGACCCAGCCATTGGGCCTATATACTGTCCGTAAAATGACAGAGTTAATGCGCGCCCGAATCGAGGAGGCGGAATTCACAGAAGCATTTGCAGAGGGAGAACAGATGTCGATTGATGGAGCACTTGAATTGGCGCTCAAGATGGTAAAGAGATTGCAATGAATTATCCATTCGGTATTATTATAAGATTCGCTTATCCTACTGGCTGTGCTGATTTGGTTTCTGTAGGAGGCGATTGGAAACCACGACCCACCACTTCTTGGGCTGGAGTGACAATCATAAAGGCGTTAGGGTCGGCACTTTGTACCAGGCTTTTTAGTTGAGCAACTTCAGTCACGGTTATTGCTATGATAAGGATTGAATGTGACTTTCCGGTATACATGCCTTTACCTGCCATTGATGTGACCCCACGTTTCATTTCATTCATCACCGAAGCTGCGATTGCGTCAGGTTGGTCCGTAATGATCTGTGCCACGAGCTGTTTGCGCCGGCGCAGTTTCTGAATCGACATGGATGTTTTTGTGCCCGCTGAATTTCCTTCACGGAAGATACGTTGCCAGATCGATTCGTCGTTGAATTTAGGTAGTATTTCACCGCTGGCCTGATGCAAGTTTCTTGTTGCCACAGCAATAATAATGAGCGCTGTCATATGAAGCACACCGAAGGCGATCATCCAATTACCGGAAATCGGTCCAATGGCAGACCGGGAAACAAAATCCTGCCAGGAAAGTGCAGGGGTAGGATGTATGAGACCTTTGAGTGCCCAGGCGCCAGCGAGAATGAGAAAGATCCACAAATAGTTCCTGCGTAAACGCCGGCCAATTGCCTCCCACATGCTGATAGGAAATTCTGGCTGCAGCAAAGATTCCGCCATGGCTTCAGCCCATTCGGGGTGGGGGCGAATGGCGGAACGAGCATGGCGGCAAAGAAATCCGTTTCGAGCAGGCGTGCCCGGTGACTCCATAGCTCATAGTATCGGTAACGTCGGGCTTCGATCCATAGAAAAAGTGTGATCAGCAAAGTATCAAGAATTATTACCCCGTAATGGTTATTAGGGCTGGAGAGGGAGAATGAGAGTGCAGCTCCAGCCGCTACCACTGCCCAGTTCGTGGTAGCATCCAGGCGCGTCCGCCAGGTGTTGCTACGTTGAATTTCCGCCCGGTAATAATGTACAATGGCAGTGTTAAATTCGGGTGCGCGCATTTTGTAACCCCGATAGTGCCAGACAAAATTTTCGTCGTCGGGAGTCTGGTCAGCGGGGCTTTAGTCAAACCTTTTAGCCTCTTCAGCAGTATCTTTGATCATGATTTCTTCCTTTGTTGTAAGCAATTGTGGTGTTGGAATATTATGGAAGACAGGTTTTTCCACAGAAATATAGTCAATACTAGATTAATTAATCAAATTGATTTATTAATCTAGTATAATAGATAGGAATACGCTTGTCAACAATCATAAAGGAAAGCAAAACATGGATCTAACTCTTGATCAGTTAACCGTTCCAGTCGGTGATTTGGAAGCTCACAGCAAAGTCAAGTTCAATGTCTTGCACGACCAGAACACACTATTATATGAATTTGCGCGTAGTATTGCTGATGAAATTCAAGCCAATAATCATGCAAATCGCTCCACCCACCTGATCGTGCCAGTTGGTCCGGTGGGGCAGTACCCAATTTTGGTTGAGATCTGCAACAGAGAGCGTATCAGCTGGCGTAATACTCATACCTTCAACATGGATGAATATTGCGACTGGCAGGGCCGCAGGATCCCAGCTGAACATCCGCTCAGCTTTCGCGGCATTATGAGGCGTGTATTGTTCGACCGATTGGACCCCGAACTGCGTATTCCGCCTGACCAAACTCATTTTCCTGATCCCCTTCATATTGATCAAATTAGTCAGGACATTGAAGCTGTTGGTGGCATCGATACCTGCTATGGCGGTATTGGATATCATGGGCATATCGCGTTCAATGAACCACCCATCTCCCGATGGTGGAGGATTTCTGCGGATGAATTTAAAAATTCGAAAACGCGCATTTTGTCGCTTGCTGAGGATTCTATAGTGATGAATAGTATTCGTAATACCGGCGGAAATCCGGAAAACCTGCCCCCGATGGCTGTGACCCTTGGAATGGCAGACATACTTGCTGCGCGCCGTATTCGCATTTATTGCCCGGGCGGAATGTGGCAGCGACACACAGTACGAATGGCGTTGTTAGGGGAGCCTCAAGTTGAATACCCGGCCACACTATTGCAGGGACATTCAGATTATGTGCTTTACATGGATACAGAAACCGCCCAGCCGGCTGACTACACCTCCTAAGCCCAGTTATAAATTCGATTTGATGGTACGTGCTGGCAGGTGCGGATTGATCTGACTCCATTTTTCGAGGATCGCTCGATTGTGCTCGATCGCACCGGGAAGATTATAGCTGGCGAATATGGGCGGCTCGTCCCCGTAAGAGACCAGTTGTTGGACTACTTCAGTGAGAAGACAGTTCCATACAAGGATCCCAATGCTAGTTGAACTGCCGGCAGTACGCCAAGTCAGTCCGTCTACGGAGATGAGTGCGTCGCCAGGTGTGCCACGGTTGTCGATCGTATAATCAGTAACTTCAAACAATTTTTTGCCAACTTTGGAATAGGGTGCCAGGCGTGCATATTCCAGAGAACAGACCCCAACCGTTATTAGACCCCGCACCTTGGCCTCGATAGCCATTTGTACAGGCAGTGCATTCGAGCCACTGTCGGCATAAACAATAAGCATTTCTCCCGGCAGCGGGTCATATTCATCTAGGATTGCCACTGCCAGTTCGGGCATGCGCTCCAATTGACTGCTCATCCTGGAACTCTCGTGAAGCATTAGCGCTTGCGGGATGAACATGGGTGTGGCTGCTGCCAGTCCACCCGCGCGAAAAAAACTTTCCTCTGCTATTAAATGGGAGTGGCCTGTACCAAACAAGAAGATACGTTGTTCCTGACGGATGATCTCTGCCATTTTGCCGGCGATTTTGCCCAACGTGTCCATCTGTGTTTCGATCACTTGCGACTGAAGCAGTCTGAGCGCTTCATAATAACGCCTAATGCCAGATAATTCCTTAGAATCGTTCATAACTATCAAACGATCATTCGTACTGTGATTTATCCCAGAATCCGGTAAATCGGCGGATGCCATCCTGGGTATAGGGGTGTTCAAAGGCTTCCTGGAATACTGATAACCCGGCCGTGACAATATCTGCGGATGCAACAGCCGAATCGACGATTTGGCGTCCATTGCGCACCGCTGCAACGATGATCTCTGTGGCGAAACCATAATTATCCCGAATGGCAACAACATCATCAATAAAGTTCAGGACATCCTCGCCGTTGGTCTCTTTCCAGCCAATGAAGGGTGAGACAAAATATGCGCCAGACTTCATCGCCATCAAGGCCTGAGCTGCGCTGAACACCAGGGTTATGTTGCTGCGGATGTTTTTCTTGGCGAGGTGTCGTGCAACCTTGAAAGCTGGTTCAATGCACTGGAGCTTGATGACAAAGTTTGGCGAAATGGCAGCCAGCTTTTCGCCTTCAGCCAACATGTCCTGATAGGTAACAAGATGGGGATTCACCTCAACACTAACTGTTTTGTCTGTCCCTTCTACTAACTTTGCAATTTCCCGAATGGTTGTCATGAATGGCTTGCCGGCCACTTGCACATGGCGGGGATTGGTTGTGATCCCATCGATGTCAAATGCATCCAGGGCATATTCTATTTCATCTATCATCGCGCTATCTAGAAAGAGTTTCATTTGTGGTTTCCTTTGCTATATGATTTTGTTCAAGAGTCGTCAGATCCATCCCCGATAAGTCAGCTAAGGCAAAGTCTCATCGGTGATGGTAAAGTCTCACTTACTGGTTATTCCTATGTGTCCCTATACTAATATGAAAGAGTAGGTAACAGATAGGTAGACAGCCAAAGTAGATGCAGTTCAACGATTAATAAATCAAAGTGAATAATTAATTTATATTCTAAACAATATGTGTTCCATCGTCAAGCCTTACCAATGAGGACACTAAGAATCAACTCTGAAATACAATTTCACCATCTACCACCGTGCAGACTACATCAAGGTCCGGGGTGAGCAACACAAGATCTGCCCGATAACCCTCCTCGATCCTCCCGATCTCATCTTCCATTCCGAGTAGTTCAGCAGGAGTAGATGTCATACAGCTCAATGCGTCCGATAGCGAGCAACCCGTGAACGCGATCAAATTGCGCAACGCAGTCGGATGCGGGAGGATACTGCCGGCTAAATTGCCACTATGAAGACGTGCGCTGGTCCCATCTACAACTACTTCCTGCTTTCCCAACCGGTACAATCCAGGCGGCATTCCGAGCGCTGCCATGGCATCGGTCACTAGGATCATCTGTCCAGCTCCCGTGAGTCGCCAGACCAGACCGACCAAGGTTGGATGGACGTGAATTCCATCGGGTATCAGCCCAAACCTTAAGCTGGGTTCCGCCAATACTGCGCCGGGCAAACCTGGATCAAAATGATTCAAAGGTGACATTGCATTGAACAAATGCGTGACACAACAGATACCGGTCTTAAATCCGTTCTGAGCTTGCTGAAGCGTAGCGAGGGAATGTCCTGCGCTGACTATTACACCCCGCTGACGGAGAAAAGCAATGACTTCATCTGCACCAGGAAGCTCAGGCGCAAGAGTCACAAGGCGGACACCATTCTCTTTTGACCATTGACTTGCATCATCAAGACTGGGGGGCCGCAGATATTCCTGACTGTGAGCACCCTTTCTCTCTGGATTTAAAAATGGACCCTCTACATGCAATCCAATCGGTACTGCTCCCAAAAAGCCATCGGGTGGTCCAGATCGGATCTGGGACTGGGCAAGCTGGATTTTCTCCAGTGGGGATGTGATGATCGTGGGGAGGAATCGAGTCACACCGAAACGTGAAAGTTCTCTGGCCACTGGATAGATCGTTTCGGGACGTTCAGTGAAATCCATTCCGAAGGCGCCATTGATCTGTATCTCAATCAATCCTGGCACTAACAGGAGACCGTTCGCTTCAATTTTTTGCCCCTCAGGCCAGGTTTCGGCTTCAGCCACTGTTCCTATCCGTGTAATTCGGCCACCTTCGATCAAAACTGCTGATTTGGAATGACACAACACGGGTGAATAAATCTCCGCGCCCATGATAATGAGTCTTCTAGAATTCATCCGCTGCCTCTGTCTGAAAAGTGGAAGTATGCTTGAATTACCAAAGTATACTCCAAAGAAACTTGGGGTGCTTATTAATTAATCAATTTGAATAATTAATACTTGACAGATACCAAGTGGTGGCATTATCATAATGGAGCCTCTAATGAAATCCTTATTTAATTTTTACAGCAGGAAATCCAGAAGGAGATGCGTGTGACCGCTAGAACCGGGTATAAAAAGCCAAGAAAGCTTAAGGATTTTGGGGAGGGTTCCAAAAAAGTACGCATACTCATGATGATAGGATCATTGGCGGGGGGAATTCTTATGTGGTATTTGTTATCCAAGCATCCGGTGATCGGAATCATCCTTGCCGGCCCGGATGATGTGATCAAAAAAGGCATGACGGAAGAATGGGCCGCCGGTCGGCTACAAAAAAATATCATGGTTTCACTTTGGCGAGTGCTTGGTGGATGGACCCTTGCCTTTCTTGCCGCTATTCCGGTCGCATTCCTAAGCGGCTGGTATGCCAAATTTAAGAACATTGTAGATCCATGGCTTCAATTTTTACGCACCATCCCGCCGATCGCCCTCATCCCTCTTGTAATCTTGTTCATGGGAATTGGTGAAGAAGCCAAGTTGACTGTGATTTTCATTTCATCTTTCCTGGTAATGGTAGTGACCATTTACCAGGGTATCCGAAACATTGATCTCACCCTTGTAAAAGCAGCCTACACGTTTGGCGCATCCGATTTCGATATATTTTCCCGCGTGATCGTGCCCGCCTCGTTCCCCTTTATTCTCGTTGCTGCCCGCCTCGGTATCTCCACCGCTCTGACGACCTTGATAGCCGCGGAAATGACAGGCACGATCTATGGTTTGGGAAACATGATCCAGGAAGCCCAGTTGTACTTCCGTATGGACAAGGTCATGCTGGGTATTGTCTGCATCGGCATTATCGGATTTGCTTTGGATCGAACGATCTTATTCCTTGAGAAGAAACTAACCCGCTGGCAATAACGGAAAAATATATGACAACGCCCTTGATCAAAATAACCAACGTCAATAAAACCTATAAGGGTGTCAGTGGCGATGTGGTCGCCCTTAAAGATGTTACCCTGGAAATTGAAGAGAATGAATTTGTTGCCATAGTCGGTCCATCTGGATGTGGAAAAACCACTCTTTTGAACATCCTGGCTGGACTGGAAACCTATGATTCTGGAACTGTGACCTTTGCTGATGAACCCATTATAGGTCCAGGAATCGATCGCGGAGTGATCTTCCAGCAATATGCACTGTTCCCCTGGTTAACAGTACGCAAGAACATGGAATTTGGATTGAAATACCGGGGGCATTCAAAGGAAAAACAAAAGCAGATCACCGATCACTATATGGATATCGTGGGATTGACGGAATTTGCAAATCTATACCCCAAAGAACTCTCCGGTGGGATGAAGCAACGAGTCGCCATCGCGCGAGGATATGCCACATCACCTAAAGTGCTGTTGATGGATGAACCCTTCGGAGCCCTGGATGCACAGACACGAGCTCAATTACAGGAAGATCTACTTAAGACTTGGGAGACTGAACGCAAAACCATTTTCTTTATTACGCATGATGTTGAAGAAGCTGTGTTGTTGTCTCAACGGGTTGTGATCATGAGCGCCCGACCCGGCCGGGTGAAGGACATGGTGAAGGTGGATCTTCCTTATCCGCGAAACCAGCAAACCAAGATTCTGCCGCGTTTTAACGAGATCAAGAATAATATTTGGGCAAATGTTTACCAAGAATACCTATCGATTAAAAAATGATTACTCAATTTGACTTGAATGGAACTGCTGCTTATCTGAACATGGAAGATGTCCACGCGGGTATCTCGAATCGCGTGGCTTCGATCAAATCGGTGCTCCAGGGAGAGGTGGGTAGTGCAGCTGATTTAGGCTGGTTCTTTCCTGGTCGTTGGGATCACTCGCCTTTGATCGAAGAAATCCAGACGCTGGCTGAGCGGATCCGGGGGGATGCAGAAGTTTTTGTTTTGGTTGGCATTGGTGGTTCCAATCGCGGCGCTCAAAGTGTGATCGAGTCCCTGGGTGACAAAAAGGTGGAGATCGTTTACGCTGGGGATACACTTTCTTCTCATTCCATCCAAGGAATCCTGGAACGTATCAAGGATCGCTCGACCTACATAAATGTAATAGCCAAAGACTTTAACACATTGGAACCAGGCATTGCCTTTCGCATGCTGAGACGCGCTCTCGAAACCCGGTATGGTTCCGAAGCAAATGAACATATTATCGTCACTGGCAGTGAAGGAGAAGGACAGCTGGCTACCCTGGCCCAGGAATATCGTTACAGATATCTGCCTTTCCCGCCTGACATGGGTGGGCGTTTTAGTGTCCTATCTGCGGTTGGATTACTCCCGATCTCTGTGGCAGGGGTGGATATCCGCGGACTGATTCAGGGCGCAATTAATGCTGAACGCGAGCTTAAATCATTTTCAGTCGAAGAAAACCCAGCTTGTCAATATGCTGTAGCTCGTAATCTGTTGGCTGAAAAAGGATTTCTGATCGAAGACTTCATTACTTTTGAACCTAGCCTCTCTTTCTTTAACCGATGGTGGGTCCAGCTTTTTGGCGAGAGTGAGGGCAAGAATGGCAAGGCGATCTTCCCGACCGGCAACAACTATTCCGAAGATCTGCATGCCATTGGTCAGTACATTCAGGAAGGTCCGCGAATGGTAATGGAAACGTTTTTGGATGCACACTTCCCGCATCCGGAAATTGTTGTTCAACCCACCCTGGTTCAGGATGGTTTTAACTATCTCAACTACAAACCTTTCGATACCCTAAATTCCGCGGTGTATGACGCAGCTTACAAGGCTCATTGCCAGATCGGTGTCCCCTGTTTCCAATTCCATGTTGGAGAAATCAGCCCGGAGATGTTTGGCGAACTTTTTTACCTGTTCATGCTGAGCTGTTGCATTTCATCGGTTTTGATCGGTGTAAATCCCTATGGTCAACCCGGGGTGGAGTCTTACAAGCAGGAAATGTACGGCATCCTCGGGAAATCCAGCCAAGGGATATCCCAATGAAACCAAGGATCGGGATTGTCGGGACGGGTGAGACCGTTGGGATCGCCCACTATCATGTATTGGGTTTGCTGGCAGATGGCAGGGCTGATGTGTCCGCCGTCTATAGTCTCCACCCGGCCCGTTCGGCAAACTTCCTAAGGGAACACGGCCTTGAGAATGCCCGCGTGTGCTCGGACTTTTCTGAATTGCTGGATTGTGTTGATGCTGTTGATATCTGTACGCCTAACTTTACTCACATTGATTATGTCCTAGGTGCCATCAATGCCGACAAGGCGGTGTTCGTCGAAAAACCTCTTGCGCTTTCGGCCGTCGACAGCCTTCGAGCAGTAAAAGCTTTGCAGAACAAGAGTCTCTTTCACATGGTGGGATTCGTTCTGCGATATGCTTTTGTCATACAGGAGCTTCGCAAGCTGGTGCAGAACGACCTGGGCCACGTGTTCACCTTCCAGGGTTCGTACGGAGGACGGAGACTGGCCAATCCGGCCATCCCGGTGGAATGGCGTATGATCCGCCAGTACTCCGGTTCTGGGGCGTTGGGTGACTTTGGCAGTCACCTGATCGATCTGGCTTACTTCACAGCCGGAATGACCTTTGATGCGGTCAGCGGCATGGCTACAACAGTCATACCCGATCGTCCGGCCAACACGCAAGGCATTACACACGTTGAAAATGACGACCAGGCAGCGTTTATTGCCCGGACAGCTGAGAACGCTTTGGCAACCTTCACCGTGAGCCGGGTGGGCATGGATGACCTAAAGATACTGATCGTTGGCGAGAACGGGCTAGCCCGCATCAGCCTAACCACACCGGATGAGATCTTCTATCTCCCTGCTCAAAACGGAACCTATAGTTCAGAGCCAAAGATCATCAAGATCCCTGCTCAAAAAACATTTGAAGGCTGGTTCATTACCCAGATGAAAGCCTTTGTCGATGGACTCACCGGCAGCAAAATTGATGTGCCGGATATTTATCAGGGCCACTATGTGGAGACGGTGCTGGAGGCTGCGGCAAGAGCTTGCAGCAGCGAGGCCGTTCGGGTGGCGCCTGTAGAAGCTCATTCAAGGTTTAACTCAAAATGAAGATTGCCTTTCATACCAATGCTTTTGTTTGGGCGGGAGTGTCCAGCCTGCAGGAAATAGCGCATTTTGCTGTTGAGCACGGCTTCACATCTTTGGAAGTTGGTCCTGGTTTTCCACTCGAAGAAGCCGACTTTCGTGCTGTCCAGCGGATCGTCGACATCAATAATTTTAGTTATGCCCGTAACTTTATCGATGACGATCCCGACAAAGCCCAGTATGAATGTAACGAACTCTACAGACGCATGCGATTTGCATCCCAATTAGGGGTGAAAAAGTTCGTGTTTTCCACGGGGATCAGCCGGCGACTTTCAATGCCCGAGAGTGGGGGAATGGATCCTCTGGCCAGTCTTGAACCGGTCGTTGTTTTTTTGGAACAGACCTTGGAACTGGCTGATAAGCTGAATCTTGATATGCTATTGGAAAACTGTCCCATGTACCGCAATATTGCGACATCACCTGTCATGTGGCATGCGATTTTCGATCGCGTTCCACATTCGCGCTTGGGGCTATGCTACGATCCAAGTCATTTCGTCTGGCAGATGATCAATGTTTACGAACCAATCCGCGAATTTGGCTCCAAAATCATGCACATTCACTTGAAAGATACAAAGCTGGACCGCGAAGTGCTCCACCGGGTTGGCATTTTGCATAACGTTGGCAGAGAACGAGGTCATTATCCCAATCAATGGTGGCGTCACACCGTAATTGGAGGAGGTGAGATCGACTGGATATTATTCAAGCAGAAACTTGACGACATTCACTATCAAGGTAGCTACAGCTTTGAGATGGAAGATCATCAATATGAGCTGGAGCCCGCCAAGGTGAAGCAAGGTTTATTACTGCAATATCAATATCTTGCTAAACACTTGGCGTCTAAATAATCAGAAAGACTTTCAAAAGGAGAAAACCATGAGAAATACCCACCCACTGTCAGTCAAAATCTTCGCGCTGTTGCTAATTTTGGCTGTCACGGCCGCTTGTGCCCCGACCCCTGCTGCCGTACCAACCACCGCACCTGTAGAAGAACCCACCTCTGCTCCAGTGGCAGAACCAACCCCGGTAGCTGCAGATAGCTGCACAGAACCGTTTGTTGTGGATGTGATCTATCACCCAACCATTGGTGGGACGACCGCTCTGGCGATTGCCGATGCCTATGGCATGTTTGAAGAGGAATGCCTGGAACTCCGCTACCAACGATTCACGGCTGGACCTCCTGAGATCGCCGCCATGGTGGCTGGTCGTGCCGATATCGGTTTCATTGGTTCAGGTGCGGCTTGGTTGGCATTCCGCGGTGATGTGAATATTATCGCCCTCGACAACATAGCGATGACGGATGAGATTGTTGCTAAAAAGAGCAGCGGTATCAACACCCTAGAAGACTTGAAAGGCAAGACAATAGGCGCCCAGGTAGGGGCAGCTGGAGATAGCTTGCTCAGTTTGGCGTTGGCCAAAGCTGGCTTGACCAGGGAAGATGTCACCATTATTAACATCGACAATAACAACCTGGCAGCGGCCATCTTGAGCACCGGGACAGACAGTGTCGATGCGATTGCTGGTTGGCAGCCTGGAACCACGGCTATCATGACCGCTTTGGGTGATGACGCCATCAAGTTGGCCACCAATAAAGACTTTCCAGAGGCATCCTTCCCCAGTACTTGGGTTGCCAATAAGGACTTTGTCCAGAAAAACCCAGAGATCGTTCAGAGGTTCGTAAATGCTTTGACCAAGGCCCAGGCTTATCGGGCAGAGAACATGCAGGAAGCAAGTGAATGGGCTTCCCAGTTGTCCGGGCAGCCCGCCAATGATTTGTACTCCCAGATCCCGTTTGCCATTTGGCCCACCGGACCGGAACTCAAGGCATACTACCATGATGGAAGCTTTGCAGAAATGCTTCAGACTCTAGCGCAGCAGCAAATTGCTGGCGGTAGAATCACGGAGGCAGAAGCCAAACCCATTGACGAGGTATTTATTGATACCTTCGCCAAGAACGCTACCGCAGACTATTAATACATATCGTGGGGTTGCCCATAATTTCACCTCCGAAATGAAAAGCTTCGGACAGCTTCTACCAACATCAATGGAGTAATACTCCAGCGTTGTAGAAATAGATCGAAAAAAGATGATCCTGCAACACTCTGACGGTGCAGGATCATCTTTTTGTATTTATTATTTGAGATTGATTCTTACCCGGTCGTGTTCGGCACTGTATCATTATCCATCATTAAATGAACAGCTGCGGTCTTGAAGCATTTTGGCAGGGCCAGGATTTTCGGGTTGGATCCCGTGTAACGTTCAGCATCTTTGAGCGCAGCTTCAATCGTTCCACGCGTTTTCATTCCCATTGCCCGTGCATAGCCAGGTTCGTAAGCGCCCACGATATATACAGCCGAGGCATGCAGTTCAGCGATATGCCCACATGAGATCATGGAAAAGGCATGATAGGGGTGATAGCCATAATTGAAGCGATACTTATCGATGTATTCCGGTTTGTTGCAGAAGTATTCCCCATACCGTTCCACATCAGGCAGGACATTGTGATAATCCTTCTGGAACAGCTCATATAATTCGCGGTAGGAGGGAAATTCTTCATCATGGAAATAACCATTGCAGATCGATGCACAGACAACGACGAAGTTATCCTTCATAACGCGCTTGTGGCGGATGATGTTTGCTCCTATAGCCTGCATGATCAGGATGGGATTGGTTCCATGTCCGTTGCCGTAGTGGAAATTTTGTGGCATGCCAAAGAGCATTACATCGAACTTTTCCTTGGCCCATGGCACATAGGTTCGCTGATGAGCGACATCCCACGATAAAGGCTGGATCTCGGCTCCATATCCGGAATAGACAGCTATCTGGCGAGATGCTGTGTCCAGAACTGCGTCACACATGAAGAACTTGCGTCCCATCATCTTCTCCATGTGCATGCCAATAGCATTGAATTGACGGCGCATGTGACTGTGCGGTTGTACAGGAGTGAAATCAGGCCGGTGCATCACAGCAGGAATATGGTGGGCGGCGATGGACTTCCAGTGCGTGATACCAGTGGCAACCATCTTGTAGCCACCCGAATATCCTCCATATGGGTTACCGACCACATGCCCGATCATGATAGCCAGGTCCGATTCGAAGATTTCCCTGTTCATGATCACGCGGTCGCCCATGTCATCATGCCCCAGGTCAATCAGGTTTTCCCAGTCTTCCGAATCGTGATTGACGATCTGATGAGACGAACTGAAGTCGTGATACACAGCATCGCCAAGCAAGGCGCGGATCTCTTCATCCGTATTTTTCCGGTGCAGACCATTTGAACAAATTAGTTTGATGTCTTTTTTGAGAACTCCTGCCTTGAGACATTCCTCGATCAAAATGGGTATGGACGTTTTGCGGTGAGATGTCGGCTGATAGCCACCCTTCACGCGGTCAGGGAAACTGATGGTAACTTTGGAGCCTGGTCCCACCAGCTTGGAAATGGCAGGCATTCCGATCGGATTCTGGATGGACTGACGTGTGGCTTCTTCAACATTCTGGAGATAAGGCGGGTCGGACACTGTTTCGCCGGGGATAAAGATCTCCGCTGACTCGGGTAGGGAGGCGCTCATCGTACCCTCACCGTATTCCAGGGCTACAGTCTTCATATTTTCTCCTATGCCAGATACTTGGCTATGATGCCTTTAAGATCTTCTACATTAAACCCGATATCGCCCGTAAATCGTGTGAGGGCCACCAAGCCTCCATCGATGGTCTCGACGCTGGCGATCATGGACGCATTCTCTTCCTTAAGTCCACCGCCATATACGACCGGGATTTCGATGCCTGCGAATTCACGGATCAACTGTTTGATCAACTCTGAAACGAAGGCGATGTACTCTTCGCCGGGTGGAGTCTTTCCGGGACCAATTGCCCAAACTGGTTCGTAGCCGATAACCACTTTTTGTTCTTGAACAGCCTGGGCGGCATTTTGCAGACCCGTCAGGAGTTGTGCTTTCAAGATTTCCTTGATCCTCACTTTTTGTTCGTCAAATTCTCCAGCACCTCGTTCCTCGGCTGTCTCACCAATACACATTAAGACCTTCAAGCCTGCGTTTAGAGCACAGTCCACTTCTGATTGGATCAGGTGATCTATGCTAAGGTTGGCGCGAACTCGCCTTTCCGGATCTCGTTCCAGTTCTGGTTCATAGGCTTGCATAATCTGAAATTTTGCCCGTCGCTCTTCGGAATGTCCGATGATTGACCATTGACTGCCTAGACCTGCAGCAGCTTTGGCAGGCACGCTGGTCGTAAAAGCTCCAAAATTCTTCCCCGATTGGACGTCTTCCCAGTGCACCCCCTGACAACCTATATTAATTCCCTTCCTCTCGTCCGCCGGGTAGTTTCTTAGGCAATGCACGGCGGCCGCCACTAACCCCTCGGGGAGTAGATAAGTCAGACGCAGATCATCTCGGGTGCCCAACTTTTGCTTTATAGTCTCGGTTATTACCGTTTCAATCCAAGCAATAGGATCCTCGACTGGACACAATCCTCCAACCGAGCGGGGCACATCAAAGCGCTTCAGGTTGACAAAAATCTGATTCATTGATAACTCCTATTTCCTCTCACTCGATTTCTTCAGGGTTTGAATAGAAGAACGTAGTTAAAGCCAAAGCCGCGGCACCAACAATTCCTGCCTGCCACCCAAAACCTGTAGCCTGAAGTTGGACCTTTCCACCGAGCCCGGCAAAAGCCGTTTTCTTGAGAGTCTCTTTGGCAATTGGCAAAATGAGGTCTTGTCCCTGTGCAAAAAGCCCGCCCAAAAGGATCAGTTCCGGATTGAGCAGATTTACCAGATTTGCCAGCGCAATTCCGAGATAGTGAGCAGCATCTTCCACCAATTTTTTTGCCAGCACGTCTCCTTCTCGGGCAGCCGTGAAGATTCGCTCAATAGGACGTCCATCGCCGGACAGCATGGTCTGTGCTAACCGGCTACTAGGATTTTTCTGGATTAACTCCTCCGCACTGCTTACGAGTGCGCCTTCGGATACAAGTGTTTCCAGGCAACCGCGTTGCCCACAACGGCATTCTTTACCACCTTCAGCATGAAGGATCATATGTCCGATCTCACCCGCACCAAGGTCGGCACCTCGCAACAGATGGTTATCCATAAAAATGCCAGAACCCACACCGACTCGTCCATAGACAAAAATAAGCGATTTGGCACCCCGACCGGCGCCGAAGAATCCTTCACCAAGAGCCATTGCTTTAACATTGTTGTCTACCATTACGGGTAAATGTAAACGCTCGGACAGCAGGTCACGTATAGCGACGTTTTCCCATCCTAGATTGGGTGAGAGAATATTTACACCTGTCCTGTAATTCACGAGGCCAGCCCCTCCTACCCCTATTCCGACAATTCGTTGCCGCTCAAGTTTGTTTTCATGAATAACATCTTCAATTTGACCAGATATTTGTTGAAAAACTTCTTGGGGAGGAGTCGCACGACTAAAAGTGTAGCTGTGATGAGAAATAATTTCCGCTTTCAGATTAGCAACTGCAATTCGGTAGGTTTCCACTCCAACCTGTACCCCAATTGCGTAGCGAGCATCTTTCACCAAGTGGAGGGCTGCTCTTGGGCGACCTACCCTGCGGCGTCCGGAGATTTCTTCTATCCCATCCTCTGCTACGAGCCCCAACTCAATCAGTTCATCACAAATATTTGTGATCGTGGTTGTTGAGAGGGAAAGTTGATTAGCTATTTGAACTCGAAAGGCAGGTTCAGTTAGCAGTAATCTAAGAAGAACAGCTCGCATGTTATGAGCCTTGATTCGATTAACATTGCTCCCAAGGAGAGTGTATTCCAGCATAAGAAGCCTTTCTCGTAGCCAGATTAATAAATCAAATTGAATAATTAATTTTTATTATACTATGTTTAGTAGTCAGTATAAATGGTACAGCCACAATCCGTGGTTGATAATTAAAACGCACCCAAGCGGGTGCGTTTTCGCGTATAGCAGCGTCGTCCGCCTGAAAACTTCGCGGAGTCAGTCCAAAGATGCTTGTTTTCCCCCTTATACCGTGCTCAACCTTCCATACTATGGAAGCGGATAACTGACCAATTCCATGACTGACCAGCGCTTTCTTGTTAATCCAGCAGCAACCGCAGGGGTAACTTTCCTATACTCTTGGGCTCTCAGCTTTCCTTTACGCAGTATCGGCACGTCCAACTTAATTCGCAGACTTTCGTGATAACGCGAGAAATGATAATAGGCGAGCCACCAGTAAATATGCTCCGTCAGTTCAGAGCTGAATTGTGCGGTTCCCCATGTGCGTCGTGTCAATTTCGAAACACCTTGTCGCAACGTAAGATTGATCCGCTCTACGAACGAAGTATTGATATTTCCACTCAGGCCTTCTGCTTTCAATCGCGATCTGTATTCTGTTGGCAGCCCCCAAATATGTCGGTAGACTACATCCACCAAGCGAAAACGCTTGCGCTGTTTGATTACCTGTGCGTAAAAGAAGTCAGGCAATATCATCCACACGGCTTTCAACTCACCATCTGCACAGATCCACTCTCCGAAGTGAGCTGTCAGGGCATAGAAATAATGCTGGAGACCATCCGAGCTGAAAACTGGTACACAGCCCGCTTTCATTTTGCTTTTCAACTCATGCATGACTGAATATGCCATATCTTGTGTGCGTGGTCCCAATTGTATGACAGGGATGATCTTTGTCTTCGCTTCACAAGCCACCCATACCCAGATATCCTGCTTTGCCTGTTTTACTTTCGCCCACAACTCATCCAGTTGAACATGCACCAGCTCAAGCCTGATGAAGAAACGTTCATGGAGTTTTCTTCCCTGAACTCCGCTGCGCACAAGCCAGGTTCGCAATGTACTCTCGCGGATCGTCAGCGCTTCCTCAAGTGCCGAGATGTCGACTCCCAAGGCAAGTAAATTGAGCACTAAACAGATGGTTTTGGAATGCGTTTTCAGACAATACAAAATGGTATGCCGTCGAACAGTGAACTTCTTATGGCACGCTTGGCAGAGTAAATCCTGGATGTTTTCGTATTTCCCGTGTGTGCCATATCCTACGAGCGCATGGATATTCTGATCTGCGATCAGATAGTAGTCGCAGTCGGGTTTAGAACAGAATTGGTGTTGGGTGCCGATCGTCTTTTTTCTTCCCCTTTTGCTTTTCTTCTCGTTCCAAGGCTGGGGTATATGGGTACAGATCGAAGAAAGCGGAGCCTCTGAGGCAAGAGACTTTCGACAATGTGGGCAATCCTTTTCGCTCCTTGGTTTCATCACGCGTGGCTTGGGGGTCTTGCTTGATGTTTTTCGGCTTGTAAACCACTTCAAGATCCATTTATATCGGGAAAGCTCAAGCAGCATCAGGAGAATTACTATGATTAATAATAGAGTAGGTGAGGGCTGATTATTCACAAGCAGAAAATTTCCTTACCTTTGGGATGTGAACCGCTATCCTATCATATCCCCGATCTTGTGGAATTATCAACTACGGATTGTGGCTGTACCCAAGCGCTTGAGCATATCCCGATTCCTTTAAACCCGGCGCGTCAGATGCTTGTCCCTGCCACCTACCTGTGAGATTCCAATTCGTTTGCCGGTGACAAACCTGACATAGTTCTGTCATCGTTGTCTTTCCAAATATTCCTGCACTTCGATCATTGGCTGACGCTCGCGCTCAGCAACTTCTTCAACATCAAGATAATAGCCCTTGTTGTTATAACGGATCAACTTCATGGAGCGGTTCACATCCTCCAATACCGCGCGCCCAAAGCGACTCTCCAACTTACGCATCACTGTTTGAATGATCGCAAACGACATTTTGCTCAACGCCTCCAGCGGCTGGTTGTGATGAATACGTTCCAACAGATCCACCTGCGCAACAGCATTCAAACCATAGCGCTCATAAATATCAATTAACAAACCCATCTCAACGCCGTATCCTGAAAAGAACGGCGCGCGCTCCAGGGCTGCACGTCGCCCTCCATATTCACCCGAAAGCGGCTGGATCACTCCCGAAAGTTCCGGGTAAAACAAATTCAATAAAGGACGTGCCGTTAATTCAGTGACTCGCCCGCCGCCGCCTGCCTGCATTTTCTCGCCAACTTTTAACGGTCTGCGATAAAAGCCTTTTACAAATTGCACCTGCGGATTCAATAATAGCGGACCGATAATCCCATATACAAAACGCGGATGAATGTTCACGATATCCGTATCGATCCAGATGATGATGTCGCCGCGCGTTACCAGCAAACTCTTCCACAGCGCTTCACCCTTGCCACGCCGCGCGCCCAACCGTTCCAACAAATTCTGATGGATATGAACAGGCACGCCCTCCGCCTTTGCAATTTCACGCGTGCGATCTATTGAATTGGAGTCGAGCAACACGATCTCATCCAACAGCGGAAAATTTTCAATCAACTCCTTTTTCATCATCCGGATCACTTTCCCCACTGTCTCTTCTTCATTCAACGCAGGCAAAGCCAGGCTGATGGTCACATCTTGTTGCCGTTTCAATTCAACCAGTTCATCGAGTTGCTTGAATTCGTCTGCATGAAACGTGTTCTCTGCGAACCATTTATCCACCAAAATCGAAATGGCTTGCACGCCTGCGCTTTCATCGTAATTCATATGCGGTAACGGACGTCCACTTTTCACAGCGATCACAGCGCTTTTCGCTTCGCGCAAAATTTGATCAGCAAATGCGCCCAGCGAAGCAGAGCTTGTGACAGGCTGAGAAGTTGTACCTATGATGATCACATCTGCCTGTTTGGCATTCTCAAGGATCAATTGCGCCGCATCATCCGTGACCTTAAACTGTTTCTGCACATCCGGCATTTGCTTCAGCACACGCGCCAAACCTTTGAACGGCGCATCGCTGCCCGCTTCGGGGTCATCTGACCTACGCAGATGCAGAGCTGTGACTCCTTTTGGATGCAGACCCAAGCCCACGCGCAAAGCCAACTCTGCATGCGGACCGCCTCGTACTGGAACCAAAATCTGCTTCGGTTTACTGGGAATTTTTCC
>VFJR01000001.1 GCA_009885945.1 Anaerolineaceae bacterium
AAGTTTTCATTATGCGTAATTCCATACAATGTCTTTGCCGTGGCGCGAGAGACGGGACGCAAGCAGCCAAAGGTCAACAAAGTACGCAAGGATAATACTTTGGAGTTTTCATATCCATCTCTTAATTTGACGGCTTCACCCCAAAGCGGATTTAACTGTATGGGCTCATCGCCTCTAGCACCTAACGCATTCAATGTTTTTTGAACAAGTTGCGGATCATTCTCTGGGAGAATAGCACAGCGATCCCCGGGCTGGCAGGATAAGCCCGTTCCAAGCAAATCGAAAGTGATCTGCTTGACCCATTTATCGCCTTCGCGGCGTACATTGGTCACATCTTTAACTGACACATAATTACTGATTTGCGGATAACGCGTGTAACGCTCTAAACGCGCACGTTCCAATTCGCCGTCCATTTTGTCCCACATGCGGTCGTCAAAAGCACCTGCAAAACCACCCAGAGTTTTACTGCGACCTGCTTTGAAGGACAAATCCAGAAAGCCATAGGTCTTGAGACGGTGCCTGCCTAATAAACCTATCTCACCAGCATAGGAATTTAAAGCTGTTTGGAATATACCTGTCAATTTTTTATCGTTGACTTGTTTAACAAAATCCATCACAGAGATTTCTTCAGCAGCATCCAAAAAAGCGCGCCAGGCTGGCGGGAACCACTTGCGGGCGTGATTGGTTTCTTTGCCAATATTACTGGCATAAGCGCTGCGCCCAAATAATATATCCAATAATTGGAACACTGGAATCGCCGTACCACTCGGGCCGGGAATTCCGCCCTCAGTTTGGAATGGAGTGGCGAGTGGAGCTACTGTTTTGCCCCACACAACAGGGTTAACATACAGTGGGTGATATGAGTTCGGATTAACCTTGGCAAATGTCTCGTAAGTCAACGCATTTAATGCAGATGTAATAAACCTAAGCTCGTGCATAAGCGCGTTTATATCTTCAGAATTAACTGCTTCTTGCGCACGAATAACCGCCATCATAACTGGCGCAAAGCGTCCCATCATTTCTGTAGGTGTCATCTGAAAACGGCGTTCATCTTCATTCCCAAGTATCGGAATCAACAAAGCCAGATTTTCCATGCGCATCGGGTTTGGGTCATGCGGATCAATGTAACGCCAGTTATAGGCATTCAGGTCTGTGAAAGAAAGATGCGGCGCAGGTTGTTCAAGTCGTTTGCTAATTTCCATCCATGGTTGCAAGATGGAATCTGGGATACGCTCATAAGGATCGGGCTGAACATAATGATAGGCATGCGCGAAGATGCCAAAAATTGCAGAGGCGCGCAGTAAATCAGCATCAGGCAAAGCATCTGCTTGGGCAGAAAGAACAGGCATCCGATCCAGTTTGAAGCGCAGGGTTAAGCTGCGGAACATTTCGGGCAGGTCAGCAGCTACTTCATCCCAAATTTTATGCGACTGAGGCAATTTCAAACTGGGTTGCGTGATTGGCATAAACCCATGGCTCTCGGATAAAAATCCACGATTCTCATGTCCGAGTTTTTGATTCTGTTCCTGGACTTCGATCAAGACGCGGCGACTGGGAATCATTACCAACCTCCCACAACAGCCTGACAGACATTTGCACGCGAGACCGTGCCGAGCAGGCGGCCATTTTCAACAACAGGCAGGCGGCGAATCTGCAGGTTGACCAAAATGGTTGCAGCTTTGGCAACGTGATCATCGGGATGCAAGACCAGCGGGCTACGAATCACTAATGGAAGGATGGGACGTTCAGATAAGCTCTGACCTTTACGCAAAAACAAATGATAAGCATCAAGCAATGTGCCGCCTTCTGCGAGGATCTCTTCTGTATCGGGCAACGCTGCGCGTAAAATATCTCCTTCGGAAAGCACTCCAACAAAATCACCTTCTTCATTCACTACCATCAGATCGCCCACACCAGATAAAGCGACGATCTCCGCAGCATGGCGCAGATTTGAGTTATCGCGAATGCGCGCAGCTTGATTGTTCATGATACCTTTGACATACATGGCTGGCAAACGCACATCCGCCTGCCACGCTTCAAGCAGATCTGTCAGTACTGGATAAAGTGTATCTTCTGGCAGAGTTAGCGGATGAACAAGATAGCGGTCAATGCCTACTTCATTAATACTGCGAATGGCAGTCTCAATATCTGCAAAATCTGTGATAAGAATTTTTCGCGCTTGTGGATACAGCCTGCCCGCTTCCGTCAAAAAAGTTATGCCATCCATATCAGGCATTTGTTGATCTGCTATAAATAGCGCGACAACCTCATCGTTTTGCTTGAGAATTTGAGTTTGGGTTAAGCCAGCCGAACCAGATACAACCGCAACGACTCGATATTCCATTTTAAAATTTTCTTCAACTACTTCTGCGAGACTATTTAAAACAGCCGCGTCATCATTCACAATAAACAAGATCGGCTTCTTCATTTTTTATTCACCGACGACGGCGATCATTTCAATTTCAACCTTGGCTCCTAAAGGCAACGCACCTGCCTGATATGTCGTCCGGGCTGGAGGATTTGCGCCCATATACTTTCCGTATACTTCATTCATCTCTGCAAAATATGCCATGTCTGCCAAAAGCACTGTGGATTTGACAACATTGTCAAAATTTGTACCTGCCGCTTCCAGAACCGCCTTAAGGTTCTGCATGACCTGTTCTGTTTCTTCCTTAACCGTACCTGAAACCATTTTGCTAGTGGCAGGGCTAAGTGCTATTTGACCAGCCGTAAAAACAAATCCGCCTGCCTTCACACCTTGAGAATAAGGTCCAACCACAGCGGGTGCTTTTTCAGTAAAGATAATCTGCTTGTTCATGAATGTTTTCTCCTTAAAAAATATATGAATTAATTTCAGTCATTATAAGTGAAAGCGGGCAAGAAACCGACGGCGCGTGAGTCGTGGGTACGGAACGAAACATTTAGGAACAACAAGACCGCAGGCATTGATTGCTTGCGGTCTTGTCATCCTTCGTCCATGATCAGTATTTCGGATTATCTCCACTTCGTCACGCGTTCAGAAATGCGCTCGTCCCCCAACTCGTGACATAACTTCTTGAAGCGTGGAAATGCACCTAACCACTTCAGGTCTACGAGACTCTCCTTCAGTGGAACATCCTCTCGAAGCGTTGATAATTCTCTAAACAACAAAGCGTCATCAAAATTATTTTGCAAATTCTCAACAAGTGTCGTGGCGCGCGCCAACCCAAGTGGAAGCTTCTTTGGGTCTTTGGGAATCGACTCGATATGCTTGAACTTCGCCAACACCGTCGCAGAGGACTTTGCTCCCCAACCTTGTATCCCCGGATAACCATCTGCCGAATCACCGACAAGCGCAAGATAATCTGGAATTGACTCGGGGCTGACACCAAATTTTCCGACCACGCCTTTTTCATCCAGCATAATTTCACGACGGCGATCCCAACAAACCACCCGGTTGCCCTCCACCATTTGAGTCAAATCCTTGTCCACGGAACAAATAACGATCTGCTCTACAGATTTAACCTTCTTAAATTTTGTGACTGCTGTGGCAATCGCATCGTCTGCTTCAAACTTGACCATGGGCCAAACCACCAAACCTAAAGCGGATATTAACTTTTCGACCAGAGCGAATTGATTCAATATTATCGAGTCAACACCTGCGCTGGATTTATAACCTGCATACATTTTATTGCGAAACGATTCAATTACATGGTCGAAAGCAACCGCTACATGAGTCACCTCAGGGTCACTCAACAGTAACATCATGCTACGCACAAGCCCCAGCGTCGCGCCGATCTCCATGCCTTCGGGAGATTTTTTCGGAGGCGCGCCGAAGTGACTGCGGAATAATTCGTAAGTGCCGTCTACAAGATGTATCTTCATTTTTTCTCCCAATTTTGGCTAACCACCCGCCATCGCTCCAACAATCCGAAATGGTTCACTGCCTCTTACAACGCCAACAGGCAAAGGAGTATTCAATGGTTCAAGTGACATATCCTGTCCACAGGCAAAGAAGCGGATGAAGTCGCGGCGTTGACCTGTGACATAATCACGGACTGTCCCGCGCAATGCTGGATATTGAGTCTCAAGCGCATCAATGACCGAACTGAGAGTTGCCACTCCTTCGATCTGAAGTTCAACCTCCCTGCCGACTCGCGCCAGAGTTTGCAAATGATATGGCAGCTGAACTCGGATCATGGCAGGGTCTGAACTTCTACAGAAAGGACAGCAGGCAGATTGCTTGCGATGGGCATCCAACTGTCGCCTGAATCGGATGAAGCGTAGACTTGTCCGCCAGTGGTGCCGAAATAAATACCGCACGAATCGAGTGTATCCACAGCAAGCGCGCTGCGTAAAACATTAACGTAACAATCGCTTTGCGGCAGTCCTTTGGTTAACGCTTCCCACTTGTTTCCGCCAGTGCGGCTGCGATAGACGCGCAATTTTCCATTGGGAGGGAAATGCTCCGAATCGCTTTTAATCGGGACAACATAAATGGTGTTCGGTTCGTGAGCATGAACCGCGATCGGAAAACCAAAATCGCTTGGCAGGTTGCCGCTGATTTCCTTCCACGAATCACCGGCGTTTTCGCTGCGCATCACATCCCAATGTTTTTGCATGAACAATACGTTTGGATTTGAAGGGTGCATCGCAAGATTATGTACGCAATGACCAACCTCGGCGCTGGTATCAGGAATTTCACCAGACTGAAGTCCTTGATTGATGGGTTTCCAACTCTTTCCACCATCTTCGGTGCGGAACGCGCCCGCGGCTGAGATCGCAATAAAAATGCGCTGCGGATTGTCTGGATCAAGGATGATCGTGTGCAGACACATCCCGCCAGCGCCCGGCTGCCAAAGATGCCCTTTTGCTTCACGCAGTCCAGCCAGTTCATTCCATGTTTGCCCGCCATCGGTTGAGCGGAACATGGCGGCATCTTCAACTCCGGCATACACAGTGTCCGCTTCGGTTAAGGACGGTTCGAGTCGCCAAACCCGTTTGAACTCCCATGGGTGTTGGGTGCCGTCATACCATAGGTGGGTGCCGGGAACACCTTCATAGGTAAATTTATTACCCACAGGTTCCCAGGTCTTGCCGCCATCATCCGAGCGCTGGATCATTTGCCCAAACCATCCCGTGGATTGAGATGCGTACAATCGATTTGGATTCATAGGTGATCCATTCATGTGATAAATCTCCCAGCCAGCAAAGAGGGGCTCGCTAACCTCCCACTTCTTGCGTTTTGAATCTGATGTCAGAATGAATGCACCTTTGTGTGTGCCAACCAATACTCTTACGCTGCTCATTTTCATCTCCTTTTTTTCTATACGAACGGTTGGTGGAATGTTTCCTTTTATTTTTTCCAAACAGTTGTATATTTCTTTTTATTTTTCAATTTTTTTCAGACTCGATCAACGCCACGGCTTTTTCTCGAATCGTTTCATCTTTCACTTCATTATAAACATTTCGCATGGAAACTAAAATATCATAGCGAATCAAGTTTCTATTCTTTTCCTTTATACATTCTTTGAACCGCCCAGACATGCCCTCTACATACATCTTTTGGTGTTTCTTGCTCACAATACCCACATTCCACAATGCTTGCATACAATGCCTCGCAGTGACGAAGCGTTCATCTTTTGTGACCTTCAACAGCTTATCAAAGTCTTTAAAAAATCTACCCTTCGGATCACTTTTTGCCAGATGTGTCAGGATTTGCGCTGTAATCGCGCGGACATGGTTGTCTTTGTGTGTCAACCCTTCTACAATTTCATCCCAAGCTTCGTATGCCCAATCAACAGATTTCTCAGTTTCTTTCATCAAATAGTCGTAGGCTTTGAATTGAATCTGCCCATCATCGGCGCGGATGTTATCCAAATGGGTACGAATTGTTTTATCCTTTAAATCCCCTCCTTATTTCTTAGAGTTGAAATCCACCGCGGCACGGATCAATTCTTTCAAATCCTTTTCATCAACCTTATCATTTTCGCCAATATCAATTGCGCGAGTCGCCTTGGCTTCGAGCCCAGCATTAAATAATTTCTTCGGGTCTTTTAAAGATGCGCCTTTGAAAAAGTTTAGCTTGACATGGTCTTTGAAAACGCCGCTGGCGACCACATTGCCTTTATACGCCCAAACGGGAACACCCCACTTCCATTCCTCGATAACTTCGGGAGCGGTTTTCAGAATCAATTCACGGAATTTAGCGATCCACTTTCCGCGCGAGTCTGTGAGTTCCTTAATGAATTTGTCTATTTCTTGCGAGGGAGTCAGTGCCACTTTATAGATTCTCCTTTTGTAATTTAATCAAATCTTTTAATGCTTTTTCCAGCATCGGCTTCTTCACTTTCACATCCTTCATGTCAGCAAAATATGCCATGCGTCTATCTGCGTAGTCACCTTCCAATAATTTGCTTTTAACTTTGGATATCTGCGGATTATGAAATACGAGATGAATACGTTTTTCTTCCCGAAGATTAAAAGTCGCAAGATATTCACCCTTGTAATTAAAGGATGGCGCATTCCATTTAATTTCTTCGTTGATGTCTTTATTCACGCCCTTGATAATAGACCGCAATGCCTCCACCTCCGCCTTGAGCGGGTGACTGAGATTCTCGAGAAATTCCTCCACCTTATCCGTGCGGCTGACAGGCGAGCCCTTCTTCTTAATTTTTCCCCCTGCTTTAGCTTGCTTGAAAGACCAGCCTTTTGATTTCAACGCTTCAGCAAGAATACGTACTGCTTTTGGACCGACTCCATGCAATTGAGCAAGTTCTGTTTCAGAGATTTTGGTCAACTGCTTAAGAGTTGTGTAACCTTCTGCTTCTAAAGCGCGAGTGGCAGGCACGCCAATGTTTGGAAAATCAGATTCTTGTTTTTTTGTAGCCATAAATATCTCCTTTATATGCTCAAGCCGCCGTCCTCGGCGGCGTATATGCCAATTCAGCTTCGGGCAACAAATCACTTGCACCATTCATATATCTATCCGACAATAATTTGTAATACTTTGAATTCATCGCAATGACTGTCAGAATTAAACCGATGATGCCTGTAACGGTGAATACCAAGGCAATGCCTCTATCTGCGCCTGTGCCAAACCAGCCACCGATTAAGCCAACGCCATAGCCAGTGGTCATAAAAGGGATGAAAAATGTCTCAGCAATAGGACCAATTAGAAAGGTCGTCAGAGGCGCAGCGGATTGCTCCACGCTTTGGGCAAATCCGAAGACTCGTCCCTGTCTTTCATGTGGAACAACTTTTTGAAGTATCGTCTGCTCGGCGGCTTCGATAAACGGCACAACGCTGATGTAAATTAACATACCAACAGAAAGCAAGATAATGGAAGGTTGAATTGTAAAGAGGGCAGAGATTATCCAAATAATGATGTTGGCGGCAAACATGGCGCGTAATGGGTTTTTACCCAAACCATATTTTGCAATAACAAGCCCGCCAATAATAAAGCCGCAACTGATTACGGCAAAGAGCAAGCCCCAAACTTCAACTGAAACAAGCGATAGCCCATAGGCATCCATGAGACCCATGAATGTGCCGCCTAAAAAGTTGTTGATGGTGCTGAAAAGAATTAATGCCATCAAACCAGGGATTGCCGCAACGACTGCGTATGTGCCGCGCAAATCCACTTTGGGTTGACTTTCAAGATGCACAATTTGTTTTTCAGGAATGGTTAAAAACCACATATGCAGGGTCGAAAGAATCATCGTTCCGATTCCAAGCATCAACACATAATACATACCACCCGCGCCAACCAACAAACCACTGATGGCAGAACAAATTAAGAATGCAATTCCAAAGGCTGTGCCAGTCAACCCATTGGCTTTGGCGCGCCCTTCTTCGGGAATCAATATCGTCACCAATGTTGGCACTGCAATTCCGCGAATGTTCCCTGCAATTACACCGATCAACAGCAGCAGGACAAAAACCCAAAGCATGACGCTGGTTGGGTCTTTCCATGTTTCGGCTGGCATGCTTATATAAAGCACAAAGCCAATGCTGTAAATGATTAAAGAGATTACGCCTGAAAGAATCATCACATTCTTTTTCTTATTATGGTCAACCAGACTGCCGAACCAAATCCCTAATGTGGCGGTCAAAGCCAGATATATTCCTGAAACAACAGAAGTGGCTGTCACCGAGCGTGTTTCAAGGTACATAAAAAATATCAGCGCAAACCAAACCGTCATATTGGTAACGTTAGATAGAACTGAATTCGCAAGTATTTGATAAAAAGTTTTCACAATTTTCCTATACTAAGTTTATGAAGTAAGAATGATAAACCATGTCGAAAATTAATTTTAGAACACACGTTCTTATCCGTCAAGGATTAAAAATCCCGCCTCTTTTTCAGACGGGATTTTTAATTCAGACCATCGGCATTTTACTAGCCCAATCTTTTTTAATTCTCAACGCACGGCTTTCATTTTTTTCGAAGCATCCACTAAGCGCCTTGGCAATGTTGTTTGCGTTGGTTCAATAAGTATTCCGTTTTTTGAGACTTCAGGTTCAGTGCATTGGTTACGATTGAAACAACATGGTCTTCGGTTATCTGCTTTGAGTTTCGATAATGCAATCGTGATACGCCGCTGGCGTGTTTGCGGGTTGCTAGTTGAGCGTATCCAGCGGAGCCAGTCCCAACGCGCCATGGGTGTGATTTCTGTCCACAAGCCGTGTGCCTGAGCGTCAGCCGCTAGTGCCTTACTCAAATCCACGGGCATTTCAGGTTCGTGCCACTCTTTAGAAGGTTCCATTTCTATCGCCATCGCCCTGCCCGTGATTATATTGGCAGACTTACGCAAGCGAGTATCGACTTTAAACCAATGGCTTCCCTTTCCATCTGGTTCGAGCACGATTTTAGAACTGAAGCCATTAATCGTCCCCTCGACCAACGTCATGCCACGCGATGGGAGTTTTGCGCTGGCTTTCTCGGGCAACCGAATAACAGTCCAGTCGCCAATTTGAAGGGTTGTCGTTTCAAAACGGATCGTCGCCATAGCGTTGATTTTAACTCACCGCTTTCTTCACAAGCGCGACAATTTTTGCTTCTTCGGCAGATGTTAACTTGGTGAGTGCGAAGGATGTCATCCACATATTGCCTTCGTCAAGGTTCGCCGAGTCATTGAAACCAAAGGTTGCATATCGGGCGTTGAACTTCGACGCAGGCGTAAAGAAGCAAACAACTTTGCCTTCCGTGTTGGCGTAGGCGGGCATACCATACCAGGTTTTCGGCAGGAGGGCTGGGGCGGTGGTCGTCACAATTTCATAAAGCCGCTTCGCCATCGAGCGGTCTGGTTCGGGTAACGCATTCATTGCCGCAAGGATGGTTTTTACACCTTCTGCTCTATCCTTGCCTGCGCGCGCTTCTGCCTTCATTTCTTTCGCGCGTTCTCGCATCGCGGATTTTTCATCATCCGTCCAGATTTTGGATTTTTGTACTTCCTTCTTTGGGCTCATAGAAATCTCCTTATTGAATTGGGGTTGTTTTGACACTTGCAAATAAATCAATTTATCTTTATAATAAAGATACTTCAAAATAAAGGCAATGTCAAGGGTAATTTTCTATGACCAACTCTAAAAAAACAGAACTAAAGAAACGTGCCTTTGCGGCAGTGAGGGACTATGGCGTTAATTTGAAGCTTTTCCAAAACGC
>VFJR01000150.1 GCA_009885945.1 Anaerolineaceae bacterium
AAAAATGTAAGGAAGCAGAACCAGCTTTCCGTGAAGTTAGAAGCGGGCGTTTTGTCGCATGTCATTTTGTGGATTGATCAGGAGTTATTATGAGTCGTAATTTTGGGATCGCAGGCGTGCAGATGTCTGTTGAAAAATGGGATGCGCATAAGACCATTGATAAGATGTCTGATGTGGCGTTTAATATCAGCAAGAATTTCCCTTGGGTCAAACTTGTTATGTTTCATGAATTGGCGGTGCCGGGTTTAGTGCAATTTGTGACACCCCAAGATAAAGATTGGTATATAAAAAACTCGGAGAAAATTCCCGGTCCGTTAACCGAGCGGTTACAGGCATTGGCGCGCAAGACTAGGCAATGGCTGATTCCGGGTTCAATGTGGGAATTGGATGGCGATAAGATGTACAACACTGCGATTGTGATCTCGCCGGAGGGCGAAATCGTTGCTAAATATCGTAAGATGTTCCCGTGGCTTCCTTATGAAGTGGGTACAAGCGCTGGCGATCAGTTTTGTGTTTTTGACATTCCTGATGTTGGCAGGTTTGGGTTGTGCATTTGTTATGACATGTGGTTTCCTGAAGTTTCGCGCCAGCTTGCTTGGATGGGCGCAGAGGTGATTCTTCAGCCAACATTAACTCCTACTTCGGACCGTGTACTGGAGTTGGCGATGGCGCGCGCAAATGCATTATTTAATCAATGTTACTTTGTAAGTGTGAATGGAATTGGTGAATGGGGAGGCGGGCGTTCAACCATTATTGACCCTGATGGGCGCGTGCTTCAGGAAGCTTCTACCAATCAGACGATTATGACTGAAATCCTTGATCTTGATCACACAAAGCGCACGCGTGAATTTGGGACTTTGGGGCTGGCGCAATCATTAAAGCAGCTTCGAGATTCCGGGCAAAAGTTTCCTGTCTATGAAGATGATAATCTTAAAAAGGGAAGTTTCGCTGAACTAGGGGCGTTGAAATTTCACCGAGATATAGAAGTTCCAAAATAAAAATAGCCCTCACTAATTTCATGTTATCTAAATAAAATATTTGAGTAACGATGCATCGCAGAGTTTAACTGCGATGCTATTTTTTAATTTCGAATGGCCTTCACAGCAAAATATTCGTTGCCTTAAAAGGTTGACACCACGTCACTCCATAGTATAAATGCGCTAACAGAGTCTGCACAAAGATGATTTCAGTCGTTACATAGGGATACATCCTATGGATCGGGCGGAAAAATGTCTTTGGGCGGGTTCTTTACTTTTTAACCCTTGGAGGTGTGAGTGAACGCGACTTTGAAATTGGGAGAGCATTTTATTTTTGATCTCTCCGACTGCAACCATGAAATTCTCATGGATAGCGAGCGAGCTTATTCGCTGTTTGCCCAAGCTGTGCGCGAAAGCGGCTTGACGGTTGTGGATGAGGGCTTTTACAAGTTTAGCCCGCATGGCTTTACGTGTTTTTTGCTTCTCGCAGAGTCGCATGCAAGCTTGCATGCCTGGCCCGAGCACGGCTACTGCGCTATTGATCTATTTACCTGCGCCATCGGCAAAGACATGATGCCGTTGCTGATGCGCATCAAAGAAGCTTTTGGTGCGGATGATTTTTCAATGCGCAAACTCGATCGTGAAGCATCGGTTGAGACCAAAATGCCTTTTGCAGTATAGGAACATCCATGAGCATTTGGTTTACCGAAGAACTGCATCCGTACTATCGCAAAGGCATTCGCATTAAACGAGTGCTTGCTGATGAACAAACTCAATACCAGCATTTGCAGTTTGTAGAAACTGAGTTTTTTGGTAACGCCATGATCTTAGACGGCATCATCCAACTAACCGAGCGCGATAATATGGGTTATCACGAAATGATTACGCACGTGCCCTTGCTGGCAGTGGGTAAGCCCAAGCGCGTTTTAATTGTCGGTGGCGGCGATGGCGGTTCATTAAAACAAGTGTTGAGATATCCCTCCGTCGAACAGGTTCTTGTCTGTGAGCTGGATCAGCGTGTCGTAGATTTATCACGCGAACACTTCGCCTCATTCGGCGACCCGTGGGCTGATCCTCGTGCCGAGCTATTGATTCGCGACGCCTTTGGTTTTCTCGAAGAAAACCCAGGTCAATTTGATGTCATCATCTCAGACACCACTGATCCAATTGGCATGGCAGAGCGCTTATTTTCGGATGAATTCTATAAGCTGGTTGTGCGCGCCTTAACTCCACATGGCGCGGCGGCAACTCAATGTGAACAGCCTTACTTCGATACTCAATTGATCAAAACAATTTATCAAACGGCAAAGATGCTCACAAAGAACCCCGCCTATTATTATGCCAATATCCCCACTTACCCGGGCGGGGGCATTGGCTTTATGTATGTCTCTAATACGCCATGGGAAAATGGATTAAAGACTCCGTATCCCGCGGGTGTAAATGAATATATTAATCCTGATATACACAAAGGCGCATTTGCTCTGCCTGAGTTTTTCAGGAAAGAATTGTATGGATAAAAAGTGAGCTAATCAGCGTAGTACATTTATCATTAGGAGTACATTATGAAGATTGCGCTCATCTTTTTCTTTGCCGCAGAACGTCCCGCAGTTTCCTTGAAAAACCTTGTTGTGCTGCTCAGATCCTTCGACAGGCTCAGGACAACGCCTGCGGGACGGTGCGTAACATCAGTTATTAATTGAAAATAGACCAACCCTTGT
>VFJR01000099.1 GCA_009885945.1 Anaerolineaceae bacterium
CACGATATTTGACAATTTGTTGAATCAACTTCAATGGCAGAGGTTCATCCAGTGCAAATTTAGTTGTGCCTTTTCCACCTGCATACTTTGAGATTTCTTTATTGAACGCTTCAGTCCCTACGGGAGTTGGGTACATTGAAACATGCTTTTTCCAGCCCGCAAAATGGACCAAATTTTTTCCATTCAACTCAAAGCATGCAATTTGATAACTGATTTTTTCGATTGCCTTTGGCTCAACCGATTTAATCGTCTCGCGAATTTTTTGCATAAAACCTCGCGATTGCTCAGGACTGGCGGCGATGTACTCGTCAATGGATTTAAAATCGGTCTTTGCCATTTTTATTCTTCCTTTCTCTCATTAAGCAGTTTGATAGCGCTGATAAACCACACCCGTAGGCAGAGACACGGATTCAATCAATTTTAAGTTCACGCGCTTCCCATCTGGGAATAATTTTTTTCCGCCGCCCAATACCAGTGGATAGACGTGTAAAACATATTCATCCACCAGATCATGTTCGACCAAGGTGTGAACCAACACACTGCTGCCATCCAATAAAATATTCTTGCCGAGTTGATTCTTCAATTTGCGAATCTCCGCCAATAAAGTATCGGCATTTTCCATTGCCTGAGAAAAGCGCATGCCAATATCGTCGTGCCAGTATGGATGCGTCCAGCCACCGTGGGCGAAGCCGCCATCGGTATCTTCATCCGCGCCGCCCGGTGTCTGAATGACACCATCTAAAGTAATGAATTGATGAACGATTAATTTTCGCATGAGATGATGTTCCTGATCCTTTTATAGAGTCTAAAAATATTATCAAGTCGTACAAACGGCTCAGACAAAATTCTAGAACATGCGTTCTTGTTTGTCAAGGTGAAAGTTATGTAGAAATTTGGGAATTCAACAGATCTGTCAACGCCCGCAAAGCCAGCATATACGATCTCCACCCAAAGCCAACTACTTTGCCCGCGCACACTGGCGAGATCAGCGAAACATGACGAAACTCTTCACGTGCATATACATTTGAAAGATGCGCTTCGACAACAGGGATTTGAATAGCTGAAATCGCATCTCGCAATGCTACCGAAGTATGAGTGTAACCACCAGGATTAAATACAACTCCGTCCGCCCATGTGCGCGCATCTTGCAAAGCATCGATCAGCGTGCCTTCGTGATTCGATTGCGCACACTTTACTTCTGCGCCTAACTGCATGCCCAGCTCAATTAACTTTTTGTTGATCTCATCCAAATTCATCGAACCATATATCTCTGGTTGACGAGTTCCCAGCAAATTTAGATTTGGTCCATGTAAAATTAAAACTTTCATTTAATCCTCCAGCACACTTTCAAGGTCGTTAACTTCTACTAATTCTATCCTGCCAATTTCAACAGGTAACGCAAAACGAATTGACACTCCACTTTTCTTTTTATCCATTCTCATTGCGCGGATAATTTCATCGTGTGGTAAATTTTTAGGTATGCGGATGGGCAAGCCCAGCGCAGAAAGAGACTCTTCGATCGCTTCTGCCGTCCCTTTACCTGCCAGCCCAACCCGAGCCGCATACTTCGCCTCAACTACCATGCCTATGGCGATCGCTTCTCCATGACGCAGCTTAAATTTACTGACCAATTCCACAGCATGTCCCACCGTATGCCCCAAGTTCAACGCCGCGCGAATTCCTTTTTCGTATGGATCTTCTTCAATTACTTTTATCTTCACTGCCATTGCGCGTTTAACAACTTTTTCTAAATTGTTTTTTACCCAACCCAAACCGCGCCCGCATAAAGAAAATAATTCGGGGTCAGAAATGATGCCGTGCTTCACCACTTCTGCCATGCCAGAGATCAATTCAGAGTCAGGCAAGGTGAGTAAAAAACTGGGGTCTGCCAAAACCAGCTTCGGAGGGTAAAAAGAACCGATCAGGTTTTTTCCCTCTGGCAGATCAAAGCCTGTCTTGCCTCCTAAGGATGCATCCACCATAGAAAGTAAAGTGGTCGGGATGCCGACCCAATTAATTCCACGCATATATGTAGATGCAGAAAAACCAGAGAGATCGCCAATTACCCCGCCACCCAAGGCGATGACAGTGCTCTTACGGTCAAGTCCTTTTTCAAGAAAGGTTTTCCATAAAAGAGAAACTGTTTGCAGGTTTTTATATTGCTCTCCCGCTGGAATAATAATTGAGTTTGATTCAACACCTGAAGCTCGTAAAGCCAGTTCAATTTTTGCGAGATGAAGTTTGGCAATATTTTCATCTGTCACAATAATAGAGTTGGGATAAGGTAAATTAGGAATTGCCCCTACAACTACATCGTACTCCCCCATTGCGGCAAGATGATGACGACCCAAGGCAGTTTGAACTTTATATACATTTTGTTTAAGGAGACTCTCGTCAACATGAGCAGTGATGGCAAATGAAGAATAATGTTGAGCACGTTTTTTAAGCAAGGAAGTTAATTTCTCGTAAGTATCTCCTGAAAGCAAAGGACGTTCATTCGGGCTTCCATTGATCCGTTGAAATAATATGGGGGCTTCAGCCAGCAACACCACAATCTGGCCATTACTTTCGGCAAAGGCACGATTATCATCCCGCAATAATGCCCCGCCCCCCAGCGCAACAACACTTATCTCATTATTTAGCAGACTCTTTAGTGCAGATGTTTCAATATCGCGAAATGCAAATTCACCTTGCTGTGCCATAATCTGTGGAATGGGTATACCAGCATTGGCTTCAATTACACGATCTAAATCGATGAAAGGAAGCTTGAGGTTCCGCGCAAGAATTTTGCCGATGGAAGATTTGCCTGATCCTGGGGGACCATAGAGGAAGATATGAGTCATAGTGGGAAGGATGAATTATGAAGGATGAAAGATGAATAGGTCAAACTTATTCCCAAAAGACATGTGGGGTGTTATCCATTTGCAAATCTTCTAAAGTGGCTTTGCGCAAGGATTCAAATCTTGGTTTCATTTCGTTGAGCGAGTCGCCGCCAAGTTTTTCAATAAGGACATCTGCAATCACGAAGGCTGCCATTGCCTCAAGAATTGGAACGGCACGAGGGACGGGGCAAAAATCGGAGCGTTCATATTTGGTGGGAGATTCTGTTCCCGAAGCAAGATCAACTGTCGGCTGAGAAAGAAGCGTGGTGGCGATAGGTTTCATCGCGGCGCGAATCAGTATCGGCTGTCCGTTACTAATTCCACCTTCGATTCCGCCAGCGCGATTGGTTGAACGTTGAATATTTGAAGCATCTAACAGTATGGGATCATGCGCTAGTGTGCCTAATCGTTTTGCATTTTCAAATGCGTCGCCAATTTCAACACCTTTGATGGCTTGAACACTCATGATTGCCATTGCGAGTTTGGCTTCGAGGCGTTTATCCCATTGAGCGAAACTCCCCAAGCCAACAGGCAGGTTGAGCGCGACAATTTCCAACACGCCGCCTAAAGTATTTTTGCCGTGAATGGTCTTCTCAATTTCTGCGCGCATTTTTTTTGCAGACGATTCAACAGGACAGCGCACATCTGATTCTTCAGCTTTCGCGAAGCGTTCTTCAAAAGGCATATTACCAAAATCTGTTTGGATTTCTCCAATGGACGAAACATACCCGCCAACGATGATTCCAAATTGAGCGAGGAAATGTTTGCAGACTGCACCCATTGCCACGCGCATGGTGGTTTCTCTGGCAGAGGCGCGTTCTAATGAAGGTCGCAAATCTTTATATCCATATTTGACTGCACCTGTTAAATCAGCATGACCGGGGCGAGGAGCAGTCATCGGCTCGACTGCTTTGCCTTTCCATTTGACATGGTCGTCATTTTGCACAAGCAAAGCAATTGGCGCACCTGTGGTTTCACCTGCCATGACTCCGCCCAAAATCTGGACAGTGTCTTTCTCAATCTTCATACGCCCACCTGAACCATATCCATGTTGGCGGCGAGAAAGTTCCTTGTTGATCATTTCAGCGCTGATCGACACACCAGCAGGCATACCATCTAAAATAGCAGTTAATGACGGTCCGTGCGATTCGCCTGCGGTTAAAAAACGAAGTGACATTTAATTCTCCAGTGTTATTCGACGACATTGCGAAATATATCGCTAGACATTTTGTTTCCAGTCCATAGTTCAAAACCAAGCGCGGCTTGTTCAATCAACATACCCAGCCCTGTTGTTGCTGATATCCCAAGCAGATGAGCATCGCGTACTAATTTAGTTTCACGCGGATTGTAGACCAAATCATATATCTTGGTGTGCAGTGAAAGCGAAGCATCTTCTGGCAATGGAGATTGGTCAACATTTGGAGTCATGCCAACGGGAGTAGTGTTTACGATGAGTTGAACGTTTGAACGCTTAAACGTTTGAACGTTAAGTTCAATTGCGCTAGAATTCTGAAATTGCACAGCCAACATTTGAGCCTGTTCTATACGCCGTGCGGCGATTGTAATTTGCCAACCATCATTTAATAAAGCATACACAACCGAACGAGCAGAACCACCCGCACCCAAAACCAATGCTGTTCCCCGGTTCTCAATTCCGATTTCCTGATTCCCTATAAATTTTTTCAAGTCCGTTATAAAACCCGCCGCGTCCGTGTTATCGCCAATCAATTTATTCTCGCGCATGTAAATGATATTCACCGCGCCAATAGCCTGCGCAGTTGGTGTAAGTTCATCCATAAACCAAATCACATTCTGTTTGTGCGGGAGCGTGACATTGCATCCAAGAATTTCACCAGAGCGAATCCGCTCTACCAAATCCCTCAAAGCCTGCATATCATTGGGCGCAATCGGAAATAATAAATACTCACCATCCAAGCCGCAAGCCCTGAGTGCGGCATTTTGAATCTTTGGGGAGAGGCTATGGCTAACAGGATAGCCGATCAAACCAAGTTTTATCATCGCAAAGAATCCAATACTTCAAAATAAGCAGGAAATGTTTTAGAGACGCAAGCTGGGTTTTCAATAGTAACTCCATCGACACGTAAACCAATGAGCGCGAAAGACATTGCCATACGGTGATCGTTGTAGGTTTCAATAATAGCAGGTTTAAATACTTTACATGGATAGATCGTCATACCATCTTGATGTTCTTCAACCTGCACGCCAAGCCGTGTTAATTCGGCACATGTTGCAGAGACTCGATCGGTCTCTTTTACCCTTGCAGAGGCAATGCCGCGAATTCTTGTTGGAGAAGACGCAAAAGGCGCAATCACCGCGAGGGTCTGAGCGACATCGGGAATATCACTTAGATCAACATCAATTCCCGATAAATGCTGCCCGCTTGCAACTTCAATAAAATTCTGTTCTTCTCTAATTTTAGACCCCATTTTCTTCAAAATATCGAGAAAAACAATGTCGCCTTGCAAAGATTTACGGGAAATATTCTCTATTTTTACAATTCCACCGCAAATGACAGGGGCGGCAAAGAAGTAAGAAGCGGCGGACGCATCGGATTCGATTGTGTAGGTTGTAGGTTGAAGGTCCAAGGTTGAAGGTCGGAGACTGTAATTCGCAATTGGGATTTTGAAGGATTGATAACCGCTTCTCTCAACTTCCACGCCAAAGTCTTTCATGATGGCAATGGTCATATCCACATATGGCTTGGAATTGAGCTTGGTAGTTAATTCTATTTCAACAGCAGATTGGGCATAAGGAGTAATCATTAATAATGCAGATAAAAACTGACTTGAAATATCCCCCGCAATTTGTGTTTTTCCTCCGCGCAAGCCATTGGCGATAATCTTTACTGGCGGACAAATTTGGGAATTCAGAATTCTAAATTCAGAATTCTGAATTGGCTGAATCACTGCGCCTAATTGAGTTAATGACTCGACCAAATCGCCCATCGGACGTTCTCGCATACGAGCATCGCCATCTAAGATGTATTCTCCATTTCCAAGGGTTAGGAACGCGGAAAGGAATCTCGCGGCGGTACCGGCATTGCCGATAAACAACTCTGCTTTTGATGCGGGAATTTTTCCGCCTAAACCTGTGACTTTCATTTCATGATTAGATTCGTCAAGTTGAATATTAAAACCTAGTATTTGCAGAGCTTTAGCGAAGTAGCGGGAGTCGTCAGAGAATAATGCATTCGTAAGATGTGTAGTTCCGTTTGCCAAAGATGCAATCAACAATGCGCGATTCGTCAGCGACTTGGAGCCTGGGACTCGAACAGCCGCATTGAGAGAATGCTTGATTGGGGTAATGCTCAGAGAGGACGAAGAATTAATCATAAAGGAGTTGTCAGCGATCGGCAGTCATGGCAAGATGAGCAGTACGAGATTGATTGAGAATATTTTCCAGCGTGTCATAGTTTTCATCTTGAAGGGCAGATTCAAATTCTTTGAGCATTTGCGAGTACGCTCTTATTGCATTAAGTACATTCTCGCGGTTTGACTTGAGAATACTCATCATCATATAAGATGGCGTGCCCGCCAACCTGCTGGTGGAACGGAAGCCCGGCCCGATCAAAGGAGAAAAATCTGGTGAAGTTGAATGAACAAGTGCAGACGATAGAATAAACGGCAAATGACTTGTAGATGCGAGAATACGGTCATGCTGCTCTGCAGTCATTTCAATAAGACTCGCGCCGACTGTAGAAATAATTTGTTGCGCCGCAGATTTTGCCCGATCAGTAGTACGCGCGAGATATGTAATCACAAAAGGCGCATCGTTATACAAGTTTATATCAGCGTTTTCGAGCCCAAGTTTTTCTTTTCCGCAAATGGGGTGTCCGCCTATTGGGTCAAAATTTTCTGGCAAGGCGGACATTGCCCCAATAATTTCGCGTTTGGTGGAACCGATATCCATGATGATACAAGGATGTTGAATGAAGACCGGCAATTGTTCAATCAGATTCAAAATTGATAGCACTGGAACTGCAATAATCAGCAAATCAACTTGGGGAAGGAAAGTTGCAAGATCACTCTCAGCTTGGTCAATGATTTTTTTGGAAAGAGCAAGCTCAAGCGTGGGAAGATGCGTGTCAAATCCGATCAGGCGTGCGCACTGTCCTTTCAATCCCATAGCCAGCGAGCCGCCCATCAGACCTAATCCAAAAATTCCGATGGTTGAATCTTTTAGAACAAAGCCAGGCTCCATGTTACCATCCAGCCGCAGTAGGTTTCTTAATGGGTGCAATCTGACGCCCCATCACTTCGGCAATCGCTTTAACTTGCTTAACCATCTCTGCAAATTTTTCTGGCTTGAGCGATTGCTTGCCATCTGAAACTGCTTTTGATGGATCGGGATGAACTTCAACAATCAAGCCGTCTGCGCCTGCTGCAATTGCTGCGCGTGCAATAGGCAGAACATAATTGGCATCGCCCGTTGCGTGAGACGGGTCAAGCACAACCGGAAGATGTGTTAGATTTTTCAAAACGGGAATCGCGTTGATGTCTGTGGTGTTGCGTGTGGCGGTTTCAAATGTGCGAATGCCGCGCTCGCATAAAATAATTTGTTTGTTGCCGCCCGCGAGAATATACTCAGCAGACATAAGCAATTCTTCGATGGTGGCAGAAAGTCCGCGCTTGAGCAGAATTGTTTTACGGGTTTCGCCAAGAGCGCGCAAAAGATTAAAATTTTGCATGTTGCGCGCGCCTACCTGAAAAACATCTACATATTTAAGCATAAGGTCAAGTTGAGTCTGCGACATGATTTCAACCACAATAGGCATGCCAGTTTGTTCGCGGGCTTCTGCAAGGTATTCAAGCCCTTCTTCACCAAGTCCTTGAAAAGCATAAGGCGATGTACGCGGCTTGAAGACGCCACCGCGTAAAGCATTAGCGCCTGCTTCTCGTACAGCGTGGGCTGTTTCAAGAATCTGCGAACGAGATTCAACAGAGCATGGTCCTGCCATTAAGATAATGTCATCCCCGCCGATAGTAAATCCATCCACTGGAAAAACAGAATTTTCTGGGTGAGCCTGGCGCGAACCAAGTTTATAAGGCTGTGAGATTCTCTTAACGGTTTCAACCCCATCAAGAATTTCAAATGGATCTAGTGCTGGGATATGGAATTCGCCTACCGCGGCGACAATGGCTGTCTCAACGCCATAGGTAACATGAGGTGTCAGTCCATGCACTCTGATAGCGTCCACGACTCCTTCTAATTGCTGTGGGGTGTAATTGCGTTTCATTACGATAATCATTGTTAATCTCCTTGAAAAATTAGAGGTTTGTATTGGTCAAAGGTCGAAAGGCAAAGGTCACAAATTGACTTTCGACTGGGCTATTGCGCGGCAACCAAATCTGGTCTTAACTTAACTGCTTCGCGCAAATAAATATGAGTAATTTTATTTTGAGGCACATCTGTATTCCAATGCACTAAAACACGAATCACTCTTGGCAAACTATTTGGCACAGGAATTTCGCGCGCGCAAAGCATTGGCACCAGTTCCCAGCCCATTTGCCGCGCCGCCTGCGCAGGGAAAGTCGACGCAAGATCATCCGTCACAGTAAAAAGTGCACTGCCTAAGTCCTCAGGATTCATCGTTTCGTTGCTATTCAAAATAGCTTCAAGCAATTCCCGCGTGGCTTCGAGAATTAATTCTGGCTGGTCTGCAACCACAGTAATCGCACCACGAATTCCACGAATTTGCATAAAGGCTCCTCAAAAAGAATTAAAAAAGAGCGAGACCGTGTGGTCTCGCTCTTTTTGCATACAGTATTACCTGTCTACTTAAGCACCACCAGCGGCAACCGAGTTTCGGAAACCGTAATAAAAATAAAACGCAAACCATTGGGTAGACTTAAGCATATTGTGGGCTATTCTATGCGAGATAAATTGAACGGTCAAGGGTGAGTTGGGATTTAACGATGTATTGGGTAAAACCTAATACCCGCAAGATCAGCGCAGCAAAACACTCTATTTAGCATATAATCATAAAGTCATTAAATGTTTGCCAAGTCGTATGATTATCTGCAGGCATTAAGGAGGTAGATACGATCTAATCCCAATATTGGCACTTGTAATTAGTCAGTTTTATGTGATCCATAATTTTTTTTCTCCAAGGAGGAGAACAACATGCGTAAGTTTACAATATTAAGTATTTTGGTCATTATGAGCGTGCTGATTGCCGCTTGCGGAAACGCCGCCCCCGCCGCAACCGAAGCCCCAGCCGCAACTGAAGCTGCCCCCGCTCCCGTTGTACAACCAGCCCCAGTTATTGAAGTAACCGTGCCCGGGTACGGCGAAACTCTTAAATCTGTACAAGCACGCGGCATGATCGTTTGTGGCGTCAATGCGCAGGTGCCAGGCTTCGGCTTCGTCGATACTGCCGGCAAATTCTCCGGCTTCGATGTTGATTTCTGCCGTGCCCTCGCCGCCGCTGTATTCGGTGATCCTGAAAAAGTTGAATATCGCGCCTTAACTTCTTCAGAACGCTTCACTGCGTTACAAGCCGGTGAAATTGACGTACTCAGCCGCAACACCACATGGACTCTCACACGTGATACAGAACTAACCGGCAACTTCGTCCACACTATGTTCTATGATGGTCAGGGCATGATGGTTCCTGTAGATAGCGGACTCGCCACCCTCAAAGATCTCGAAGGCGGTACAGTCTGTGTTCAAACCGGTACCACCACCGAACTCAACCTTGCTGATGTCATGGCATCTGAAGGAATTTCATACACTCCTGCCGTCTTTGAAGACAGCAATGCAACTCTCGCCGCATATGCGGAAGGACGTTGCGACGCCATCACCACCGACAAATCAGGTCTCGTCTCCAACCGCGCCTCATTGGCTGACCCCGCCGCGCATGTCATCATGGACGTGACCATGTCCAAAGAACCACTTGGACCGATGGTACGCCATGGCGATGATCAGTGGTTTGACATCGTACAATGGACAGCCTTTGCCTTGTTCACCGCTGAAGAATTTGATATCACCAGCGCCAATGTGGATGATGTAAAAGCCAGCGCCACCAACCCCTCTGTTATGCGCTTACTCGGAGTAGAACCCGGCATGGGCACGAAACTTGGTCTCACCGATGATTGGGCTTACAACATCATCAAACTCGTCGGCAATTACGAGGAAGTCTATAACGCCAACCTCGGACCCGACACCCCCACCTTCATCCCACGCGGCTTTAACAGCCTCTACCTTGACGGCGGCTTGCTCTACGCTCCTCCAGTTCGTTAAATAATTCTTGATTTATCGGGGGCGGGAAATATTTCCCGTCCCCGATTTCAAACTGAGGCGTCATGCAACGCGACACGACACACAAGACAACCACACCTTTCTGGCGCGACGAGCGTTTTTTACAAATCTTCGGTCAGGCAGTTTTTCTGCTTGTCGTTATTTTTTTTGGGTATCTAATTTTCAACAACATGCAAATGGGGTTGAACAAACAAGGCACAACTCTAGGGTTTTCATTTCTTCAAGGGATTGCAGGTTTTGATATTGGCGAAATATACATCGCGTACAGCCGCAGTTCCACATACTTACAGGCATTTCAAGTTGGCTTGGTCAACACCTTGCTTGTCAGCTTGGTAGGCATCATTTTTTCCACCATACTTGGGGTCATCCTCGGCATCGCCCGCCTTTCCAAAAACTTCCTCATCAACCGCATGGCGGCTATTTATCTCGAAGTCATACGCAACCTGTCTTTACTCGTCTTTTTAATTTTCTGGTATCAAGGCATATTCCTAAAATTGC
>VFJR01000146.1 GCA_009885945.1 Anaerolineaceae bacterium
CCTCCGCAGCGTGGTATGTCGAATTGGGCGGCGGCAGCGACAGCAACGTGCAAAGCGGGGTGGATAGTCCCGATATTTCGTTGCCGGTCAAACCGGAGATTGAGTTTCAGGGTTTCTGTTTTTTCTTTATTGCCGACGGCAATAAAGACAGTGCCCACAGGTTTTTCGGCTGTGCCGCCGCTAGGTCCCGCCACGCCGCTGACAGAAACGGCAATATCCGCAGAAAATAATCGGCGCGCCCCGCGCGCCATTTGCAAAACCACCTCTTCGCTGACCGCGCCCACTGAATTTAAAACATCCCATGAAACACCCAAACAATTTACTTTAGCTTCATAAGAATATGCCACAATCCCACCCGGGAAACATTCAGACGCACCAGCCACATTGGTAATACGATCAGAAACCAAACCGCCCGTACAAGATTCCGCCGCGGCAATCGTTAACTTTTTTGCACTTAATAAATCGTGCAATTGCACTTCTAACAAATAGTAATTCATACACTCTCCATAATCGATTTAGCTTTCAACCAGACTGCATCAAACATTTCCACTGTCAATTTACCCGTCAACGTATTTTGCTGGCTGGGGTGATAAGAACAGAGCAAAGCGCAAGACGGAAGCTCATACACTGCGCCATGTGAAAACTTCCATTGCGAATTACGAATAGAATAAATTTTTAAAATTCTTTCAAAGGCGATGCGCCCTAAACAAACGATCACTTTTGGCTTCAAAATCTCAAGCTCACGCTCAAGATACGGCTGGCAATTTTTCAATTCAGCAAGGCTAGGCTTATTATCTGGCGGAGCACAGCGCGCAGAAGCCGTAATATACATATCTTTGAGAATTAACCCATCGCCTCGCGACTGCGCCGAAGGTTGATTCGCGAACCCAGCCCGGTACAAAGCTGGGAAAAAAAATCCACCCGAAGCATCCCCCGTAAATTGACGCCCGGTACGGTTTGAGCCATGCGCGCCCGGTGCCAATCCAACCACCAGCACACGCGCCTTTGGGTCGCCAAAACCCGGTACCGGCTTACCCCAATAATTCTGATCTATATATGCCTTGCGCTTCGTCTGTGCAACTTCTTCGCGCCACTGCACCAGACGAGCGCACTTACGGCACGCAATGATTTCATTATTTATTTGATCAAGATTCATAGACTCACACAGAAATAAACATTGCATCCCCGAAGGAATAAAATCGATACCCTTCCTTGATAGCAACTTCATAGGCATTTAGAATATTTTCACGGCTCGCAAATGCGCTGACCAGCATGATCAAGGTAGATTTTGGCAAATGGAAATTAGTGATGATCGCATCCACCACCTGAAATTGATACCCAGGCGTAATAAAAATAGAAGTATCGCCGCTGAAAGGTTCGACGGCTGACTGTTTATCGAGCGAATGATTGATTGATCCAGCAGACTCTAAAACCCGCACGCTGGTTGTGCCCACAGCAATCACCCGCCCGCCTGCTTGTTTCGTTTGGTTAATTAAATTCGCAGTCTCTGTGGGCAATTCACACCATTCTGTGTGAATCTTATGCGCTGCGGGCGTTTCTTCTGTGACAGGCGAAAAGGTATCCAAGCCAACATGTAAAGTTACATACGCAAGGTTAACGCCCAGCTTTTGAATATCATCCAATAGCCCTTGCGTAAAGTGCAGCCCCGCTGTGGGCGCCGCGGCAGAACCCGCCTCACGGGCGTATACAGTTTGATACCGTTCTGGGTCGCTTATTTTTTCATGGATATAGGGCGGCAAAGGAATGTTCCCTACGCTGGAGAAAAAAGGTTCAATTGCTTCTGAGAATTTAATTAACCGCTCTGAACCTTCCAAGACAGAAATAATCTCGGCACTGGGTCCATTTTCCACTTGAACTTTTTTCCCAATATTTAATCCTTTGCCTCCTACCAATGCGCGCCAAGTCAATAAATCTTCACGGCGCAAAAGGAGCAATTCCACGCGTCCGCCGGTAATTTTGCGCGCAAAGATTCTGGCGGGAATGACGCGGGTGCGGTTCAGGACGAGCAAGTCGTTTGGGTGCAAGAGCAGACTCAAGTCACGAAAGAAGCGATGTTCCAGTTTTCCACTGGCTCGGTTTAAAAGCAAGAGTCGGGATGAATCACGCGGCTCAACTGGAGTCTGTGCGATGGATGATCCTGGCAGGTGATAGTCAAAATCTGATGTCTTCATGGATGGCACATCATAATAGATTAAAAGATAAATGGGCTTGATTAAAAAATTTCTGCAATGCTCAAAACCTGCGCGTCGTATCGACTCTGAAGCCTGCTGGTTACATCTCCAACATTTTCGGCGCCTATGCTTTGATCTGCTATTCGCACAACGGGCACAACGCCGCGCGAACTGCTAGTAATAAATGCTTCGTTGATCGCCGCAATATCATGGATATGCAAGCTCTCGAATTTAACAATAAGTTGCATTTCTTTTGCCAGCCTAAGAACCGCTTCTCGCGTGACCCCGTTTAATATTCCGTCTATGGCAGTATATAAAACACCGCCCTTTACATAAAAAAAGTTGCTTGTCATTCCTTCTAAGATACGATTGTCATGAGTTAAAAGAATTTCAAAAACTCCATCTTTTTTTTCTTTGCGCTCGTTCATTGATTCCAAAATAAAATTTGTTTGCTTGAGAATTGGCAGCACTCTGCTTTTATCAGACACAGATGCAAAAACTCCATTCTTATAAATCGATTCAGGTAACAGTTCAAAAGACTGCATAAGAATATACAGAGTTCCCTTTTCTATTGTTGTATCTAGTATCAACCTAACACGCACTTCAGAGGATGGAATTTCTTTTGCAAAATTATGTACTAACTGGCGCAGATCACTTTGAGAGCGCACTGGTTCAACTTTCTTGTGTATGGATGACGCAAATAATCTATCGAGGTGAGCTTGCAAACCAAGCACTCTTGATTTTTGACCCCAAGTGCGAAATGTTGTATAAAGCCCTGCCGGCAATTGCATGGTCGTTGAATCAAAATCGCTATTCTCGATTACAGACAAAACCAGCTTGTCCGTGGATATTTTCCACTGAAACAATGATTGCGGCATTATGGTCTCTATTTCTTTACCCAAATAATAGCAACCTCATCTTCATATAATTTTTCCCATGCGCTGGATTTTTCTACCGCGCTGATTAAGTCTGCTTGAAATTTTGGAGAGAGCATTAAAGTAGCAATGTCGTATTTGGCAAGCGAATTTTCCCAGCCATTATCGCCGCGGTTAATGGCATCATATTCGTTCCAAAAAGATATAGGGTAGAGCTTAATGTCAAAACGCGGGTCAATAAAAACTTGATATTTTGGATAGGCTGCCCACATCAAATAACTGCCAAAGCCCATTTCGTGAAAAATATTCGCTGGCAGGTGATTGTCTAACAAATATTGAACGGCGGCAACTGGTATTTCACGTGACAAATCACCCGCTTTATCGCTAGACAAAGACTTTTCATAGAAAGGCTTAAACCACGGCAACGAGATGAGCGCAAGCGCAAAGACAAGTCCTACTAGAAGTCGATTGATAAACCTTGATCGAACGTTTTGTATACTATGCTGTAAAGGCATTAACTCAGACAGCCACATCGAAACAAATGGAGCCATCACCAAGCCAAACCAAACCGAGCTTCGAATATAGTTCAACCCGAAATATGCAAAAGCAAGAAAATACAGGGCGCTCACTACAGAAATACGCTTTGATGAAAAACCCATCAATAACGACACTCCCAGCAGCCCAAAGAAAAAGAGACTGCCCCCCAGCGTATCAAAGGAAGGCGGAGCCCATTCTGTAATATGGCTTTGAATCGGAGAACCCACAAGCGTAAAAACCATACGTACATTATCCATACCATGAGGTGTTATAAAACAAGCCAACACAGATGCCCCAAGAACAACCGCTGACGGGAACATTATTTTCCGCGAACGCACCAAAAACGCTTTTTGCAGATTCGATACAGCCCAGCCTCCGATAATGATTAATCCAATAGGATAGGAAGGGTGTGTATTCACCCAAAACAAAATCACGAGTGGGATATAAAAAAATAATCCTTTTCGTTGTGTAGCTTCATACTCTGAAGTAATCCAAAGTATTAACGCGCCGAAGAGATAAGAAAAAACCTGAGGGCGCACATTCCAGTCATTGAACCCCAGCGCAGCGGCAAAGACCACACCCAACGCGGCATATCGTAGTTGACCTGATGCACGCCAGCCAACCATTAACAAAATTGCATAAGCGCTTACGATAATGACCGTATTAATAAAAATAACAAATTTACTTCCGCCAAACACATAAACAAAATACCAAAAAATATCCGCCAGCCAATAAGCGGAGGAAGAAAGAAACGGGGCGCCATAGTGCGAAAATGAAAAAACATCTGTATTTGGAATAGCACCAGAAACAATCATCTCTCGGCCTTGAGCAATGGCTAGCCAAAAGTCATATAGCCGAATGGGGTGAGAATTATTAAATATGAAAATTCCCGCCAATATCACGGCAGCCCATACATGCTCAATAGTAATTATGCCAAATGAGTAGTTTTTAAGTTTCATGGTATCCTTGCAAATACAGTATCAATTTATTATTAAAGAATGAGATATTAAATTATGAAATTTACTATTGTTATTCCAACTTACAACGAAGCAGAAAACTTAGAAAACCTTGTTGAGGTTTTGCTTGCGCTCCCGCTCAATATCTCATTATTGATTATTGATGATAACAGCCCAGATGGCACTGCAGATATCGCTGATCTTTTGGCGAAAAAGCACGAAACCAAACTCAACATCATAGTTCGACCGCAAAAGGCTGGGATAGGCTCGGCGTATGTTCTTGGATTTCGTAAAGCAATTGAATTAGGTGCGGATGTAATTATTCAGATGGATGCAGATTTTTCGCATGACCCATCTAATTTGTTAAAAATGAAGGATGACCTGCAAAGTTGCGATGTAGTTTCTGGCTCGCGCTATATTCCGGGCGGCTCATTGGATAGAGATTGGCCCATGTGGAGAAAATCACTCTCAACATTTGGAAATTTATACGCCCGCACCATTTTGCAAACTCCAGTATTTGATCTTACAACTGGCTTTCGAATGTGGAAACGCAACACTCTTGAACAGATGCCATTAGAACGTATACGCTCTAATGGCTATAGTTTTCAGGTAGAAATGATCTATATCGCTTATTTATTAGGCTTTAAAGTCAAGGAGCATCCAATTTATTTTGCCAATCGGCAAAAAGGAAAATCGAAAATGGATTTCAAGATCCAGGTAGAAGCAGCATTGCGCATTTGGGAAATCCGTTGGCGCTACCGCGATTTGCGTAAAAAGAATTAATCCTCTTCGTAGACATACCCTGTGCCGCGCACACTGGAGACTTTTTCAGACAATGATGGAAATTGCTCCAATTTGTGACGCAAACGGCTGACCAAGGGGCGCAGAATTTCGGGGGCTTCGCGCTGGGACGTGTCATATCCTTGTACCAGCAAGACAAGTTCACGGTGCGAAAATACTTTACCGGGGTTTTTCATCAGTATGTTGAGCAAACGACCTTCCGCCGGGGTTAAGTGGTCTACTTTATTTTTATATCGAATTTGACGGCGGGAAAGATCAACCAGCGTTCCATCTTTTAAGCGATATTCTGCTGTCAACTCTTCCAAATCGGCAGAAGGCTCGGTACTGCTTTTTGTGCGTAATTTTCCGTTCCGTCTTGCTAAACCTTTTTTCACACTTTGCAAGACCTGAGCCGGAGAAGCTGGCTTTAAGAGATAATCGTGAATTCGTAAACGCAGGGCTTGAATGGCAGTATCTGTTGAGCCAAACGCGGTTAATACAATCACTTCAGTTTCAGGTGATATTTGATTAACCACCTGCACAACTTCCAAACCATTCATGCCGGGCATGCGTAAATCCACTATTAAAACATCAACTGGATTTACACGCACATATTCTACGGCGGCTTGACCATTCGGGACAGAACTGACAGCATATCCTTCCAATTTCAAAATATCGGTAAGTGATTGCCGGGCAACTGCTTCATCGTCCACTACAAGAATATTTGATTTCATACATTATCCTCCTGAGGAAAGGAATATGCGGAAACAGGCGCCGGGACCTTGATCAGCCACCAGTTCCAAAGATCCGCCGTGCGAGGTTATTATATTGTAACTTACTGTTAGCCCCAAGCCAGTGCCTACATCTTTTGTACTAAAAAAAGGTTCGAATATGCTGGCACGCACTAACTCTGGGATGCCTGGACCATTATCACGAAAAAACAATTCGACGCCTCGCTTAACGGGACGAGCGCTAATTTCATATATTCCGCCGTCCGGCATTGCATCAAATGAATTGAGGATTAGATTAATAAAAACTTGCTGAATTTGGCTGGCGACAGCTCGGACTGTGGGCAGTTTTTCCGGGATGTCGATCTTCGCTTCGATTCCACGATCTTTAAATTGCGGCTCCATTAGATCTAATACACGCTGAAGAATTTCTTGCACTTGCACTTTTTCAGGAGATATTGCGCCGGGGCGATATAAGTCCAACATTCTTTTTACGGTAACGGATAGCCGTTCCAATTCTGTAACGGCTAAATTGAAATATTCGCTGCGCTTTTCCTGGGGCAGGTCTTCACGTCCTGCCAAATGCAGGCAGTTTTGCACGGCTTGTAAAGGATTGTTTACTTCATGCGCAATGGATGCACTTAACCTGCCTGCCGCTGCCATTTTTTCTGCTTGCAACAATGCTTTTTGAGACTCTTCCACTTTACGCACATATTCTACTTGAGCGGCATAAAGCCGTGAATTTTCCATGGCAACTGCGGCTTGGCGCGAGAGGATCTGAAAAATTTCAGTGTCGGCTTCGCTGAAGGGCTGGTCGCTCACATCGCGCGCGGCGTATAAGACGGCACGAAAGCTTGGGCGTTTGATCGGTACAAGAATCGCCGCACCAAGTTCGAGGTCGGTTAGAAGCGTTTGCTGTGCCTCATCGCCGGGACCGGTGGTGTTAATCATGACCAAAGAAGAAGATGAATCTACGCTTGAGATCAATTTGCTTTGTAGTGGAATGATTTTGCCATGTTGAGCTAGCAATTGTAAATCTCCGTCCCCTTCTGCAAGATAATATCCGACATTTGAACAACGCAAATGATTAACAGTGGCAGATAAAATTAATTCCAGCAGGCGGTCTCTTTGAGTTTCAGACAGTAAAGATTCGGTGACATTAAAAAGAGGCTTGAGAGTATGAATGCGCGCGGCATCTTTTTTCTGTTGATTGTTGCCTAGCGCCAGCCGAACAGAATTTACTAATTCATCTGTTTGTTCAAAAGGCTTGAGGATTAATCCATCTACACCTTGACGCAAAACATTTATAGCGGTTTCAACTGTACCGTAGCCAGTCATTACCAAAATTGAAATTCCTGGCTGCAGGCGCTGAGCATGTCCAATGACTTGAAAGCCATCTACTTCCGGCATACGAATATCAACCAACAAAAGATCAATTGAATTTTCACGCAGAAACTCAACGCCTTCTTTAGGGTCAGTCTTGGAAGTAACGTTGAAACCGACGCGCGTCAACACGCGTTTACACAATAACGCAATTCCAGGTTCATCATCAATTACGAGAATAGATAAAGGTTCCATAAATTATCCAATCATTTCTTGAATGGGCAGCCAAACTGTAAAGCACGAACCTTCATCAGGAACGCTCTCTACGTCAATTTGTCCTGAATGGTCGGTAACAATTCCGTAAGTGACCGAGAGACCCAAGCCCGTACCGCCTTTGTCGCCTTTGGTTGTATAAAAAGGCTCAAAAATCCGTTCACGGTCTTTTGGAGCAATGCCAACCCCGGTGTCACGGATTGCCAAAGTAACCCAATGCTTTCCATCTCTATCTTTAGGAGCTGTTGTAATATCCAGCCTGCCCCCCACAGGCATGGCTTGCAAGGCATTATGAATCAAATTTAGCAAGACTTGCTTCATATGATTTCGATCGACATAGACCCAAGGCAATTCATTTGCCATTTCAACGCTCAATTGTACATTGTTCGTGCGAATAAGATGTTGAGTAAGCGCAATCACATCGCTTAAAACCTCGTTGAAGTCGGCGCGGGTGCGGGTTTGCTCGCTTTGGCGAGAAAAATCCAACAAACGCCGCACAACATCGCGAGCGCGTCTGGCTTCCCGCAAAATCATTTCCAATTCGTCGTGATAGCTTGATGATTCTGAGGCGTCTTTTAGGATCAGTTCTGCAAAGCCCGTAACGGTAGTTAATGGATTATTTAATTCGTGGGCGATGCCTGCCGCCATTTCACCGACTGCGGCAAGCTTGGCGGCTTGCACAAGGCGGCTTTCTGCGGCTTGCTGGGCATCCATACGCGCTTTTAATTCCATTTGAGTCATACGGTGCTGGCGAATCGTTTCTTGCAAACGTTGGTATTGGTCGGCGCTGGCAACAACAGTAGCAAGAATGCCTGCCAGCGATTCGATTGCAAGCAGATCGTTATTAGTAAATGCATTTTTCTCAGAACTTTCGATATCAATAATTCCAAATGTACGCCCCGCATCTTTTAATGCCACGCACATTTCAGAAGCTGCAGACCAACCTTTAATAGGATGATATAAAGGCTCCAAAGAAACATCATTGACCAATTTACTCTCACCAGTTGAAAATACATAACCCGTAATGCCGCTGACCGTATTAAAGTCATCTTCGGCAAGTGAACGCTTTACTTCTGTAGCGCGCGTACCGGCAAATCCCTGAATACTTAATGAGTTTCTTGAATCAACCAGCAAAACTGCTGTTAACTCATACCCAAAATATTGAGCAAGCAAAAAGGCTGTAATCTGCGCGACCTCTAGCTTATTGACCACACCGATAATTTGTTGAACAACTTCGTGGATCAAGCCAAGATTTTTGGCTCTTCCTTCAGCTTCTTCACGCACGCGCCCATATTCGATCAAACCAGCCAAATGACTGGCGATTACAACGATCAAATGTTCATCGGGCTGGCTAAATGTTTCTGAACGATCGCTTTCCAACAACATCAAGCCTGCATTTTTATTTCTGTAACGCAATGGAACCAACAAGCTCGACTTGACTTTAGGTTGTGATGGTAGTTTGACTGTCGCTGCTGGATCATTTAATCGTTGAATTCGGCTAAAGCTTAAATACGCGGCAACGGGATGCCCAGCCATAGAAACAACCTGCGCTGAAAATTTCCCGTTATGCATACGGAATTCATGAATAATACGCTTGTCAATAGATGGAAGATATAACGTAACCCATGCTTTACTAAACGCGCGCGCTAGTAAGCTCACGACACGCCGCGCAATTTGCTCAAGACTATAAGCAGATGAAACCGTCAAAGCAAAATCATTAAGCATCCCTAGGCGGCGCAAGTGCGCAGACATTTCTGTAAATGCAAGAATCACATCCACAGAAGAAGATGCCTTTACAGCAAGTTTGCGCAGGCTTTTCCATTCTTGCGCAGTAAAAGGCTTGATGCGCCACAGAGCGACTACACCTATCAAACGCTGACCTACGACCAGTGGAATACAACTCCAATAATGGGCGCGTCCCTTCGGCGCTGAAGGCGGAATCAGATTCCAAGATGCGTTATCTCGCTCCACAGCCACTTCTGCTAATGTACGGCTAAGGTGTTTAAGATGTGAATTTGAATCGATTGCCAGTGTTTTTCCTTTGCTAGGTTTATCGTTCCACTCTGCTTGAATGTCCAGCGATTCACCGCGACGAATGGCGAGCCAGCCTCCAGCGCAGGAAGATGCGTTAATAAAGGCTGAAAGTACGCCATTCACTGCTGAAAGATCATAAGGAACGCCCGTTTGCAATTCTGGCAATAAAGTATCTGAACAAGCTTCCGATTGATTTGACAAGAGAGCCGCAAAAAGAAACCAGATTTTTTTATTCTTCTCCACTTGCAGACGGCTACCGCCCACCAAAACCACCTGAGACAGTCCATTAATTGGGAAGGCTACTAAATAAGGCACATTCAAATCACTATCTTTGGACAACACTGCAGAACGGCTATGCCCGCTGGTTAATGAACCGCTCAACCAAGCATCTACAGATTCTTGAGAAATATATTTTTGTAAAGTATTTTGAGCGGGTTTGGTTAAACCTTGCGCGGCGCGTATCAGCCATATCCCCCCTTCACGTTCGGCATGCACAACCCAAACTGCGCGAGTAAGTTGCAAGGCGTCTTTTAGTTGAGCAGTTATCCCTGTTTGAGGTGGCATAATCCAATTATACGATAGATCGCTCTGATACAATAAAGGGCATACCAGCAAACATAGCAAACTATCAATACGAAAGGACTAATGCCCGAAAATTTAAATGCTTTATTCGCGTGATTCGTACATTAACCCAATTTGCGTTTAAAAACAGAGTTTGAGAAAACCACATTTCGCGCGTTTTTACATCTCTTGACTTACTGAACATCTGTGCTATACTCTCGCAACACACTTATCCTTCATCCCAGTGATGAAGGTTTTCAAACAATTGGAGAAACTAAAATGGCAAGAAAACCTAAAGCAGACATCCCAGAGAACTCAACATCCATTCAAATGAATTCAGCCAAGCGCGCCATGTTAGATAAAGCGCTGGGCGACATCGTCAAAAACTTTGGCGAAGGCTCCATTATGCCCCTCGGCAAAGCCACCGCCATGGTGACTGAAGTCTTCCCGACCGGCTCGCTCTCACTGGACATTGCTCTCGGTGTCGGCGGTGTACCACGCGGACGTATTACGGAAATTTACGGACCAGAATCTTCTGGTAAAACCACTCTCTGCCAACACATCGTTGCAGAAGCACAAAAAATGGGCGGAACCGCCGCCTTCATTGATATGGAACACGCCCTTGACCCAGTCTATGCCGCACGTCTTGGCGTAGATATTGATAACCTGCTCGTCTCACAGCCCGACACTGGCGAACAAGCCCTCGAAATCGTAGAGACCCTCGTACGTTCCGGCGCAGTAGACGTGGTTGTGATCGACTCAGTTGCCGCGCTCGTGCCTCGCTCTGAAATTGAAGGCGACATGGGCGACGCCACCATGGGTATGCAAGCCCGTCTTATGTCTCAGGCTTTGCGTAAACTTTCTGGCGCCATCAACCAAACCAAAACCGCCGTTATTTTCACAAATCAACTTCGCCAAAAAATCGGTGTGATGTTTGGCAACCCAGAAACCACCACTGGCGGACAAGCCTTAAAATTCTACGCATCCTTGCGTCTTGACGTACGCCGCATTCAAGCCATCAAAGTCGGCGAAGAAGTAATCGGCAACCGCACCCGCGTCAAAGTCGTCAAAAACAAAGTTGCGCCTCCCTTCCGCACCGCCGAGTTCGACATCATGTTCAACGAAGGCATCTCCAAGTCCGGTGATGTGCTCGACTTGGCAACCAAGTTCGAGGTCGTGACGAAGCGCGGCGCGTTCTTCTCCTATGGTGAAACACGCATCGGTCAAGGTCGCGAAAACGCAAAAGATTATTTACGTAACAACCCAGACATGATGAACGAAATTGACGGTCTCATCCGTCAAAAAGCCCTCAGCGGCGAAATCGCCCTGCCGCTAGATATTGGCGGCGATGGCGGCGAAGATGATGCTGGCGGGAACACAGAAGAAGCGTAAAATAGATGGACACGGCAACGTGTCCATTTTTTATATGATGAAAACCCGCCTCTACCTTAACTCAAAGCTGATTCTGCTCTCAAGCATTTTTTTCGCCTCGGCATGTGCATCTCAAATCGCATCCACGCCTTTTATCCCGCCCACACAAGTCGCGCCTCCTCAACCCGTTCTTACAAGAATCGCAGGCACAACCCCCACGCCCATCCAGCCCACACCAACTCTTGAAGCGCCAACCCTAACCTTACCCTGCACCAACAACCTAACTTGGCTGCAAGACCTCTCAGTGCCAGATGGCTCAGTCGTTTCCCCAGGCTCATTGATAGATAAACAATGGCTAGTACAAAACAGTGGAACCTGTAACTGGGACGCAACCTATCGCCTGAAACTTGTCGGCGGAGACACGATGAACGCCGCTGCAGAGCAAGCCCTCTTCCCTGCAAAAGCTGGCTCACAAACTACTCTGCGCATTTTATTCACAGCCCCCTTTGTAGGCGGCACATATCAATCATTCTGGCAAGCCTTCACGCCAGATGGCACGTCATTTGGCGACCCATTATTCATTGAAGTGATCGTACAATAAACGGAGTAAAAAATGACGGTAAAACCTGAATATCCACTTGTGTTTGAAGCGCTCAAAGGCATCTTAACCCCTTACGCCAAAAAACTTACCCTGAAAATTGACACTCCAAACAGCTATTCGATAGATGGACCTTACAGCGAAAGATTCAAAAAAGAAATTTTCTTCGCCGCTGTACAGATCAAGAAAAATTATGTTTCGTATCACCTTATGCCTATTTATATATTCCCTGAATTACTAAAAGACACTTCACCCGAGCTCAAAAAGCGAATGCAAGGTAAATCCTGTTTCAATTTCAAAATAATCGAGAGAGATTTATTTACTGAGTTAAAAATGCTCACAAATCGTGGCTATACGCTGTTCATCAAAGATGGTATTTTGTAAACATTATCCCCCGAATGTGGGAATGCCTGCCTTCAAGTTTGTCAGTAAAATTATTTTGCTTAGTCTTTACTAGCTCCACAAAATCTCAGTAAAACAAGATCCACCCAGGAGAATAAAAAAATGAATTTCAAACCACTCTTTACTCTGAACGCAATCATTGCAGCGTTATTCGGCGCAGGCTTTTTACTTTTACCCGCAACCGTCTTAGTATTCGTAGGAACAACCGATTACACTATCTCCACCTTGTTAACAGCCAGATTTTTAGGCGGGGCACTTTTAATGGCGGGTTTGCTACTATGGTTCATTAAAGATTCAAACGATTTTGGATTAGCTCAAAAATCAGCCTACCTGGCATTCACCAGCACTATTGTAGGCTTCGTGCTCACAATGAACGGAGTTGCAGGCAGTGAAGCTGTGATTCGTTCAAAGGCTTGGTTGTTAATCGTAATTCATGTGGTCTTCGCATTAGGATATGCATATTTATTATTTCTGGCCCCGAAAAATAATAATTCGCGTAATTGATCAAATTAATGTTTCTGCAACATAATTAATAACGAAAGGTACTTCTTCGAAATTGGAGGAGTACTTTTCGTTATTAATAACAAACTTGATCCTTGCCCTGCCGTTTTGCTCTATAAAGTTGAGAATCAGCAATAGAAAGCATTTCAACAACAGAGCCAATGTCATTATTGTCCGCCAATCCTACGCTAAGGGTAACCTTTTCAAGGCGCGGATGCAACGCCTGCCAGGAGTGACCTCTTATATTTTGAATTAATTTTTGGCATATCTCTTGTGCCTGATCAAGAGTTGTCTCCACTAGTAAAAGCACAAATTCCTCACCGCCATAACGACCAACTGTATCTACCCCTCGGCAGGAACTCCTCAAGATTTTAGCAATCTGACGCAGCACTTCATCTCCAGTTAAGTGAGAAAGCGTGTCGTTCACCGACTTGAAATTATCAAGGTCAATCATAGCTATTACAAACGAATGGTCAAATCGTCTTGCACGTTCAAATTCATAATTAAGTTGAATGTCCAACCAGCGGCGGTTACTTAACCCAGTCAACCCGTCCTCCCTGGCAAGTTGTTCCAACATTTTAGCCTGGGTGGCTAATTGCATTAATAAGTGGGTTTTTTCTTCGTCTGATTTCTGCACATTGGATAGAGCTCGCGAAAGGTAATGTGTTTTTATTCTTTGTTCTTCTGCTTCACGCTGAACCTTTTTAATTTCGCTATTTGCAAGCACGGCATGTATACGCTGTTCGGAATCGTGAGAATAAATACCCTGCCAAATATTATGAAAAGCCAATAAATGATAATAGGCTTGCTCATAATCACCGATAGCTTTATATACATCCGCCAAAGAACGGAATGTGTCAATGATTTGAGACACGAAATTCAAGAATTTAGTCACTCCAACGGAGAGACTGTTTGTAGACAAAATTCAGGTAAAATTATCTCACCCCCAAACGA
>VFJR01000051.1 GCA_009885945.1 Anaerolineaceae bacterium
CAACACAAGCGCTTGGGATTGCAGAAGCGGCCTACGAAGCGGCACGCAAGTATGCGGGTGAGAGAGAGGCGTTTGGTCAGGTAATTGGTGAATTTCAGGGAACTGGATTCAAGATCGCAGATATGAAGACGCGCATTGAGGCTTCCCGTTTATTGATTTATAACGCCGCGCTTGCCAAGGAAAAATCCAAAAAAGATGGCAGCCGCTATTCATTGGAAGCTTCCATGGCAAAACTATTTGCATCTGAAACTGCCATGTTTGTCACGCATCAAGCGATTCAAATTCATGGCGGCATGGGCTATAGTAAAGAACTTCCTGTGGAAAGATATTTTAGAGATGCTAAGATCACAGAAATTTACGAAGGCACGAGTGAGATTCAACGGTTTGTTATTTCGCGCAGTGAGTTAGGGCTTAAATAAAACTCAGGTTCTTATATCAATGTCCCCGTCTACTAAGTTCTTAAAGTTTTTCCGAAGATATAAAAAAGAAACTTGGCTTAATATACTTGAGTGGCTATTGATCGCGGCTTGGGGGATTTGGGTTGGGCGTGACATGCTTCACTTTGATGAAAACTTAATTCCCTGGGGCAGGGAATATGGCATGGCGATTTCCACGCATCATTTTTGGACTTTTGTGCGCCAGTGCGGTTATTGTGCTGTTTGGGATGACTCGCAGATCGGTGGTTACCCTGCGCTGACAAATACATACGCCGCGATCCTGCATCCCATTACGATGATCACGACTTTGATCTGGGGTGTGGTTAACGGTTCAAAGGTGATGGTAGTACTATCTTTAATGGGTGCTGGCATTGCACAGTGGTGGCTGTCTTATGAATTGAAGCTGGGCAGGTTTGCAAGAATTTGGGCATCTTTGCTGGTAGTTGTGGGCGGACATCTGTCTGCAAAGTTAGAGTTGGGGGTTTTGGATATTGTGCTTTCAACAGTGATGACCAGCCTTATTTTCCCTGCAATTCTTATGTTGATACGAAAACAAGATTGGCGCTCTACGGTTGTACTTGCTCTTGTCATTTCTTCTGCTGTTTTTTCTGGACAGGGATATGCACAAGTTTTGTTTGTGATATCTCTGCCTGCGTTGAGTTTCCTTTTGTTTGAACGCGGCTGGAAGATAGATCCCATTTGGAAAAAATTTCTAACAGCCGGCGGCTTGGTGGTTTTGTTGACCGCTATTTTTACAATGCCTTTATTGGTAAACGGCTGGAATATCCATAAAAGTACGCTCCCAGATTTTGTATCGCTTCAACCGCTTAAATATAATTTGTTGAATTTTGTGATTGACGATATGGCGTTCTATCGCACAGAAGCGCTTGGAAAATGGGCAAACCCAAGTTTGTATATTAACTTTATAGGATGGCTCCCTGTTTTGCTGTCTATTTTTGCAGTTGGCGCATATAAAAAACAAGACAGTAAAAAAATCCTTTATCTTGCAACAAGCGCGGCTTTGATCCTTGGGTTTGTAAATCCCGACTTCCTTAAATGGGTCTTTACCTGGTTTGAGCCGATTGCCAGCCTGCGATTTCCAAACCTTGGGCTGGGTGTTTCTGTCATTCTATTAGTTGGCTTGGCGGGCTATGGGCTAGATCAGTTACTTAAGCGTGTTCAATGGCCCACCATTCACTTTACTTTTGGCAAGAAAAAAAATGCCCGCACATTTTATTTGCCAGCAAGTGTGTTTTTGCTTATTCCGTTGATCTTTAATGTTCAACAAGGCTATAACTTTGGGCGTCAATTCCTTAATGTATCCCCGTTATGGCCCACCACGGTGGAGAAATTAAAAGACCTAAAAACTGACTCTTTGGAATGGGTACTGCCAGTTTTAGGAGAGCAATTTTGGACCGAGCCCGCTGTACGTTTGGGTTTAAAAGTGACAAATGAATCACTGCCTTTTTGGACGGGCGTAAAACATTATCCCAATCCATATTTGCAACTTTCCAGGTTCCCTGTTGAGCCCGGAAGCACGCAATATACTTTGGTGCGAGAATACAGTGCTGAATTTCTTTATTTAGATGCTTCTGCTGAATATGCTTATATTGTTGACGCTACTGGATATTTTCATGTATGCCAAGCAAGCGGCGCAGGCGGAAAAATTGATGTGGTATGTAACGCGCCCGTAGATGGATATTTACTGGTTCACGAAAATATCTGGAGCGGCTGGAAAGTTTGGGTAGATGGAACGCGCGCCGACTTGTATGACCTTGATGGTTGGATGCAAGTTGCAGCTCCGTCTGGTGCGCATACTTATACTTTCAGATATCTGCCTTGGGAAATTCCTGTTGCCGTACTAGTAGGATTGTTCGGCTTGTTACTATGTTCTTGGCTGTGGCGAAATCCCTTAGGAGATTTTCCCCCAGATTTATGGCTTTTATTAAATAATAAAAAAAAATGGAAAAGTCATAAAGAGTCTTCAAAAATTATTGCATTAGCATTATTAGGTGGATTGATCGTACTGTTTGCTGTGATCAACTATCGTTCCCTGCGTATGGATCTGCAGTTTAGTGCAGTTTGGTTTATTTTGTTCGGCTTCTTGCAAATTTCAGTAAGTTTGCTTCTAATGTTTAATGAACAAGCATATCGTTGGTGGGCATTGAAATTAAAAAAAATTACGAACTGGCTTGCAGTTGATGCTTTTCACGGCGCACTTCTTGGAACAAGTTTGGTGTTTTCATATCTGGCGGTTATCTCAAGCGGCTTTGAACCTGCGCTGAAAAGTCCATTTGTAGCAATTTCATCATGGCTGGTAAGCATTCTTTTGGCTGTGTGGGGCGCATCAAATAGAAGCACCTTTGAGAAATATTCGTTTAAAAAAACAATGTATTGGCTAATCCCGATTTTGATTTTTGCTTTATGGGTCAGAGTATTTAATCTCAATACTCTGCCGTTAATCTTGAGCGGTGATGAAGCTGGTTTTGGGATTAACGCGGCGGACTTTGTAAAAGGGAAATGGAACAATCCTTTTATTGTTGGTTGGTATTCTTTCCCAACTTTATACCCGTTCATTCAATCGTTTTCAATTCGTTTGTTAGGGCAAACAATTTTTGCATTGCGCATCACGTCTATTCTTGCGGGCGTAGGCACAGTAGCTGCGGTCTATTTTCTTGGCAGGCAAATGTTTAATTTGCGCGTCGGAATATTTTCGGCATTGGTTTTATCTGCGCTTCACACCCATGTTTTTTTTAGCCGACTCGCGTTAAACAATGTTTGGGATGGTTTATGGATCACGATCACATTGGGCTTCATATGGTACGGCTGGGAAAATAAGAACCGTTTGGCTATTTTACTAGGCGGGTTAGCATTTGGATTTTCTCAATATTTTTATTATAGTGCGCGGGTATTGATCGGCATTCTGTTTATTGCATTGATCTTTGCATGGTTAAAAGAGCGAGCGCGTTTTCGTCAATTAGCGCTATCGATCGTTTTGGCAGGATTTATCTCTGCTGTTATTTTATTGCCGCTGACTTGGTTTTTTATCAACCTGCCAGAACAATATTATATGAACATGGATCGTGTTTTAGTTCCCTTAAATTCAAATTGGATTGACCAGCTGATGAAAGGATTCGGCGCTTTTATAATTTCTCCCTTTCAGGTTTACTACGATATAGAAACGCCTCTTCTTCACCCGCTGTCTGCTTTCTTTTTTCTGATAGGTTTTCTCAGCCTGATAATTACCCGCAGAGACAGCCGCCTTGCTTTCCTCTCGCTTTGGTTAATTTCGTTTGGCTTGATGGGCGCTCTCAGCGAGTCAACTCCCGCACCGCAGCGTTATGTAGGCGCGGCACCCTTGTGCGCCTTATTAATCGGATTGGGCATCGATCGAAGCAATGGATTTCTCGAAAAATACATCCCTCGAATTTTAAAACGCACATCTCTTTTTGCCTTCATCGTCATCACCATGATTTTGATGATAGACCTATATACTTACTTTTTCGCATATTCATCTTTGAATACTGCTGATAACACCAAAAGTCACGGTATGATCGCTCATCGACTTGGAGAATACCTTGCCGAAAAACCACAAGGAACAACTGTGTTGTTCTTTGGAAATACCAATATGAAATATTATTCTGTCCTTAGCGCCGCATACATGGCTCCTCAAGTTTCTGGTGTGGATATTTTGGATACGTGGGCATCCTACGACCATTCGCAACTTAATTTGGACCAAACGATTTTTGTGTTCTTAAGTGATAAAAAAGACCAAATGGATAAAGTTACCGCAGAATTTCCAAGTTGTTCCCTCGCTTCGGAGAGAGCTTGGAATAACGATGTTCTATTTTGGGCATACGACTGTACAACTTATTAAGGTGTAATGGATATAAATTTATGAAAACAACTTTATTCCGCCAACACGGCGACTCTAGTGTTTTAGAATATACAGATTTTCCAACCCCTGAACCAAAAGCAGGCGAGGTCTTGATTCGTTTACATGTTGCAGCCTTGAATCGCATGGATGTGTTTGTACGCAATGGCTGGCAGGGATTAAAATTGGAACTGCCTCACATCAACGGCGCAGATGGCGCTGGAGAAATCACTGCTGTTGCTGAAGATGTGCATGGTTTAAGTATTGGGGATCGTGTAGTTATTAATGCAAATATAGGCTGTGCTCAATGTGAGTTTTGCAGTAGCGGCAAGGATAATCTTTGTCAAAACTGGCATTTACTAGGTGAAACAGTGCGCGGCACATACGCCGAATATATTTCACTGCCCGCAAGACAAGTTTACAAATTACCACAGGATTTTGATCTGCACATTGCTGCGGCTGGCGCGCTTGTCTTTCAAACAGCATGGCATTCATTAATTAAGCGTGGAAACTTGCAGGCAGGCGAAACTGTTTTAATAGTCGGTGCGGGCGGGGGAGTGAATACTGCTAGCCTGGCAATTGCCAAACATATCGGCGCCCAAGTTATCGTCGTCGGCTCTGATGCGAATAAATTAAAACTGGCAGAGTCGCTTGGTGCAGATATTCTCATTGATAGATCAAAAGAATCAGATTGGTCTAAAGCTGTTTTCATTGCTACTCAAAAGCGCGGCGTGGATGTGGTTGTAGACAATGTTGGCACAACTTTCCCGCTTTCGTTTCGTGCCGCACGCAAGGGCGGGCGAATTCTCACAGTAGGCAATAGCGGCGCTCCAAAATTTGAAATTGATAATCGTTATATTTTTGCAAAACACTTAAGCATCATTGGCTCCACAATGAGCACACTCGCAGATTTTAAAGAAGTGATGGATTTGATCGTTGCAGGGAAACTCACACCAGTTATTGATAAAGTTTTCCCGTTGAAAGACGCTTCTCAAGCTCAGGATCATTTGTGGAAAAATAAAAACTTCGGCAAGGTTTTGCTGGAGATACAGTAAAATCTAGTTCTTCTAAAGCCTTCCTATGAAAAAAAATTTCCCTATCTTTGAAATTGTCATCACTCTTATATTTATTTTAACTCTCGCTTACGGCGCATTGGCAGAAGGACATAATTTTTCACTTAACTGGTTCGATCGTGATGACGCTTATTATTATTACAAAGTAGCTCAAAATATTACCGAGGGACATGGCATTACTTTTGACGGCATTAATCCTACAAACGGCTACCACCCGCTTTGGATGCTGGTTTGTATCCCTATATTTTATTTTGCGCGCTATGATCTAATCCTGCCTTTGCGAATTTTGTTTGTGGTCATTGGTCTTATAAGGCTATGCACTGCTATTTATCTGTACCACTTTTTAAAGCGCATCGTTTCCGTGCCAATCGCCATGTTTTTTGCGAGTTTTTGGGCATTCAATAACATCATTGGCTGGAACATTTATCAAAACGGCTTAGAAACTGGCGTTGCATCCCTTTTCATTATTGTGCTCCTGTATGGCACTCTGCAAAAAGAACAGAAATGGCAAGAGCAGCCTGCTTCTGCCAAAGATATTATCCTTATTGCTTTTATCGCTGTGCTTACTATGTTTAGCCGCCTCGACTTGGTCTTTCTGGCTGTCATTATTGGTTTTCGAGTTATTTTTCGCGGAACCTATATGAAAGACCTGCTGGGGCTGGATCTGCTGATTATAGTTACTTCAATCGTATCTGGCTTTATATTAAGAATGGGCTTGCCTGAATATTATCAATATGCATCCTCTGTATTAGCTATGATCGCAGTTTCTAGTATCGTACGCATTCCTATATTTTATTTTTTTGGGCTTTACGATAACACTGCTCAACAAAGCCCCTTTGAGATTTTAAAACGTGTTCTATCAGCAACGATCCTTGGGTCATTCATCATCGTGCCGCTTATGCTGGTTCTTTCTGTCGTTTTGCACTTTGATTCATTTTCACGCCTGACTCTGCTCTATGATCTATTTTTTCTAACCCCATTTATGATCGGCTCACGTTTGATAATGCTTTGGTTCACTTCAAAGAACAATGCAGTAGTTAAGACACCCGTTGAAAATCTCAAAAAAAATTGGAAACGTTGGTGTACTGATGGCGCTCTATATTACGGGGTTGTTTTTGGGGCATTAATAATCTACATGCTTTTCAATCATTTCACTTTTGGAACATCCAGCCCTGTCAGTGGTCAAATTAAACGATGGTGGGGAGAATATTCAAATAATAATGCGTACGGCGGCGCTGCTTCGATTACCCTTGATTATTACGCCATTAACCCTCGAGGCGATTTCAATGCATTTCCTCATTTGACGAATGTTGCTTTGAAACTCACCAATCTGATTTTTGGCGATATTAAATGGAGCACGGTTTTATACAATAGATACAGCGCGATAGTTATTAGTATTGTTGTTATCGCTTTTTTAATACTTGCCTTCCAAAGAAAATATAGTTCAATGAGTTTGTCGCGCTTAATGTTTTTGCCTTTAGTAACCGCATCAGGATTACAGCTTTTTTCTTATAACGCTGGCGGCTACGCTGGGATCAAAGAATGGTATTGGGTTGCGCAATATTTTATTGTTATAGTTATCTCAGCCGTGCTTGTTGATTTATTTGCGCGCCGCCTATCTCATCTTAAAGGCGGTGTCACCTTGCTTTATCTTTTGGTCGTGCCTTTTATACTTATCGATGCGCAATGGTCTGTAGAACAAATGCGAGCTGATCTCTATCGCAGGGAATATTCTACTGATGTGCCTTTTATGGAAGCAGTTCCATTTCTGGAAATGTACACCCCGCCTGGTTCATTGATCGGCATGACAGGCGGAGGAAACGCCGGCTATTTTATCCATGATCGTACCATCGTAAACATGGACGGCTTAATAAATAGCCCGCAGTACTTTAAAGCGTTACAATCACAGACAGCAGATAAATACCTTGCAAATATTGGGTTAGATTATATTTTTTCCAACGAAGCTATTTTAGAAGGCACGCCGTATTATGATCAATTTGAGAGCCTGTATGAAATAGGAATAGATCGTTTTGGAGGCAAAGTTTTGATTAAGCTTAAACAGGATGTGAAATGAAACCCCGCATCGGTCTGCGCCTCAAGCTGGTTCCCGTTGCGGGCATTCTCTTGCCCTTTGCTGTGTTAGCGCGATAGGACTTACTGCCAAAAAATCCCGCCTATGAATAATGAAAATCAGCTTTTTTATGCAACTCAACTAAGAAGATTGGTGTTAATCTTTATAGCGTGGCAGATTGTTCGTATATGGACAGCTTTCGTCTGGCGCGATATTCTTTCTGAATTTTCATCCCAGCCTGGAGCGTGGTATAACATTTTTAGCGGCGTGTTTTGGATTATCATTGCTGGAATTCTGCTGCGGAAACTGGCGCACCCAAAGCCCGGGGCGAGGAAGTGGCTTCTCGGCGCCTCGGCAGGTTTCAGCTTATGGTTTTGGAGCGAGGCTTTTTTTCTACAACAAGGCAGAGTAAATTGGCTTTTTATCGCTGGTGTTAATCTGGCGATAATAATTATTATTTATATATTTTCATATTACAGCGAAGAGAGAGGCGTATGAGTAACGATCCCATTCAAAAGTTGAACGACTATAAGGCGCAATCACGTTTAGGCGGAGGCTTAGCCCGCATTGAAGCCCAGCATAAAAAAGGACGCCTGACTGCCCGTGAACGACTTGACCTGCTGCTCGACAAAGGCTCCTTCCGCGAAGTGGATGCATTTGTGGTGCATCGTACGCATGATTTTGATTTGGATGAACAAAAATTTGTCGGCGATTCTGTTGTGACGGGCTGGGGCACAATTGAAGGTCGCCTCGTGTATGTATATTCACAGGATTTCACGGTGTTTGGCGGCAGCCTGGGCGAAGTACATGCTGAAAAAATTTGCAAGATCATGGATATGGCGATGAAGAGCGGCGCGCCTATTATTGGATTAAATGATTCTGGTGGCGCGCGCATTCAAGAGGGTGTGGTTTCACTTGCGGGCTATGGCGAGATATTCTTGCGAAACACACTTGCTTCTGGTGTTATTCCGCAACTCTCTGTTATTTTAGGACCTTGTGCTGGCGGTGCAGTATATTCGCCCGCGCTGACAGATTTTATTTTTATGACGCGTAACTCGTCTTATATGTTCGTCACAGGACCAGATATTGTTAAAGCCGCTACGCATGAAGAAGTGACACAAGAAGAACTTGGCGGCGCGACTGTTCATTCAGAAAAATCTGGTGTTTGCCATGTCGCTGCTGACAGCGAAGCAGATACGCTTTATCTGGTTCGAAAGATGCTTTCGTTTTTGCCGCAGAATAATATGGAAGATGCGCCCTTTGTATCAGTTGGGGATGACCCATTGCGCGCTGAAGAAGCATTGAACACGATTATCCCTAGCGACGCAAATAAGCCCTATGATATGAAGGAAGTTTTGCGTATGATCATGGATAAAGGCGAATTCATGGAAATTCAAGAAGGATTCGCCGAAAATATTTTGATTGGGTTTTCCCGTTTAGGCGGTCATACAGTAGGCATTGTAGCCAATCAACCGGATGTTTTGGCGGGTGTTCTGGATATAAAGTCTTCTGAAAAAGCAGGACGCTTTATACGTTTCTGTGATGCCTTCAATATTCCCATTGTTACATTCGTAGATACGCCAGGATATTTGCCCGGCACAGATCAAGAACATCAAGGTGTTATTCGCCGTGGAGCCAAATTATTGTTTGCCTATTGTGAAGCAACTGTGCCCAAGTTAACCGTGATCACGCGTAAGGCGTACGGCGGGGCATATTTGGTGATGAGCAGTAAGCACATTCGCGGTGATCTGAATTTGGCATGGCCCACTGCTGAGATCGCAGTGATGGGACCTGATGGCGCTGTGGGTAAGGTCTTTAGCCGTGAATTAAAAGAAGCAGAAAATCCTGATGAACGTAAAAAGGAATTGATTGCCACGTATCGCGAAAAATTTGCCAACCCTTATGTTGCAGCACAGCGTGGATATATTGATGATGTGATTGAGCCGAAAGAAACACGCCAACGGCTGATCAATGCGCTTGAGATGCTGCAAAACAAGCGCGATTCTAATCCTGCCAAGAAGCATGGCAATATCCCGTTGTAATGAGGAATTATGTTCACTAAAGTATTAATTGCAAATCGTGGTGAAATTGCAGTGCGCATTATTCGTGCCTGCCGTGAAATTGGGCTTGAAACGGTAGCAGTTTACTCTGAAGCAGATCGCAGTGCCTTGCATGTGCGCTATGCAGATGAAGCATATTTATTAGGACCTGCACCTTCGCGTGATTCATATTTGCGCGCAGATAAAATTATAGACATTGCGCGTAAATCTGGCGCTGACGCAGTTCATCCTGGCTACGGGTTTTTAGCAGAACGTGAAGATTTTGCCGCTGCTTGTGAAGATACAGGCATTACGTTTATCGGTCCGAAGCCGTCTGCGATTGCGGCGATGGGCGATAAAGGAGTTGCGCGAGCTACTGTGGTAAAAGCCGGCGTACCTGTTGTGCCCGGTACTGAAGATGTGGGCAACATGACCGACGATGATTTGCTGGCGGTTGCCCCGCAGATCGGATTTCCGCTATTGATCAAGGCTACTGCGGGCGGCGGTGGAAAAGGCATGAGAGAAGTTAAAACCATCGAGGAAATGCCGAACCTGCTCAAATCGGCGAGACGCGAAGCGGAATCTGCATTTGGCGATGGGAATGTGTATCTCGAAAAATTAGTAACAGGCGCGCGGCATATTGAATTTCAAATTATGGCAGATGGCAAAGGGAATGTAGTTCACTTTGGTGAGCGTGAATGTTCGCTACAGCGCCGCCATCAAAAATTATTGGAAGAAGCGCCTTCTGCCGCATTGGATGATGACTTGCGCCAGCGTATGGGTTCTGTGGCTGTAAAAGCGGCGCAGGCTGTAGATTATTTGAATGCCGGCACAATCGAATTTTTATTGGACAAAGACAAGAATTTTTTCTTTCTTGAAATGAACACACGTTTGCAGGTTGAACATCCGATTACAGAAATGGTCACCGGTATCGATATTGTGAAGGAACAAATCCGTGTGGCGCGCGGGCGTGCGCTAAGTTACAAGCAAGAAGATGTTAAATTTAATGGTCATGCGATTGAATGCCGTATTAATGCAGAAGATCCGTATAATAATTTTATGCCATCTACTGGGCGAATTACACATAGTTTGATTCCAACGGGTCCCGGTGTGCGTGTGGATACGGGCGTTTATCCTGGCTTTGAAATTACGCCGTTTTATGATCCTATGATCGCCAAGTTAATTGTTTGGGGCGAAACACGCGCGCAGGCAATTTTGAGAATGCGCCGCGCGTTGGAAGAATATCGTATTGTGGGCGTGAAGACCAACATTCCATTCCATCAAACGATGATGGACTCGCATCGCTTTATGGGCGGGCAATATGATACTCGCTTTGTAGAGGAGCGATTCTCTTTGGAAGAAGCAGAAGAATCGCGTGCCGACTTTGGGGAAATTGCTGCAGTTCTGGCAACTTTGGCGGCGCATAAGCAAACCGAACGTTCCGCGCAGATTGTGCAGCGTAACGAACGAGATGCCAGTAACTGGAAGTGGGTGGGCCGCTGGGAACGAATGCACCGCTAACTTAATTGAGGTCTGTAACTTATGAAATATATTACAACAGTTGAAGGTAAGGAATATACAATTGAAGTACTGGACGATCATCATATTATTTTAAATGGAAAAACAATGTTGGTAGATTTTGTCTCTGTTGATGGTCAGCCTGTATTTTCCATGATAGTAGATGGAAAATCTTATGAAGCCATTATTCAAGAAGGCGAGCCAGAATGGGACGTTTTATTACGCGGGCGTTTGTATCCTGCCCTGGTGGAAGATGAACGTGAAAAACGCTTGAAGACCGCCTCTGGCGGCGCTGTTGAAGGCGGTGAATATCAACTCAAAGCGCCTATGCCGGGCTTGATCGTTACTGTATTAGTTACAGAGGAGCAAGAAGTGACCAAAGGGCAGGTTTTGTTGATTCTTGAATCAATGAAAATGCAAAACGAGCTCAAAGCTCCGCGTGATGGAATTGTAGGGCGCATTCGCATCAAAGCGGGTGAGAGCGTTGAGCAAAAACAACCTTTGCTCAGCTTGCATTAAATTCATCAATAACGAGATTAATGTTTTATGAAAGCATCAATCCCCCAAGAAATTGAAGCAAAATTCTACGTAACAAATTTAAATAAAATAGAAACGCGCCTTCTGCAAATGAAGGCGCGTTTGATTCAAACGCGTACCCGTGAACTTAATCTTCGCTTTGATACATCTGCCCGTACATTAACACAGCAAGGCTGTGTTTTACGTCTACGATTAGATAACGAAGCACGTTTGACATATAAAGGGTCAGGTAAAAAAGAAAATGGAATTGCCAGCCGTGAAGAGATAGAGTTTGTTGTGCAGGATTTTAAACTCGCCCAACAATTTCTCGAATCATTAGGGTATGAAAAAATTGTTTCCTACGAAAAACTCCGCACAATATACGAACTTGGGCGTACACATATTATGCTCGATAAAATGCCGTACGGCTCATTTGTTGAAATCGAAGGAAAGAGCGAGAAGGCAATTCGAACAACTGCTGAAAAAATCGGGTTGCATTTTGATGCCGCGGTTGCAACCAGCTACCTTGGTTTATTCAAGCATGTTTGTACAGCAAAGAAATTAAAATTTGCAGACCTAACCTTCAAAAACTTTAAAGGCATGCGGGTTTCAGAAAAAGATTTGGGGGTCAAGAATGCATTATAAAGTTTTGAGTGTCTGATTATTTTCCCACAAGGCAAGTTTTACCTCAGCAGGTTTGTTCAATAAAATCGGTAGTGTGAATTCCAACGCTGATAGGTCTCCTGTTGTAAATATTTGAATTTTCCCGCCCAAGCCTTGATTTAATCTCCCGCCCGCTTCTAACAACCGTTGAGCCTGCCTCGCCACCGAGGGGGCTGGATCTATCACCCGAACATTTTCCCCTACGATCTGTTTAATCAGCGGAATCACAAATGGATAGTGTGTACAGCCCAAGACCACCGTGTCAATATTATTTTCCAGCATAGGTAGTAATGCGTTTTGCAAAATTGTGCGGGTTTCGGTTCCATTTAGGTTTCCCTTTTCAATTTCGCCTACAAGCCCAGCGCAGGTATTTTGAAATAACTCTACGTCATTCGCAAACCGTTCCACTACTGATGCATATAACTCGCCTTGAAATGTTGCCGGTGTAGCCAACACGCCAACCTTACCTGTTTGCGTATACTCAGCCGCAGGTTTAATAGCGGGCTCCATGCCTACAAATTGCACATCTGAAAATTTCTCGCGCAAATATTTCAACGCCGCCGCAGAAGCAGTGTTGCAAGCCACAATGATAATCTTCGCATTCTGCGCTAATAGAAAATTAGTGATGCCCTCTGAAAATTGTTGAATCTGTTCCATGGGGCGCGGCCCATACGGCACATGCCCTTGATCTCCAAAATAAATAATATTTTCATTTGGCAGTTGTTCTACTAGTGCTCTTAAAACAGAAAGCCCGCCTACGCCAGAATCAAAAATGCCGATGGGGGAGTTGTTTGTGGTCATAATATTTTGATTTAGATTTACTTTCCTGCCGCAGCAATAAAGGATTTGAATAGTTTCCGCATGGGTTCCTGATCTGTCAACCATTCAGGGTGCCATTGTACTGCGAGTGCGTATGGATGATCTGGTAATTCCACCATTTCGATTAATCCATCTGGTGCGTGAGCAACTGCTTTTAGTGCAGGAGCGAGGTCTTTTAATCCTTGATGATGCAAGCTATTGACCTGCAGTAATGTCTCGCCAAAGATTTCGGCGGCGCGTGAATCTTCGTTCACATTAACCAAGTGAACAAGCGTCTTGCGGCGATTGCCTGGATAATCATGCTGAATGGAACTAGAAAATTGGTCGTGAATGTGTGTGTATAAAGTTCCGCCCAGCGCCACGTTCATCATTTGTGCGCCGCGGCAAATGCCTAAAAATGGTTTACCGTCTTTGACGGCGGCGCGCAGGAGCGACATCTCGGTAGAATCACGCTCGGGTTCCACGCCATCCACTAACGGGTGGTCTGAACCGTTGAATTGATCTGATGCGATATCTCCTCCGCCAGAGAAGAGGATTCCATCAAGGCGCGTGTAAAGCACATCCCAGCCATTATTGGCGAGGCTATTTGGAATAATGACAGCTACGCCGCCAGCTTGTTGAATTGCATCTATATACGATTGCATTAAATAAACGGTGGGGTGATCGTCTCGATTTTTCCCTTTATTTGCGGTAATGCCGATAACAGGTTGCATAGAGGTCTCTCCGTTGTGAATCAAAAAGGGCGCAGATTTTCTCTGCGCCCTTTTGGGTAATTAGTCAAATTTCTGTTTGAGACGGGCGCTTTTACCTGTGCGCTCGCGCATAAAGTACAACTGCGCTCGGCGGACTTTGCCGTGGCGTTCCACCACAACTTTGTCAATGCGCGGAGAGCGAAGCAAGAAGGTGCGCTCAACGCCAACGCCGTTGCTTGCCATGCGACGCACTGTGAAGCATGAATCATTGCCGCCTTTGCGCAAGCGAATGACGATGCCTTTGAATTCCTGAATACGTTCGCGGTCGCCTTCTTTGATCTTGACGTGAACGCTGACGGTATCGCCGGAGCTCAATTGCGGGATTTTTTCGTTCGGTTTGGCTTCGAGAGCCTTGAGAATATTGCTCATGTACGTTCTTCCTTAACTTTTATCAGAGGTTTCTTTTTAGGTGACGGCCGATTATAGCACGCTATATTACCTTTCACAAGGGGATGGAATTGGGTGAGTGTCTAATTTTGTGGGCTTAGCCACAGAGTCAAAGAGTCTCTGAGAAAAAAACTCTGTGACCCCGTGGCTGAACCAGCTATTTCAAGTGAAGAACTTATTCATAGCATGATTAATATACGGCGACTTGAATCATCTTTGTGAATTACTAGCCGCACTTCTTTATGCGCTTGAAATCCTTAATGAATAGGTCGGATTGCCAATCCGACCTACCGCCTTACAAGATGAGGTAAAGTGCAAAATTGTTCATTTCTCCTTGAAAGCAAAATTTCTGCAAGAGGTACAATATCGTCGAATTTTTATGAGCGTGGGTGTTATATAATTCTTTTATGCATGCATTCCAAACAGTTTCTTTGCAAGACTTGCGCGTTCAGCGCATACTGGCTGGTGCTTTTGATGCCGTAGAACCTGCGCGCGCGGTGAAACGTTTTTTGCAAACGCAGACATTGCCCAAGGCAAAGCGCAATTTTATTTTTGGACTGGGCAAAGCCGCCTGCGCGATGAGTAACGCTCTGGCAGATGAAATTGATTTTGCGGACTCGTTGATCATTACCAAACGCGCCTCATTTCTTAATCCCAAGCTGGGTGCGGTTATGCTGGGAAACCACCCTGTCCCGGGCGCAGAGAGTCTGGCGGCGGGGCGCGCGGCGTTGAAATTTCTGGCGCAATTGAATCCAGATGATTTGTTAATTTGCTTAATCTCCGGCGGCGGGTCTGCGTTGATGAGCGCACCGATCATTCCGCTGGAGGAAATGCAAGCGCTGACTGAGACATTGTTAACATCTGGCGCGCGCATTGAGGAGATCAATACCTTGCGCCGTCATTTGGATTTGCTGAAGGGCGGGGGTGTCGTTCAAGCCGCACATGGCGCGCAAATTATCAGCTTGATTCTTTCGGATGTCGTGGGTGATCCAATAGAAGCAATTGCCTCTGGTCCCACCGCGGCGGATCCCTCTACGCGGGAGGATGCAGCGGCTGTGGCTGCACGAATTACTAATTCGCGCTACGATTTTAGAGAGACGCTTAAACCTGATGATTCGATATTCAAAAATGTTCAAAATATTATTGTCGGTAATAATGATGCGGCATTGAATGCGGCAAAGGCTCAGGCTGAACAGGAAGGCTTTTATGCAGAAATTATTCAACGCGGAGTGCAAGGGGAAGCGCGTGATATAGCAAAAGAATTAGTACAAAAATTAGAGCAGGCTTGTGAATTGCTTGCGCGCCCATTTTGTTTACTAGCAGGTGGCGAAACCACTGTTACTATAAGAGGAGATGGCAAAGGCGGCAGAAATTCGGAATTGGCTTTGGCGGCGGCAATTGAAATGGCGGGCATGAAAAATGTGCTGTGTATCTCGGTCGCTACTGACGGCGAAGATGGAATCACGGACGCGGCGGGGGCTGTGGCGACGGGGGAATCTGTTCAAAGGGCGGGAGCGCTTGGGGTGGAAGCGGTAGATTCGTTATTAAGAAATGATGCGTATTCTTTTTTCGATTCCATTGGCGATCTAATCCGCATTGGCTCTAGCGGTACGAATGTCAATGATTTGGTTTTGATGATTGGGCTGTAACCAGAGATGAACGGAGATAAGCACACCGTATAAAAATGTGGTTTAATAATCCCACTTTAACTCAAGGAGAAATAAATAATGACAACAGAACGAAAAGACTTTTTCAAACTTGGTGACAATTTTGTGACCGTGTTAGGCGATGATGTAAAGCTCGGACAGCAAGCGCCAGAATTTACCTCTGCGGCGCAGGATTGGAAGCCAGTGAATGTGCTGGCAGAATCAAAGGGTAAGGTTGCCATTTTGTGCGCTGTGCCTTCAATCGATACAGACACCTGTGATCGTGAGACACGCCGCTTCAACGAAGAAGCCGCCAAGCTCAGCGATGATATTATCGTGTGGACGATCAGCACAGATTTTCCTTTTGCGCAAAAACGCTGGTGCGGTGCGGCTGGCATCGATAAAGTGAAAGTTGTCTCGGATGTGTTGGAAGCAGAGATGGGCTTGAAGTATGGTTTGTTGGTGCGCGAGCGCCGTTACCTGCGCCGCGCGGTGTTTATTGTAGACCGCACTGGCAAGTTAACGTATGTGGCGTATATGCCCAATAACGGCACTGAGCCGAATTATGATGAAGTGATCGAAGCCGCCAAGAAGACTTTGGGATAAAGATAAATTTAACCAGAGATGAACTTGATAAACTAGATTATAAAAATCTCTGTTTATCTCCGTTCATCTCTGGTTATGTATGAGAGAATTCGGGGAATTTTTATTATTGCAACTGTAATATATATCCATCAACAGGCTTTTCAAGTTTTTCATCCTGAATGATGTCTTCGCCGCAGATGCTGAATCCGTTTTTTTCAAGGACGCGGCGTGAACCAATGTTGTGTTTTGCTACGTGCGCATAGAGAGGACGGGTTTTTAATTCTGGTAAAAATAAAGCCACAGCTTGGGTAGCAATGCCTTTGCTCCAAAATTCTTTTCCCAGCCAATAGCCGACTTCACGATGGACAAAAGTTTCAAAGCTGATGATGTTGCCTGCAACCTGGTTATGATAAAGAATGGTCTTAATAGTAATGGTTTTATTGACCATTATTTTGGACCAATGCGCCATAAACGCTTCTTTTTCGCGCGGGGGAAATGCCGCCATTTGATTTGAAATGGGATCAGCTTGGTGTTCAAATAAGATAGGCAGATCCGCTTCAATAACGGGGCGGAGGGCGACCTTGCTCATTGAGCGAGATCGCCCGCGCGCAAGCGGTGGATTAAAAATAAGCTAAGTCCGAATAAAACAACTGCGTTGGCTTGATGCAAAAGCGCGATCATGATTTGAACATTGAATAAAATAGTTAAGATACCCAAGAGGATCTGCAAGCCGACAATGCCAACAGCCCAAGCTAAGCCTGTGCGAAGCTCTCTTGGGAGTTCTTGTTTTTTTGCTTTATAGAACAAAGCCACTACGAATGCGGCGCTTAACCATGCCAGCCAGCGATGAATGAAGACAATGGTTTCTCCGCTTTCAAGTATATTGATGAATGGTGTAAATAAATTGGGTGGAATCAATTTATCGAACATGAGTGGCCAAGTGTTGGAAACGTGACCTGCTTTGAGTCCAGCTGTCATACCGCCGTAAGAAATCTGAATGATTAACACGATGAATGATGTAAGTGCAAGCTTGGATAGAGATGACCATGTTTTTTTGACGTGGCTGGCGAATCCATAACGATGCCCAAAATATGTCCACAAGGAAAGCGCAAATAGAGTGAGCGCTAACAGCAAATGAATTGTTAAGCGGAAGTGACTAACGGCTGGGATATCTACGAGTCCGCTGGCGACCATGTACCAGCCCATGAACGCCTGTGCAATGAATAACGTGCCCATACCAAAATAAATACCAAACTCTTTGAAGGGGATATTCTTTTTCAAAAGAAAATAAAATACCGGAATCGCATAGGCCAAGCCTGCCAGGCGAGCGATCAGGCGGTGAATCCATTCAATGAAGAAAATGTATTTATATTCAGCCAAATCCATTTTTGTGTTGATGAACTTAAATTCTGGAGTGAGCTGATACTTTGCAAATTCCTGTTCCCAGGCTTGCTGGCCAATAGGAGGCAGGCTGCCGCTAATGGGATTCCACTCGACTATGGAAAGCCCAGAACGGGTCAGGCGGACAAAGCCGCCGAATACGATCAAGAAAGCAACAACAAAGGCAAAAATAAACAGCCAATTCATAACAGCGCGATTTGTGGTTTTGGGCATGGACTTACGCTCCAGTTGGTTCGAATTTTGTGAGATTATAGCGATGAAGAATAAAAGAAGATAGATGATATTTGTCACCTATAAAAGTAACTACTTGCCGCATACTATGTCATTGCGAGACGCTTACTTCGACAGGCTCAGTACAACGCTTGGTTTCCCGCAGAGCAAATGCCCGCCTCGAAATGACATGGCTGAGTAGGTATAAAAAAACGCTGATAAAAAGAAAATCAGCGTTTTTGGTACAGAAATTAAGTAGGTTACCTTTAATCTTGTTGTAATTGAACCATCAATTGGCGGTAATCCTGCACATTGGGCGGGTTCATTAATACGATTTGATTGATGACCTCGAGCGCGTCTTTCTTTTTTCCTTCTGTGACGAGCATTTCTCCAAGCGCGTCCAGCTGTGTAATGGCTTCATTGGTTCTGCCGGCGCGATGCAGTTGTTCGGCAAGCACACGCTTGAGTATGGGCTGATCATCCTGATCCTTTACCAAATCTTCAAGGAAGCTAATAGCTACTGCGGCTTTATTGTTTGTTTGCAAGAAGGTGATGAAATTGTCGAGTTCGCTTAAAGCTTGCGGATGCTGTGCCATGCGCAGGTTAAGTTCAATGATTTGTTTGCGTACGCCACTGTCGTCTGGGCGCAGGGTGCGCACTTGCTCAAAGACGCGCAGGGCTTGTTTCCAATCTAAGCGCTGCATGTCAATATCTGCCATGCGCTGGAGGATATGTACATTCCAGTCACGGTTAGCATTTCCCTGCTGAATGACGCGCAAGGCAGTTGTATAAGTTTTTCGCGACATGTCTAATTCTGCCAGGCGGTAATAAATATCAGCCAGCTCAACATATTCGTGAACTGCGTCATCTGCCTGACCTTTGGCGAGCAGAGTTTCGATCAAGCGATTGCGGGCACTCAAGTCCATGGGCGAGAGTTGAATAATGCGGCGTAGAAGTTTGGTAGATTGATTGACTTCGCCGCGCACCCCATATGCATGAGCAACAACGCCATACTTTGTGATGGCATCTGTAGTGCGTCCATCCTGAACTAATAAATCGCCCATCAGGCTGTGCAAGGGCAGGTAGGTGGGCGCAAACTGAATCGCGCCATAGGCTTCGTCCATCGCTGTGCGTAGACTGCCCATGCGCGCTAACTGATTAATACGGTTGATAGACTCAAGCACAGAACTGGATTGTGCCTGCAAAATCACATCTGCTAGAGGCGCCAGCATATTACCTTCCTGCTTGGGCATTTGTTCGCGGGTCTTATGTAATTGCTCGCGCCAATCTGCGCGCATCAACAGCGTGCTGACATTGTCGCATAATTGTTTTAAAACCTTTTCATCTTTTTGGTTTTGATGCGATTCAAGCAACGGCTCATACTGTTGAAGAATTTCATCTGCTTGTTCAGTCGGCACGGTCATTGAATCTGCCAGTTTGAGGGCTTCCAAATAATCCAAGCCTGCGGCTGAAAGCGCGTTTTTCTTTAATGAGATTTGCGCAAGCAATAAGCGCGTAGCAAGTGCATAATCGATATGTTTGATAGAGTTTTGCAGAAAGCGCTGTGCGCTTTCCAGCCGATCCCCTTTGAAACGTAACAGACCAAGATTAAAGTAAATAGATGGGTGCTTAAAGCCAGCCTCTTGAGCGCGCTCTAATTCTTCTGCGGCTTGCGCGTCATTGCCTTTGGTTTGCGCATCAATGGCTTGACCAAGATGTAAAACAACTTTGGTTTGTTCCCCTTGCTGCATAGAAAGCGGACCAGTGCCTTTCATAATAGCAGAAAGACCGCGTCTTTCTTGCGCGCCGGGGCTTTCGTCAGAATATTCGAAGAGTAGCTCTGCCAGCTGAGAGATCGCCTTTTGGCGTGCCTCAGCTATCGGGTCCATGCCAGAAGCGGTCTTCTTCGGCTGATTTAATTGCTTGACCTTCGCCATCATAATGGGACCTGTGCCGCCTTTTCCGCGTACAGGTTTAGGCAGCAATTGCCCGCTCTTTAATAATGTAGAAGCTTGCTTTGCCTCGGGGCTGTTGGGCATGATCTGCAAAGCTTTATTAATTAATTCCTGTGTTTTTTCGGCATTGCCAGAACGCTGTAACAAACTTGCCACTGCCAGGTACTCAATGACTGCTTGTGAGGTTTGACCTAATTTTTCGTGAACCATTGCCAGCCGTGAATGTGCAATCGCGTGTTCTGGATTTAAATTGATCACACGCACCCAGCACTCAATGGCTTTGTCGGTATCACGTTGATTCATAAATAATTCGGCGGCTCTCAGTGAAGCGTTGACGGCTTCTTGCAGATTGCCAAGTCTTTCGCAAAGCTGAGCTACTTTTTCTAACGGTACAGGGTCATCAGCCGTCAATTTGGTGACATGAATATAAGTTTGCAAGGCATCCTCATAGAGACCTTGTTGATACAATGCCAGCCCCAAACTATTCAAGGCTTTGGGTTGATCTGGAACTTCTTGCAAGGCTCTGCGATAGGCATTGACAGCTTTGCCCCAATCCTGATCCCAGGCGGCAGAGTGTCCATCATTCATTGCTTTTAGGAAGTTATCTTCTTTTGAAGGCATATATTGATTATACCGTAGGGAGCAATCCCTTTATAGGGATTTCATCTCGCCCCAATTTGCGCCAGCGCGCGCTTCTGTGGAGAGGGGGATACTCATTGGATATGCATTTGCCATGGTTTCTTGAATGAGACGCGCAGTATCTGCCGCCTCGCTTTGGGGACATTCAATTACCAATTCATCATGAACTTGTAAAAGCATTTTGCCTTTTAAGCCAGCGGCTTTTAATGCGGCGGGAATTTTTAACATCGCAATTTTCATAATATCTGCGGCTGTGCCTTGAATGGGCGCGTTGATGGCTTCACGTTCTTCGCGGTTTTTCATTTGTGGATTGCTCTTGCCTTGCAAGGCGGGGAAATATCTGCGCCGCCCAAGCAATGTTTCTACATAGCCTTGTTCTGCGGCTGTTTTGCGAATGCCGTCTAAATATTTTTTCACCCCAGGAAATTTTGCAAAATATGCTTTCACAAAATCTTCAGCCTCCGCCAGCGTGAGGTCTGTGGAACGCATTAAGCCAAATGCCGACATGCCGTAGATCAGCCCAAAGTTGATCGCCTTCGCGTGGCGTCTCATATCTTTTGTAACCGCTTCATTTTCGATGCCGTAAATTGCTCCTGCCGTCGTGGAGTGGATATCTTCGCCTGAGCGAAAAGCGGTCAGCATGGCTTCATCCTCTGCCATCAGCGCCACAATGCGTAATTCTATTTGCGAATAATCTATTGAAAGCAAGACATTGCCCTTTGCGGCAATAAACCCATTACGCACTTTGCGCCCTGTTTCAGTGCGGATGGGGATATTTTGCAAATTAGGATTATTCGAAGATAATCTGCCAGTCACAGCGCCAATCTGACTATAGGATGTATGCACACGTCCAGTTTTAGAATCTACGGCTTCTGGCAGAGCGTCCAAATAGGTTGATTTAAGTTTTGAAAGTTCACGGTGTTCCAAGACCCAATCTACAACCGGGTGCTTGCCTCTCAATCCATCCAGCACATCTGCCGAGGTGGAGTAATGACCGCTGGCGGTTTTCTTACCTTTATCGGGCGGGTCTAATCGCAGGCGGGTAAATAAAATATCTGAGAGTTGTTGTGTGGAATTCATGTTGAATTCTTTGCCAACCGACTCGAAAACTTGTTTTTGAATCTCTGCCAATCTTTCTGCCAACTCACCAGACATCTTTTTGAAGAAAGGCAGATCGATCATTACGCCTTCCATTTCCATCTCTGCTAATACAGGCGTGAGCGGCATATCAATTTCTGCGAGAATTTTTTCGCCAGCGATTCGTTTAAGATCTTTCTCCAATAAGGGCACAAGCCGTAGGGTGATCTCGGCATCAGCGGCGGCGTATGGGGCGACAGATGCAATAGCGACATCTGCCATACTGATTTGTTTTTTGCCTGAGCCAATCAAATCTTCGATATGCGTCATTTCTTCACCGAGACGTACCACGGCAAGATTCTTTAATCCCAAGTGACGTGAAGATGGATCTACAATGAACTCTGCCAGCATGGTGTCGAAGGTCAGCGGGCTGACTCTTAATCCGTGTTTTGCCAGCATAATAAAATCATATTTGGCGTTATGCGCTACTTTGCCAATCTTTAGATCGGTGAGCGGTGCACGCAAGGCTTGCAGAACTTCATCTAGCGGCAGGTTATCTCCGCTGTGATGCCCGACGGGGATGTAATATCCTTGACCTTCTTTTACAGCCAATGAAATACCAACGATCTCTGCGCGCATTTCTTCCGTGGATGTTGTTTCAGTATCAAATGAAATGAGACTTGATTTATTTAACTCTTTAACCAATGCAGAGAGTTTTTCACTGCTATCCACAATGACCACTTCAATGTTCACTGTGGTCTTGGGCGCGGCAATCACTTGCGGTTCATTTGCAAACATGGACATTTGCGCGCCAGATTTGGCAGGAACTTCTATTTCAATGGAGGCTGTTTTGCCTGTTATTTTTTCCAGCGACTTGATCAATGTGCGAAACTCAAGCTCTTTGAAAAAAGCTTCCACTAGGGCTGGGTCAAAATCGCGCGATTTTGCTTTTTCCAGATCAAACTCAATTTCCAGATCTGTTTTAATTTGGGCAAGTTCGCGGCTCATATACGCTGATTCTTTGCCGGCTTCTAGTTTTGTTTTCCAGCGCGGTTCAACTTTATCTATGTTCTCGTAAATTTTGTCGAGGGTTTCAAATTTTTCCAATAGGTAGATGGCTGTCTTTTCACCGACGCCGGGTACACCGGGAATGTTGTCAGATTTATCGCCGACGATGGCTTTGTAATCTACCACTTGATTGGGACGCACGCCTAATTTTTTGATGACATCTTTATCTGTGATGTAATTTTGGTCATCGCCAGCCAGATAGACAGCGGTGCGTTTGTTGACTAGCTGTAACAGGTCACGGTCGCCGGTGATGATCTTTACGCCTAAGCCTTTTTCTGCGGCAACTTTGGCAACGGAACCAAGCACGTCATCTGCTTCAAAGCCGTCCATTTCAAGGCGCGGGATGTTGAAGGCATCTACCATTTCGCGGATTCGTTCAATTTGAACGCGCAAATCGTCAGGCATTTTGGCGCGCGTGCCTTTGTAGGCTGGGAAAATCTGGTCGCGGAAGGTTCTGCCAATGTCGAAGGCGACTGCTAAATATTCAGGGTTTTCCTGTTCCAAAATTCGCATGAGTTCGCGTGCGAATCCATATGTGCCGGCGGTGGGTTCACCTTTAGATGTTTGCCAACGTTGGCTGGAGGCTCCCGCAGTTAATGCGAAATACATACGATAGGCTAGGGCGTGTCCGTCTATAAGGTAAAGTGTAGGTGGCATGGTTTATCCAGTTTTTTTATGTGCAACAGCTTGCTGTTGCACTCCAGAATTAATAAATAAAAGCGCAGAGCAATTATACTCTGCGCTTTTATTTATTAGCATGTCGGTACGAGGCGCTCCTGCTTTTTGCCGAAGCAGTCTCGTCATGATGGGAGATTGCTTACTCTGCGAGTACGATGTCGGCGGGAAGAGCAAGAACTCGCCTTCGCAATGACATTATCTACGAGGATTTTCAATGCCCTGGCGTTCACGTGTCTCGCGAATGTAGTCTTTGACAAGTTGAGCTGGGTGCGGTTGGTTGCCGCCCATGATCAGGTAACCGGGCGCCCAAAAGTCGCCGGATGGATTTTCTTTTTTGAAGCGTGCAATTTCTGCGAATATCTTTTCGGATGTTTGCTGGCGCATGATGCGCATTAAATGTCCGGGGGATGTGTTGGGTTGAACATTCACGACCCATTGAACATATTCTGGTCTGACCGCTAAATGTTCCAATCTCCAGCCGAAGGCTACACAAATATTAGGCATCCAGTCGCTGATGTAATTGGCGAGGTCGCCGACGATGGCGTGAGAGACAAAACGAGGTACTAATAAACAGGCGTACGCCAGATGGTACAGCCCGGCGGTAACAGGTTCAAGTTTTAGGCTGCGTTTTGCTTCGGTGGTAGGGGTTGGGCGCGTCTCAGCTTGTTCGCCCTCTTTGGGAGTGGCGAGTGGGGTGAGCGGGCGTTGCTTTGGCGGTGCAGGTGCAGTGACATCTATACCGTTAATGGATATTTCTGGTTCTTCTGCTGGGTTGTTGACATTCGCTGGGTTGCTGGTTAAGCGGACAGCCGGTGATTGCTCGCGGCTGAATACAGTTGCGCGTGAGAGGGATGGGGCTTGGCGGGTTTCGCCGTCAGCGGGGAGAGAGGCTGTTTGGCTGCGAATCAGGCTTGAGCTGGATGATGAAGCGGATGGGTTTGGAATCGGTATATCTTTTAGGATATCGGTAATGTGCGGGATTTCCAAATCATCATTTTCGTCATCATCTTCATATTGATCTTTGGCGGCTACAACAAATTGCGGAGTTGGCTTTTTTACGGCAGGCGCGGATTGTTGTGGTTCTGCTGTTGGTTCGAGCGAGGTCATGAGTTTACTGGCTTGTGAGCGAATGGTACTGAAGGGTGTTTCTGCATCGAAGACGAGCGCCAAAATAGTTCCTTCTAAAAGGAAAGTTGCATAGAGCATGTGTTCGGCGCGGGTGCTTTCGAGGCGAATGAAGCGCAGTAAGTCGCTTCCTTTTTGGCTGTCCCAGGTGCGAGAAACAGTTTGCGCAACTTCTTTTGCGGCTTCTTGTGAAAGCCCGCCCGCGTATGCCCAAAGCTCATTATTGCGTGTGATGAGGGCGGCTTGCGCAGAGGATCCTAAAGTGATGCGCGTGAGCTGTTGCGCGGCTTTGGATGCATCACCAAGCCAAGCAAGATCTGCGACGGGGAGGACTTGATTTTCTTGCGGATTTTTTATCATTTTTATGATCTCGGTTATATGAAAAGGTTTACGGACGAGCGCCCAAGGGCGGATGGCGTCTAATGCGGGCGGGGTTTCGTCTCCGCATAAAACGAAAAGGTTAATGGTAGGCTTGATGGTTCGTAGTGATTTTGCAATTTCGGTTACGTTCTTTTCACCAAGTTCCAAATCAAGAAATACCATTTCGCTGGATTCTTCATCTGCGCGGACGACTGCTTCTGATCTGTTGCGAGCAACGTGTACTGTGTAACTTCCGCTTTGCTCAAGAGATTTGCGGAGCATATCCCCAAGTGAGGGGGTAGGTGTAACTACAAGTAAACTTGCGCTCATTTTTTTAGTTTATCACTTTCAATGATTAGAATCAAGTTTGGACGCTGTTTTATTTGTGTATACAACTTGATTTTTATGTGCGGATGTGCTATTAATAATGAAGAAATATATGGCACACAGAGCAAGTGAGTTCACTTTTATATAAAAACAATTGTACTCACAATGGTCTCGGCGGTTCTTTTTGAAATCATATTGATATATACGATAGAGGATATTTTATGCACCGAGAAAGAGTTTCTGAAAATGTTTATTGGTTCCAAAGTGAAGTGTACGCGCAGGTAACGGCTGGTGTGATTGCGGGTCCGCAATGGGCAGTGGTGATCGATACACTGGCTTTGCCGGATGAAACGCAAGGGATGCGTGAGTTCATTGAACATGAATTAAATGTGCCGGTGCGCTATGTGATCAATACGCATTATCATGCCGACCATGCCTGGGGAAATTGTTTTTTTCCGGGCGCGATCGTGGTGGCTCATCAACATTGCCGTGAATTATTGGACACCTTGGGCACGCCGTCGCTGGAAACCGCGCGCAAAAGTAACCCAGCTTTGAAACAGGTGAAGCTCGTTCTGCCGCACATGACATTTGATTCCGGTGAATTAACTTTACGAGTGGGCAAGAAGAATTTGATCTTGAGTTCTGCCACGGGGCACAGTGATGACGGAATCGCTGTTTTGGTGGAAGAAGACCGTGTTTTATTTGCAGGGGATTCTTTTATGTCACTGCCTTATATTGTGGACGGCGACTTGGACGAAATGTCTGCTTCGGTGAAGCGGATCGGGCGCATGGGCTTGGAGAATATTATTCAAGGTCATGGTGATATTGTTTTGCGCGGTGAAATTGACGCGGCTGTGAAGGAAAACCTTAACTACCTAACCAATATCAAAAAGTCTATTAAAGCCATTGCTAAAAAGAAAAATGCAGATGAATTATTGGATGAGATCACTGTGGAAAGCTGCGGCAAAAGCCGTGTGCACCTGGGCGGGTTAGCACCGATGCTGCATCAACGTAATTTAAGAGCGTTGTTGAATCAGGCGCGGGATGTGGAATAAATTTCAAGAATAAAAAATCTCATCACTAAGATGAGATTTTTTATTCTTGAAATTTATTTTGCTTCTGCCTTCTCACGTTTTGCTTTTATCTTCCCGTACAAACTAATCCCCACGATGCGTTCGTTGCCTTCGAGTAATTTTTTTATATTTGGTCTCAATGCCCACATTAATAATCCAGTGGCGATCAAGCCATACGTTACATAGATCCATGGAGAAATTTCCAGCCACGCGCGCACTGCAAAAACAAGTGTCACGAACACTGCAATGCTAATGGTAGTAATGGATGCGATCCCAATTGTGAAAAATACCAAGACCGCCAAAGGAAAGACGATCAAGACAGAAGGCGCCCACAAGCCCATCGCTCCGCCCACAGAGGGGGCGCCGCCTGCGCCTCCGCGTAGTTTTAAAAACTTATTGTTCTCGTCAAATTCGGGCAGGTAAATGGAATAGTTATGCCCAATGATAGCGGCTACTGCGGTCAGTACATGGATCAAGTCATTATCAGGCGCGATCCATTTTGCCAGCCAAACCGCTACTCCAGCTTTGATAATATCTGAAACAGCAGTGCCCAGCCCAGCCCAAAAGCCTGCCGCGCGCAGGGCGTTTGTTCCGCCGGTGCGCCCGCTTTCCACATCGCGTATATCTTTACCAGTTTTCATTTTTACGATCAGCAAGCCTGAAGGAATCGAACCCAAAAGATATCCCAGTAAAATCGCCCCAATATTAAATAATGTTTGCATTAAAAAATCTCCTCAAGAGTGATATTCGCAAGCTTACATCTTGTAAAAACACAAAAGTAGGCAAGTAGTCACGTATTTATAAAATCTGCAATGCCACTTCGCTTACGCGCTCTTCTTCGATCCAAAACCCGCGCGCCTGCCAATCGTCCACTTTTGGAGACCAAACGATATGCACCACCGCGTAAGCCGCCTCCGTGATATCGGTCACAGAAACAACTTCGGGTCCCGTAGGATGCGAATGATAGATGGCGATCAAATCCATTTGAGAAGATTCGATTAATTCCAACGTCTGCAACTGTTCATAAGGATTCATCACGAATCGAACCGCGCTGTGAGCCTGATTCGCAATTCCAAGCGTGATCTTCGCTGTGGCAATTGTCTCACCATGCGCCTCAACAATAACGCCCGCGCATAAACCGCACGCTTCTAATGGCGAGTCTGTCATCACGTGCTCGCGCATTTGCAGCCATTGTATTTTTGGAATTTGCAAGACAGAAATCACTTGATAAAAATCGCCGCAACAGAGCTGATCAGCACCACGATTAATGGCTGTGTCAGCGCGCGCTTAAACGGTATTCCTTCTGTTGTGCTTACAGAAAGAGAAGTTAATCCATACAGCACACCCGTTAAGATCAATCCATATTGCAATGGCGTAATTTTCCAATAATGTAAGCCTGCGCCTAATTGCATGCACACCAAGCCAATGCCTACCGCCCAAGGGAAATCCCAGCGGTCAATGCCGTCCATGTTTAAGATGCGCAGGCTGATCAGCCCCGCCGCCAGAAAAATGGCAGGCGCAGAAATAATTAAGCGCGTGCCCCCAAAACGCAAGGATGCTAATAGGATTAGGAATAAGGCATATGCCAAAGCAGTAAGCCCGGCGCGCGCAAGGGTATATCCAGAACTGGTTGCTGAGACCACTAAATATTCTGCCCAAAATACCAAGGTCAGCAGTAATGCGCCCACACAAAAAACAGCCCACCAGATCGTATTATTAGGAAACAGTGCCAATGAAAACCCGATGATAAATGTTGTTAAAGTGGGAATCAGCCAGTGCTGCGATGTGCGGCTATTTCCAATTTCTGGATGTACCTGCATGATCGAGTTCATGCCGCTGGCGGTCATGCCTGCGGCTAGGAAAGTGATGATCATATTGATGTTAATTGGGTAAGAAAGATTAACCCCAAACAGGTTGACCGAAAGAAAAAATTGCGGGGAATGCACTATGCGTGTAAGCGAAAAAGAGAGCAAAACCAACGCAGTTAATAAGCCAATGCGATCAATTAAAGATAATCTTTCTTGATTCATAAACTGCATTGTACCTGCGGGCAGGAGCCAGCGCAAGCAGAGATAAAGAAAGGATGGGTATGGTAGAATCAATTTGTTATGATTGACGTTAAAAAAACTGATATTCCTGCGCCTCCTAGTGTAATTGTTTCACTTAAAGCAGGATTTGATGCCGTAGCCTCTAATATTTTTGTGATTATCCTGCCAGTGCTTTTAGACTTGCTCTACTGGCTTGGTCCGCGTTTAAGCCTGCAAAATATATTTACAAAAATTCAACCCGAACTACAGCAGATCTTGATCGAAGGCGGCAGATCCTTTGGCGAAATGCCAGATATGATGAAAGTTTACGAGGCAATGTTCACACAGGTTAATCTTTGGTGGGCGCTGCACACCACTCCCATTGGTATCTTCAGTCTTTTGGCAGGTAATTCGTATCGGAATATTGCCGGGCAAGGTGATCTAGAAAATATGTCGCTAAACCCCTTTGGACAGCAGTTGATCTGGCAGATACCTGATAGCAGCGATGTCTTAAGTTCGCCTTTTATATATTCATTTTCGATGATTTTTTTGTTGATCATCTTACTGATGGTGGTTGGCTGGATCTTAGGCGGCTTGTATTTCCGCTGGGTGGCTTCTGTGGTGATCGATGAATCGCAGGGGCAATTATTAAACCATAGCCGTGCAATTGTCCAAGCTGTATTATTTTCCGTCATCTGGACATTCGTTTTTCTGGCAGTAGGGATTCCAGGTTTGTTGGTGCTCGGCAGCATACTAGCATTTAATGCGGTTGTGGCTCAGGTACTTTTTTTCATCGTTGCTTTTCTCTCCATGTGGGTCTTGGTGCCGGTCTTTTTTTCCTTTCACGGGATATTTGTGACAAGGCAGAACGCGCTCGTTTCTATTTGGAACGGATTTCGTATGGCGCGTTTTACCATGCCAAATAGCAGCCTTTTTGTGATCAGCGTTTTCTTGATGAGCTTTGGTTTAAATTATCTGTGGAGCATTCCTTCCGCCGCATCATGGGCAGCCTTGATAGGGATACTGGGTCACGCTTTTGTGGTGACAGCTCTGCTGGCGGCAAGTTTTATTTTTTATCGTGATTCCATGGTTTGGATTCAAGTAATGTTAGATCGGTTTAAATCCAACCCAGTGATTGGCAAGCAGGATTTGAAGTAATCAAAAATATAATACGACAAGGTCGGAGGTTTTTGTGGCAGAAAAAGATAAAAAGACAAATTATGATGTAAGTTCCATTCAGGCTCTTGAAGGCATTGAACATGTACGTAAACGCCCCGGTATGTATGTGGGCGGCACTGATATCAAAGCCTTGCATCACCTTGTCTATGAAGTGGTTGACAACGCAATTGATGAAGCGCTGGCAGGTTTTTGTACAGCCATCAATATTACGATTCATGCCGACAGTAGTGTTAGCGTAGAAGATAACGGGCGCGGTATCCCCGTCGGTCCACACCCAGCCAAAAAAGACGCCAACGGGAAACCAATGGAAACCGTGGATGTAGTTATGACCGTGATCGGCGCCGGCGGTAAATTTGGCGGCGGCGGATATAAAGTCTCTGGCGGTTTGCACGGCGTAGGCATCAGCGCAGTCAATGCCCTCTCTGAGTGGGTGACTACTGAGATCAAACGCGATGGCAAGTTTTGGCGTCAGGAATATAAACGTGGTGTACCGCAAGGCAGTATCAAACAAGTTGGCAAAATAAAAGACGAGACAGGCACAAAACAAACTTTTAAATTTGACAAACAAATCTTCACCGAAGATATTGACTTCCGCTTTGATACGCTGATTCAGCGCTTTCGCGAGATGGCATTTGTAACCCGCGGCGTTACCATCCGTTTTATTGATGAGCGCAGCGATCGTGAAATGACCTTCTACTTTGAAGGTGGTTTAACTTCGTTTGTGCGCTATTTGAATCGCAACCGTGAAAATTTACATACGGTTGTACACGTAGACAAAGAAATTGAAAATATCGGCATCGAAGCGGCTATTCAATATACTGACTCGTATACAGAATCTGTGTATTCCTTTGCAAACACCATTAATACCATTGATGGCGGCACTCACCTTACTGGGTTGCGTTCTTCCTTAACCCGCGTTGTGAATGATTATGCCCGCAAGAACGGCTTACTTAAAGATGCAGACCCAAACTTCTCCGGCGATGACACGCGTGAAGGATTAACGGGTATCGTTTCAGTTAAACATCCAAACCCGCAGTTTGAGTCGCAGACCAAAGTTAAGTTAATGAACCCTGAAGTGCAAACCTATGTCACTCAGGCAGTGGGCGAGGCATTCAGCACTTTCCTCGAAGAGAATCCTCAAGCGGCAAAAGCCATTATCGCAAAATGTCTCACATCTGCGCGTGCCCGTGATGCGGCGCGTAAGGCTCGCGATCTTGTAATTCGTAAATCTGCACTGGAGTCTTTAACGCTGCCCGGTAAATTGGCAGATTGTTCCGAGCGCGATTCATCCAAAACCGAACTGTATATCGTAGAAGGTGATTCGGCTGGCGGTTCTGCCAAACAAGGCCGTGACCGTCACTTTCAAGCGATTCTCCCGTTGCGCGGCAAGATCATGAATACTGAACGTGCCCGTCTCGATAAGATTTTATCTAGCAATGAAATTAAAGCGCTTATCTCTGCGCTTGGCACCGGCATTGGCGACAATTTTGATGTGGAAGGCTTGCGCTATGGCCGCGTCATTATTATGACCGATGCTGATGTGGATGGAAGTCATATTCGTACATTACTATTAACATTCTTCTTCCGTTATATGTCTAAATTAATTGAAGATGGTCATTTATATATTGCCCAACCGCCCTTGTTTCGAGTTGCTTATAAAACTCAAATTAAATATGCTTATAGCGATAAAGAAAAAGATAAATTGGTTAAGGAAATGGGCGGAGGCGAAAAAGCAGGCATTCAACGGTATAAAGGCTTGGGCGAAATGAATCCAGTTCAGCTTTGGGAAACAACCATGAATCCAGAGAATCGAACGCTGCTGCTCGTCACCATCGAAGATGCCGCCGAATCAGACCGCACCTTTGACATGCTCATGGGCGACGCAGTGGATCCACGCCGAAAGTTTATCCAAACCCACGCGAAAGCCGTCAGGAATTTGGATATATAGTACCTTCGTTTTGTTTGTTATGAAAGTACCATATTTACTGATGATCATTCGACTACAATCCTTATAAAGGAAAGTGATACAGGTTATGCAATCGCCGCGCCGCCCAACGATGTTGATCAATCAAACCTTGCAATGGATTGTGTTTACGTACCAATTCATTGCAATATCTGCCATCATGGTTTCGTTCTATCAGGGTTATCTTTGGGCGCAGCTTCCGTTTATTGGCGCGTTTTATGAGCATACCCTTGTCTTTAATGGCGTTGGTCCAGCGGCGCCAAATGATCAATGGGCTTTGTACGATGGTGTTGGAAAGCTTGGAAACCAATTGGTATCCATTAATGGCATTCAAATTCATTCAGCCCTTGAAATTAAAGACATCTTAAATAATTTTAATCCCGGCGAAACAATCCCGATGGGCATACAAAAAAATAACGGAGAATTTGAATCTGTTAATGTTACCTTGGGCTCTTTTCCACAAGAAGATTACATTGGATTCTTTATTATCCCAACGATCTTGGGGTTGGTGTTTTTAACAATTAGTTTATGGATTTTTGGCTTGCGACGCACCGAAGCCGCTGGGCGCGCGTTTTCACTGCTTTCATCATCACTCGCGATCATTACTGGAACTTACTTTGACCTAAATACAACCCATACGATGACTTATGTCTGGGTTTTTTCTTTGGGCATGGTGGGCGGTGCATTTTTTGATCTTGCCTTAACCTTTCCGCAAGAATCACGGCTTTTGATTGGCCGCCCTTACCTTCGCTGGCTGGGGTATTTGGCTGGCTTGATCTTAAGTTTGCGGGCGTTTTTATATTTATTTAACTTTGCACAGCCAACAGAGTACATTCTTGCTTGGCAAAGCATATATTTATTTGTAGGGTTGTGTGGTATCGCATATTTGGGCTCAACCGCGTATTATGCTGTGCGCGCCCCATCCCCGGTCGTAAAGTCACAAGCACGTACAATTTTAATTGGCAGTGCTGTCGCCTTGACTCCAATGATCGTTTGGCTGTTATTGTCGCCTTTTAATGTGCCTTTTAGCCCTTATTTTTTCATCCCAATTATTGTTTTCCCAGCTACTATTGGCTACACCATTTTACGATTCCGCTTTTTGCGCATTGATGAATGGATGCGCTACGGAGCAGTTTATTCTATATTAGCTTTTTTCATTGTTGGTAGTTACGCCTCGCTGGTAACAGGCCTTGGCTTAATATTTGCAAATCAATTTTTATTAACCAATCCAATTTGGGTGGGTTTCATTATATTTTTTATAGCAATACTCATAGATCCTGTTCGCGCACGCTTGCAGGTATTTGTTGATAATACTTTTTTCCGAGGACAACGGGCTTTTGCGGAACGCCTTCAGGCTTTTGGATATGAATTAGCCGCCGCATCGGACATTCTCAGTATTGGGCGGATTCTAAAACAACAAGTTAGCTCTTCGCTGATGCCAGACCGAATCCATATCTACACATTTGATGCTCTTAATGATCAGTTTGCGGCTTTACCGGGTGATAACAATCGCGCTACCAGCGATATTCGCTTTGCTTCAACCAGCCCATTGGCTCGTTATTTCTCCGAAGAAAAAATTCCACTTTATTTGGATGATGTCTCATCCCTGCCAGAAACCCTTGCTCCTGAACAATCACGCCTTTCCTTGTTGGATACGCGGCTTTTAGTTGTATTGCCGGGCAAAAGGATCCCTGCTGGTTGGCTTGCATTAGGCGGGCGGCGCACTAAGCAAGCCTATAGTCCAAAAGATTTAAGGTTTTTGGAAAGCCTGTGTGAGCAGGCATCTGTTGCAATTGATCGTTTGCAAACTGTGGCAAACCTTGAGCGGCGTGTTCAAGAGATGAATGCTCTAACCCGCGTTTCTCAAGGCGTTAACATCACTTTGACATTTGATGATGTGCTCGAATTGATTTACGCCCAAACGGCGCAAATTATCCCGATCACTCATTTTCATATCACTCTTTTCAATAAAGCGAATGATTACTTTTATTATGGCTTCTCTGTAGAAAATGGGGAAAGAATAAATGTGCAGGAGAATATTCCATTCCCGCCAAATACAGGCTTAGGTTCAGAAGTCATTCGTAAGGGTCGCCCTATTCTTACTCAAGACCATCAGCGTGAGTGTCAGGCGCGTTCTATTGCCCCTGCCTTGAATGGAGTATATGCATGGATGGGCGTTCCGCTGAATGCAGGCGCAGAATCGATAGGCGCGCTTAGTGTTTCATCTGCAGATGTTGGTACAGCTTACACACGGGGTCAATTAGACCTTTTGCATGCGATAGCAGATCAAACCGCTGGAGCGATTGTAAAAGCGCGTTTATTACAAGAAACACAACAGCGCGCGCATCAGCTTTCAACATTGAATGAAGTGACTCGTCAATTAACATCTACCTTGGAATTAGAACCGCTTCTTCAGAATATTCTTGACAGCGCGGTAGCCATTTTAAATTGTGAAGCAGGTAGTCTTTTCTTAACCGACGAACAAACGGATGAGTTGATATTTAAAGTAACAGTAGGACCTGTGGCGAAAGACCTTTTAGGTCAGCGTCTGGCTCCCGGAAGCGGCATTGTGGGCAGGGCAGTACAAGCACGCGGCCCTGTAATGGAAAATAATGCACAACGCTCCATGGGGCGCTTTTCTGGCACAGATAAACAAACAGGTTTCGTAACCCGCGCGTTATTGGCTGTGCCTTTACAGGTAAAAGATAGAGTCTTGGGCGTGGTTGAAGTTATCAATCGGCGTGACGGCTTACCGTTTGTAGAAGATGACCAGAATTTATTAACTGCTTTTGCAGGACAAGCAGCAGTTGCCATTGAAAATGCACGTCTCTATACCCTCACAGATCAGGAGCTTGCAGACCGTGTTGAAGAACTTTCGGTTATGCAGCGAATTGACCGCGAATTAAATGCCAGCCTTGAGATGGATCGAGCCATGCGCATTACGCTGGAGTGGGCTATGCGCCAGTCACGTGTCGAAGCAGGGTTGATCGGTATGCTTGAAGAGAGCAAATTGGTGATTATGGCTGGCGAAGGATACAACGAATATATTGAGAGTTTGCCTAATCGCACTATGAAATTAGAATTGCCGTCTATGCTGGCAGCTGTAGAAACAGGACACCCGCAAAGAATATCTTTCCCTCCTAATTCAAATAGCGGCTTATTGCCCGCGGCAGTTGCGCAAATTGTCATTCCCATTCGCCGTGAGAGTGATGTGATTGGGTTGATCATGCTCGAAAGCGCTTCGGATAATTTGGCAGATATTGCCTTTCTTACCCGCTTAAGTGATCATGCTGCGATTGCTATTTCCAATGCTCAGTTATTTAGCGAAGTAGAGCGTGCCAATGAAGCAAAAAGTGAATTTGTTTCATTCGTGGCACATGAACTCAAGAATCCAATGACTTCTATTAAAGGCTATACAGAACTTTTGGCTGGCGGGGCAGTAGGCGCTATTACCGATATGCAGACGAATTTCCTGAATACCATTCGTTCCAATGTAGAGCGTATGTCCACCCTGGTTTCAGATCTAAATGATAACTCTAAGATTGAAGCTGGCAAATTGCGGCTCGACTTTAAAGCCACAAGCGTGAATGATTTGATTGATGATGTTGTCCGTTCTACGAAACGCCAAATTGAAGATAAAAAACAGGAAATTAACATAAGTTTACAAAACGAGCTCCCTGCAATTTGGGCAGACCGTATTCGTGTGGGGCAGGTGCTTACTAACCTTGTTAGCAATGCTCATAAATACACACCTGAAGGCGGTAAAGTTCTGCTTGGTGCAGAAGTCGCAGACAACCAATGGGATCATGAAAGCGCCGCAAAACAAGTTGTTCATATATGGGTAAAAGATACGGGAATTGGCATTAGCATGGAAGATCAAAAGAAAATCTTCCAAAAATTCTTCCGTTCTGATGATTCAAAAGCTCGCGAATCACCGGGTACAGGACTTGGGTTGAACATCACCAAAAGTCTGGTTGAAATGCAGGGTGGACGCATTTGGTTTGATAGTGAATTTAGACAAGGGACTACATTTCACATTACCGTCCCTGTGGCGGAAGGATAAGCAAGTATGGCTATCATTGCCTCAGTGGGTCAGGCGCAAGACTTAGACGGTCGCCAGGCTGGGTTACAAGCAACCCACCTTGCGCTTAATAAACTTGGCTCTGCTTTTATGCCAACTCTTGCGATTGTGATTGCCTCGCACCAATATCAAGCACGAGAAGTACTTAGTGGTGTTGCAAGTTTGGTGGGTGATATTCCTATTATTGGGTTTAGTGCGCCAGCAGTTTTAAGCGCAGATGGCCAACGCTCGAACTCTGTAGTCATTGCCCTGCTTGGTGGTGATTTTCAAGTTGATGGTCATTGGCTGCCGGGCTATGCTCAATCTGGACGTGAGACGGGTACTAAATTAATGCAATTGCTTGCCAGTCGAGGAGCAGATGGCGGCGGGCTACTCTTTTTTGCAGATGGTTTCAACGGTGATGCAGAGCAGTTGTGCAGCGCAATGGCAGGCCGGTCTTTCCCAGTGGTAGGCGGGCTTTCCAGTGGCGATTTACATACCGGCAATAATTATCAAATGTCTGGTACCCAAAGCGGATCAGGTGGATTGGCAGCTGCTTTTCTACGAGGCAATATAAAAATGGGCGTAGGGTATGCCCATGGTTGGGATCCTGTCGGAAGTCAATTTAGAGTGACGCGTTCGCGCGGCTTTTGGCTGCGAACACTAGACGGCAGGCCCGCTTCTGAAACGTATGCTCAACTATTTGGTTATTCAGCTCGTGAGTGGGCTTTTCCTCCCCTTAATTATTTAGCACGTTTATATCCCTTGGGCGTGGAAACGGGTGATGAGCTTGTAGTGCGTGCCCCAATTCGCGTGGAGGCTGATGGCAGCTTTCGTATGAATGCAATGGTGCGTGACGGTATGGATGCATTTTTACTTGTAGGCAGCCGTGCTTCATGCGAAAAAGCCGCACAACAGGCGGCGCAACAGGCATTGCACCAGTTAGGAAATTCTAAACCCGCTTTTGCTATGGTGTTTGTTGATATTGCTTGGCAAATGTTGTTAAAAGCTAACCCAGGGGCAGAACTTGACGCAGTTCAGGATATTCTTGGAACACAGGTACCGATTTTAGGCGGATACACATTAGGACAAGTGGTACCCAATGGAGATCTAGCTCCTAAATTTTTAAATCAACATATTGTTGTGATGGTGTTTGGGGAGAATCAACAAACGTAATATAAGCGTTATGAAGGAACTTAGATATCCCGAAAGATGTGATATAGCAATTGGATGCTAAAGGAAGAACGGGGGCAATACGGCATAATCTAGTAAATATTCGTTAAAATATGACTAGAAAGAGAAATACTAAGAGCTAGTGCTGTTGAGTAATCAGTTTTTTTGGAAATTAAATTTACTTTAACTTATTGATGATATTGTAAAGTAAGAATACCCCACACCTTGTATACTATAATCATAATAAAACAAAAGTAGACTTCTTGCATAAGCCTCTAACACAAAGGTTTAGGCAAGTTCTTTTCCACGAATCCGCACGGATTTTTTAATAAATCAGTGAAAACCCGCGGCTAAAAAATACTTTTGCAAGAAGTTTAGTAAATTAGGGTATTTAGAAAATACCCTAATCCCATCGCTAAACAAGAATTGATTTTAGGAGACTGAGTATGTTATTTTCACCTGCCCCGCCCATGCATATCCCAGATGGTTTTTTGAGCTTATATGTTTCAGCAATTTGCTGGCTTGTTACAATTCTTGTCTTAAGTTTGGCAATTTCGAAGACCAATCAATCTCTTGGCGAAAGACAAGTGCCTTTGATGGGCGTGATGGCGGCATTTATATTTGCGGCGCAAATGATCAACTTCCCTGTCTTGGGCGGCACCTCTGGGCATTTGCTGGGCGGTGCATTGGCGGCAATCACGCTAGGTCCTTGGGCTGGGATGATAGTTATGACGGCTGTGATTGCAGTGCAAGCTTTGCTTTTTCAAGATGGTGGCTTGACGGTGATGGGCGCTAATATTCTTAATATGGGCTTGATTCCAGTGATAGTGGGCTATGGCTTTTATAGAGCTGTTCTAAACAGAAACCGCATCGCGAAACTTGCTGTTACTGGTGTTGCAGCTTGGCTGTCGGTGATGGCTGGAGCGTTGTTTACAGCCTTGCAAATTTGGTTAAGCGGACATGCGCAATTAGATGTAATAGTCCCTGCCATGCTTTTTGTACATATATTCATTGGTATTGGAGAGGCGATGATTACTGTTGCTGCTTTGTCTTTCATTATGCGTACCAGACCAGATCTATTAGGAGAAGAATCCGAATCGGCCAAAGCGGGAGGCGGGTGGGTCTTAATCGGCCTGGCGATTGCACTTGTAGTTATTCTGCTTTCACCTTTTGCGTCATCTGATCCTGATGGGCTTGAGCGTGTCGCTATTAATCTCGGTTTTATTAATACCAGTAATGCTGCTGTGTACAACATTCTTCCTGATTATTCAATTCCCTTGCTAGGGCAAACATCCTCATCCACGATTGCAGCGGGTGTCATTGGTGTGATGGTAGTAGTGGGACTTGCCTATGCTGCCGGACGATTTTTGCAAAAGAAAAAGGTCTAAAAAAATTTATGCATTCTGATGCGTTTGATCGCTACCACCATGGTCACAGCCTTATCCATCATATAGATCCGCGCGTAAAGGTGATATTAACGCTTGCGCTTATTGTGTCCAATGTGATGCTTCCAGATGGTGCCTGGCCCGCATTTACATTGATGTGGCTTGTGTTATTGATTCTTAATCGTGTTTCAGGTCTTGGGTTTTGGTTTACATTTGCCCGCTCTTTTATTGCTTTGCCTTTTGCTTTGGCAGCGATTACAGTTTTATTTTCACCGCAAGGCAATTCAGTATTGAGTATTAAAATTTTGATGTGGAATTTAATGATCAGTGATTATGGTTTGATTCACTTTGCTAGTATAGTCGTTCGGTCTTGGCTTTCGGTTCAAATTGCTATTTTATTGGTTGCCACAACCCAGTTCCCAGATATTGTGCATGCTTTTAAACATCTGCATGTGCCAGCTATTCTAACGACCATTATCGCCTTTTTATATCGGTATTTGTTTGTGCTGGTGGATGAGGTTTTGCGTTTGCTGCGGGCTAGAGAAGCCCGTTCGGCGGCGGCATCAGGCTCGAGGTCAGCTGGAGGCGTTTTGTGGCATGCAAAGGTGGCGGGCAATATGGCAGGTCAATTATTTTTGCGAAGTTATGAGCGCAGTGATCGTATCTACAATGCAATGTTGGCGCGTGGGTATCAAGGTCAAATGCATACATTGAATCCGCATCATTATCATTTGAGTGATTGGCTTACGCTTGGTGCTTCAAGTATATTAATAATTATTCTTCAATGGATTGGACGACTTTAAAATGCCTATATCTTCTTCGCCTATACCTGTATTACCTGATAGCAATGGTAGTGTGTTAAGTGTAAAAGACTTACTGTTTGATTATCCTGATGGGCACGTGGCTCTGCGTGGTGTTTCGTTTACTTTAAAAGCTAACGATAAGGTAGCCCTGGTGGGACCAAACGGCGCAGGGAAATCTACTTTGATGCTGCATCTTAATGGAATTTTGCAGGGCAAAGGCTTGATCGAAATCTCAGGCGTGCGCCTCACGCGCAATAACTTGCCAGCTATTCGTTCAATGGTTGGGCTCGTCTTCCAGAACCCCGACGACCAACTCTTTTCGCCGACAGTATTTGAGGATGTGGCTTTTGGACCTTTGCATATGGGTTTGCCAGAAGCTGAAGTGCGTGCGCGAGTGGACGCTGCGCTTGAAGCGGTGAATATGTCTGCGTATCGCGAGCGTTTATCTCATCATTTGAGCGTTGGAGAGAAGAAGCGTATTGCCATTGCAACGGTTTTATCAATGAAACCGCAAATATTAATTTTAGACGAACCATCTGCTGGGCTTGACCCGCGTGCGCGCAGGTTGTTGATCAATTTATTGCGAGACCTGCCGATTTCAATGCTTGTTTCTACCCATGACATGGCGCTCGTCAAAGAATTATTTACACGTACGATCGTGATGGATGATGGCAAAATAGTTGCTGATGGAATTACGGCTAAGATTATGAATGACGAAAAATTTCTGCATGAACATGGATTGGAAAAACCATAAATTATGAATTCTCGGCCAGATGTACTTATTGTTGGAGGGGGAGTCATCGGGGTTTGTTCTGCATATTATCTTGCTCTAAAAGGTATTCGTGTAACGCTGGTTGAAAAAGGGGAAATAGCATCAGGTTGTTCTTACGGTAATGGGGGGTTGATTGTTCCCAGCCATGCTGTTCCGCTTGCTTCGCCAGGCGCTTTAGGGAATGGTTTGCGCTGGCTGTTAGATTCGCGCAGTCCGTTTTATATCAAGCCGCGCTTGGATGTGCATCTTTTAAGTTGGTTGTTGCGCTTCGGTTTGGCAAGCCGTCATAACATTATGTTGAGCTCATTGCCTGTCATGCGCGATCTTTTGCTGGCAAGCCGCGCGTTATATGTTGACCTTGCCCAAAATGCAGGCTTTGATTTTGGTTTTACCAACAAAGGTTCATTGTTAGTTTGTTTATCGAAAGAGAAATTAGAAGATGAGCAAGGGGAGGTTGACCTGCTTGAGAAATTTAACATTCCTGCCAAAATTGTAAATCAAGCTGAGGCTCATGACCTTGAACCTGCGTTATTACCAAAGGTAATTGGAGGTGTGTTTTATCCTAACGATGGGTATATCCATCCATTCCATTTTGTACATGGACTGGCAGAACAAGCAAAAAAACTAGGGGTGCAGATTTTAACAAATACAGAAGTGATGGGCTTTGAAATTGAGGAGCAGAAAATTAAGCAAGTTCATACCACGCGCGGAAATTTTTCTCCCAAGCAAGTTGTTCTCGCGTCTGGGTCGTGGTCGCCTCAACTTGCGCGCGGATTGCGATTGTCGATTCCAATTCAGGCTGCAAAAGGATATAGTATCACTCTTGAAAATCCGCCTGTGCCACCCAAACTGCCTTTGCTTTTCGCTGAAGCTCGAGCAGTGATAAATCCTTTAGGTGATTCTTTGCGCATTGCGGGAACTCTTGAGTTGGCAGGCATGGACTTTTCGTTTAATTTAAAGCGTATTCATGCCATGCAAAAAGCATCTGCTGAATATTTGCCTGGAATTGCAGAAGCTAAGACTATAGAAATTTGGCGTGGTTTGCGTCCATGTACACCAGATGGGGTTCCGATCATTAGTCGCTCAACGGAACTGTCTAATCTGATTATTGCGGCAGGTCATGCTATGCTGGGTATGTCCCTAGGTCCGATTACAGGTAAATTGGTTTCTCAAATTGTTGTGGGGGACAAAACAGATGTGGATATTGATCCATTACGAGCAGAAAGATTCTAGAAAATATTAACTTGCCGCAGACAGGGTTAAGCGATGTAAATTAACCAACTCTGTTTGATTTAATGCAGAGCCAATATAGCCTCCCGCCAATACAAAAGCAACTGGCAAGTTTCGATTTTTGCACCATTCGAAGACCATTTTTTCGCGGTTGGCAAGGATGTCGTAATTAATTCCAGTTTTACCGCCTATCGAGCAATTTTCAAAAGGATCCATTCCGGCATTGTAGATGCACAGATCAAAGTGACGTTTTTGTTTTTCAAGTGCACTATTGATTGAAGGTAGATAATTAGCCCCATTTTCAACGATGTTTAATTCATATTGATCTGAGCTTTCATAATGATCGTAATCATCAACTGAGATGTCAACTTGCCAAATCTTTGATTCATCTTTGATTAAAGATTGTGTTCCACCCCCGCAATGAGCGTCAAGGTCTAAAATAAGCACAGATTGCGCGCCCGCTGCCAGTGCAGAATGAGCGGCAATTGCTAGTCCGTTGAAAGTGCAATACCCGGCGCCGTGAGCACGTTGTGCATGATGAAGCCCACTAGATAAAGAACCAGCTACTCCGCCGTATTCAAGAGCGTGTAGTGCCGCGTCTACGACACCTCCGTTTGAGGCAAGTACCATTGGAAATAGCTGTGCGTCCCATTGAAATCCTTGAGATTCGGCAAGCTGGCGATTTTCCCCATTTTCTATAGCCATTACATAATCGAGGTCGTGTACTTGTGTAACTTGATCTTTCGTTAATACTTTTGGTTCTAGCAATTGAATCTTTGACAGAGGAGATTGTATGAGTGAATCTGCAACCCATTTGGCTTTTCGGGTTGTATCGAAAGAGTACCCTGTGCCCACATAAGTTGAGCTGTAATAAACATTGACCATTAACTTTCAACTCATTCTATATAAGCGAGATTGGTATTTCCTTTTAATAGATTTCTTCGTTTAAATAATGTAGTTTATCCATGCGGTGTGTGGCGTTGATTTGGCGCACAGTGCCTGTCAGCCCACGGACTACAATGCTGTCTGTTGACGCACCGTCGCCAAAGTAGCGCACGCCTTGCAATAATTCACCGTCGGTAATGCCTGTCGCGGCAAAGAAAACATCTTCTGATGAGACAAGGTCGTCCATTGTCAGGACTTTGTTAAAGTTAAAGCCAGCTTCGATTCCGCGTTGCAGTTCGTTTTTATCGCGGGCGTATAACTTGCCTTGAATTTCTCCGCCCATTGCGCGTAACGCGCAGGCGGCAATCACGCCTTCGGGTGTGCCGCCGATGCCAAATAAGACATCCACGCCTGAGTCGGGCCAGGCTGTCATCAAAGCCGCGCCTACATCTCCATCCGGGATTTGGCGTAAGCGCGCACCTGCTTCGCGGATTTCTTTTACCATTTCATTGTTGCGGTCGCGGTCGAGGATGATGGCGGTCAAGTCCTCAATTGACTTTCCTTTTGCCTTGGCAATGGCTCTTAGATTTTCTGTAATGGATTTTTCAATATTGATCTTGCCTTTTGCCTCAGGACCAACCGCAAGTTTGTTCATATATACAAAGGGGCCGGGGTCAAACATTGTTCCACGCGGGGCAATGGCAACGGTGGCAAGTGAGTTTGATCTGCCAAATGCTAATGGGCGAGTGCCGTCAATCGGATCAACAGCCACATCTACGTCTGGTTCCGAACCGTTGCCTACTATCTCGCCGTTGTATAACATTGGAGCGTTATCTTTTTCCCCTTCGCCAATGACGATAATACCGTTCATATCTACAGTTTGGAGCACAATCCGCATCGCATTTACTGCGGCTTGATCAGCGGCTTCTTTATCGCCGCGTCCCATAAAGCGGCCCGCAGAAAGCGCTGCAGCCTCGGTAACACGCACAAGTTCGAGCGCTAGATTGCGCGTAGGCGCACTATGTTCAAGTGTGGGCATATTTCTTCTCTCTTTAGAAAATAATGATCGTAATATAGTAATATCCGATAACCGCGCCCCATAACCATGAATCGATTCGGTCAAAAAAACCGCCATGCCCAGGGAAAACATCGCTCGAGTCTTTCATGCCTGATTGACGCTTGAACATGCTTTCTCCAAAATCACCTAATGGAGCGAGTATAGCAATTAACAACCCAAGCGTTGCGCCTTGCCAGAGAGTGATGTCTCCAGCCAATGCACCCCAGCGTGAATATACATAAGCGAAAAACATGCCCCCCAGCGTAGCTGTGAAAATACCTGCTAGATAACCTTCCCAACTTTTCTTAGGGCTTAGGCGGGGCGCCATTTTGTGCTTTCCATACACAGAGCCGATCATGTATCCGCCTGTGTCTGTGAGCCATACGCATGGCAAAACGATCATGACCCACCATGCGCCATCTTGATTAATGTTTCGCAAGTCAACCAGAAACGCGCCGATGATTCCAAGATAGACTAAAGCTCCGATGGTGGAGCCAAAATCGAGAGCGGCTTGATCGCGTCCTCGTTCAAACGATATCAGATGGACAGTTAATGTCAACAAGGTTAGGAAAATGAATAATGGGTATTCCCATTCCTTGAAATAAACGCGTGCAAGAATGATTAAAAAAACGCCGCCTATGGTAATGGCTTCGTTAGGTTCTATTTTGATTGCACGAAATAACCGAACATACTCCCAGGCTGCGCCAACGACAAATGTGCCAAGTAACAGAAAATAAAAAATTCCGCCAACCGTGATGGCTGGCAGACCGATTGCTAATAATGCTAGTGCTGTGATGGTGCGCGTACGCATTTTTAAGGCGACTCCGTAGATTAGATTTTTCCGTAGCGGCGATCGCGATTTGCAAAGTCTTCTAGTGCGCGGCCGTATTCTTCTCTGTCAAAGTCGGGCCAAAAAGTAGGAGTGATATACCATTCGGAATAGGCGGCTTGCCAAATGAGAAAATTGCTGACGCGTAATTCGCCAGATGTGCGAATAATCAAATCGGGGTCCGGAACGCCGACTGTGAACATATATTTACTGACGAGTTCATCGGTTACGTCTTCCGCGCGGATGCCCTCGTTCATTAATTTCTGAATTGCACATACGATCTCATCGCGCCCGCCATAATTAAAAGCAACATTTAGAATGAGCTTGTCGTTGTTTTTTGTCAGGTCAATTGCTTTTAAAACCTTTTGTTGAATGCGAGGATCAAGGCGTTCAAGTCGTCCAATGTGGCGTAATTGCACGCCTTCCTTGTTTAATTCACCAAGTTCTTTGTCAATCACATCTTGCAGGATGTACATCAATCCTTGAACTTCTTCGGGGGGTCTGCCCCAATTTTCAGTGGAGAAGGCGTAGATGGTTAGATATTTTACGCCAAACTCAACAGAGGCTCGAATGACGCGGCGTAGATTTTCTGTGCCTGCTTTGTGCCCTGCCAAGCGCGGCAAGCCGCGTGAAATTGCCCAGCGTCCATTGCCGTCCATGATCATGGCAACGTGACGCGGTATTTTTTCAATGGGGATGTTCAATGGAGAATTGCTCATAGCGGATAACAACGAGTGTTGTTATTACACTTCCATAATCTCTTTTTCTTTATTCTGCCCGTGCTTTCCGATATCTTCAATAAACTTATCGGTTAATTTTTGCAAATTCTCTTCGCCGCGTTTGAGATCATCCTCGGTGATGAGCTTTTCTTTTTCATAATCACGCAGATCGTTATGTATATCGCGGCGTATATTCCGTACAGCGATGCGGCTTTCTTCCAATCGTTGATGTACTTGTTTTACAAGATCGCGCCTGCGCTCTTCATTCAAGGGAGGCAAATTAAGGTGAATGACTTTGCCGTCTGAGTTTGGGTTTATGCCAAGATTTGAGTTGCTAATGGCTTTTTCAATCTCTTTAAGGCTGGTGACGTCGAAAGGCTTAATTAATATAGAGCGCGGTTCTGGTATGCTGATAGATGCTAATTGCATGAGCGCAGTTGGCGTGCCGTAATAATCGACGGGTAGTTTTTCAACAAGGGCTGGGCTAGCTCGTCCAGCGCGAATTCCTGATAAATGTTCGTGCAAGGATTGCGATGCACCATTCATGCGGTGCTCAGCATCTTTCAATAGATCTTTAATTTCGTCGGTAGTCACCGTATCCTCCTAGGGAAAATTTATTCTTTAAGGATACCCCAAAATATAGAATTATGCTATGGGAACACGTCAATTGTGATAGGGTTTGAGAAAATTTGATAGTCGTAATTTTATGGCTTACATAAAAATTACATTAAAACCAACAATAAAACTTAAAAAAATTTATTCGTTGACCAAAGTTCCAATTGATTCGCCGTGTAATGCCCGTGTCAGCGCTGTGGGATCCCACAGGTTCAAAACAAGAATGGGGAGGTGGTTTTCCATACACAATGTAATCGCAGTGCTGTCCATCACCTCGAGGCGGCGATTTAATATATCTATATAACTTAATCGATCGAATTTAATTGCATTTGGATTCTTCTTTGGGTCAGCGTCGTAGACGCCATCTACTTTGGTTGCTTTGATGACGATTTCAGCATCGATTTCGGTAGCGCGCAATGCGGCGGCTGTATCTGTGGAAAAAAACGGATTGCCGGTGCCTGCCCCAAAAATAACCACGCGTCCTTTTTCCAAGTGGCGTACGGCGCGGCGGCGAATGTAAGGCTCAGCAATCGCGCGCATATCTATTGCCGAAAGCACTCTTGTAAGCACATTTATGCGTTCTAAAGCATCCATCAGCGCCATGGCATTCATTACAGTTGCTAACATGCCCATATAATCTGCTGTAGAGCGATCCATTCCGCGCTCAAGACCCTGCTTGCCGCGCCATAAATTCCCTGCACCGATAACAACCGCTACTTCGACGCCCATGTCGTAAACTTCTTTGATTCGGCTGGCTACCGACTCGGCTTCGTCCACATCAATGCCAAAGCCAGATTTCCCAGCAAGCGCTTCACCGCTGAGTTTAAGCAAAATGCGTTTGTATTTTAGGTCTGCCATGTTTATCTCCGTTTATAAAAAAAGCCAACCCGAAGGCTGGCTTTTAAAGTTAACTTTGTTGTGTGCTTTCGCCTAATTCCCATCGCTGAAAACGTCGCACAATTACACTTTCGCCAATCGCAGCAATATTTTGCAGGATCAACTTTTCAATGCTCATTTTTTCATCGCGGATATAAGCCTGGCGCAAAAGACAAACTTCATCTTTATATTTTTCAATGCGTCCTTCAACGATCTTTTCCAAAATATTGTCGGGCTTGCCTTCTTCTTTGGCGCGCGCGCGGGCAATCTCGGATTCGTGATCTAATTCAGATTGAGGAATTTCTTCGGCTCTTGTGTATTTCGGTGCGCTGGCGGCAATTTGTAATGCAATCTCATGAGCTAATGTTCGGAATTTTTCAGAACGGGCTACAAAGTCGGTCTCACAATTTACTTCAACCATCACGCCCACGCGTCCGCCGCCGTGGGAATAAATTTCAACGACACCATTAGATGCATCGCGGTCAGCGCGCTTGGCGGCTGTTGCCATGCCTTTTTCGCGCAGCCAGTCTACAGCTTTTTGAAAATCTCCATTTGCATCCTGCAACGCCTTGCGGCAATCCAACATAGGAGCGTTGGTTGCGGCGCGCAGTTCTTTAATCATCGCAGTCGTAACTTCCATTTTCTCTTTTTCCTCTTCATCGTTGTGAGGAGTAAAACTCCTCACAACGATGATAATCTAATTATTCTGGTTTATCTTCTGCTGTTTCAGCAGGCTTTGTTTCTTCAGGTTTTACTTCTTCAGGCTTTACTTCTTCTGGCTTTACTTCTTCTGGCTTGCGCGTGGCATCCAGTTTTGCAAGTGTAGATTCGCCTAACAAAACATTATCGCTGGTCTCTTCATCTGAATCCACAACTTTGGGACCTTTGCGAGAACGACCGGACGATTCTTTCTTACCATCAGGCTTGGATTCTTCACCATCAGCATTATCTGCATCTTTACGCATACCCTTGCCTTCAAGCACGGCATCGGCAATCTTTGAGACTAATAACTTGATAGCCCGAATCGCATCATCGTTGGATGCAATCACATAGTCAACACCCTGTGGGTTTGCATTGGTATCCACCAAAGCAACAATGGGGATGTTGAGTACATTTGCTTCGCGAACAGCCGCGATTTCGCGACCCACGTCTACAATGAAGAGAAGATCAGGGACGCGCTTCATCTTACGAACACCGGATAGACGTGTCAGCAAGCGTTCAATTTCACGCTGGATGAGCAAGCCTTCTTTTTTGGTGAGGCGGGTTATATCGCCACTATCACGAACTCCCTCAAGGCGTTCTAATTCTTTAATACGAGCATGCATGGTCGACCAGTTGGTTAACATTCCGCCCAGCCAACGCTCTGTTACGAAGGGCATGCCGCAGCGAACAGCTTCTTCTTGGACTGTTTCCTGCGCCTGACGCTTGGTACCGACAAACATAACTGTTCCACCATTTGCAACTGTATCGCGAATGATGTTGTAGGCGTTGTTCAACAACTTAACAGTTTGTTGAAGATCGATAATATGAATACCATTACGCTCAGTGAAGATGTATGGTTTCATACGGGGGTCCCACTTGTTGGTGCGATGTCCGAAGTGGACGCCGCTCTCAAGCAGGGCTTTCATAGAAATGACAGCCATTATGTTACTCCTTGTAACTTATTCTATTGCCAAACGCGCAATGAGTCGGCGTGCAATAGAGTGGGTTTAGCGGGGATAAAGTACCCGCTCAGGGACGCTTGATGCCCGTCCCAGGCAAGATGTTGCTTCTTTGTGAAGCGACGAGATTATACACGAAGAATATGATTTGCGCCAATTTACACAGGTTGCCAAGATAATAAAGAAGGTCACTGTAAACTAGTGGCCTTCTTTATTATCTTATTTTTTATTACTTATGCCGTAGCAGGTTGATTAAACAACTGCTGTTTTATATCCATCACATCTTTGCGTAGTTTAGAGCCTGTATCGCCGTCAATTTCTTTGGCTATTTTTTCGATAGCGTACATGACGGTGGTGTGATCGCGTCCGCCCATGGCTTCGCCAATTTGAGGCAGAGAAAAATCGGATACTTCGCGTAGCAAATACATGGCGATTTGACGGGGCAGAGCGACGTCACGGGTGCGATCACGGCTTAATAATTTTTCTGAGGTGATATTGAATTTACGCGCAACCAAATCTACGATACGCGCAGGGTGCATGTCGGAGCGCTGGGGGAGCAGGTCGCCGAGGGCTACGTCTACAAGCGCGGGCGTGAGTGCGGTTCCGCTCAGGTCGGCGAAAGCGATGATGCGATTTAATCCGCCTTCGAGTTCGCGAATGTTGGATTGTACGCGGCGCGCGATGGTCTCAAGCACATCATCGGGGATGTTGCGTCCTGTGCGTTCTGCTTTTGATCGTAGAATGGCGAGGCGGGTTTCTAGGTCAGGAGCTTGTACGTCGGCGGCGAGTCCCCATTCGAAGCGGGAGCGTAAGCGTTCTTCAAGCGTAATCAATGACTTGGGAGGGCGGTCAGACGAAACGATGATTTGTTTGTCTTGACCGTGTAACGTGTTGAAGGTGTGGAAGAATTCTTCTTGTGTGGATTCTTTGCCAGCAATGAATTGAATATCATCAATTAGTAAGACATCTGCGGAGCGGTATTTTTCACGGAAGGCTTGGGTGGTGTGGGTGCGAATGGCATTGATCATGTCGTTGGTGAATTCTTCGGATGAAACGTAGAGTACGTTTAATCCGCGGGCATGACAGGAGTTGCCAATGGCGTGTAGTAAGTGAGTTTTACCAAGACCTACGCCGCCATAAAGGAAGAGTGGGTTGTAGGCGCGGGCGGGTTTTTCTGCGACTGCCATACAGGCGGCGTGTGCTAGGCGGTTGCCAGAGCCAACGACATAGGTTTCGAAGACATAGCGAGGGTTGAGGCTGGAATTTCGGGCGCGCAGAGGCTGTTCGGTTGGAGATTCAGGTTCGGCTACAGAGGCAGGCTCAAGTTCAGAGGTTGAAGCGGGGTTTTCATCCCCATTAAGGACAATAAAGGTGACTGCTGTATTGGAATTGGTGACGCCGATCAGGTGTTTGTTGATGGTTGTAGCAAGACGGCTCTCTAGCCAGTCACGTGCATAGGCATTGCGAACACCAATTGTCATGATTCCGTCTTCGTATGAAATTGGATGAGTGTCTCGCACCCAGGTATCGAAGGAGGCGCGGGGCATTTCCATTTGAAGTTGTGAGAGCACGGATTGCCATGTGTGTTCAGCGTTCATATGTTTTCCTGGGTGTTGAGGGTAGATAAAACCAACCCGCTTATATGGCGGCTTGGTAAGTTATTTATCTTGTAATGCTGTGGTCTTACAGGGTTTGGATGTGGTAAAGACGATACATCTTAATTTCAGCGTAAATGTATTCTAGCAGAGAATTGATAAATAACAAGACGTTCAACCTACGTTAACCTAAAAAGATTGATTTCTTTAAGGTAAGCGAATCTTAAAAAATCGTTGTGTAATAAGCTTTAAGATAGTTGCAGAATAGAACGGACGTTTCAGCCAGTGATGCGCTTATTCATTAGGTATACCCCCATATATAGGGGGTAGGGGCGTTTTTCGTTATAAGACGCTTTATCTACCTTAAAAAACCGTGTTGATAAAATTGATGGATACATGAAGTATGAATCTCTTGTTCCAGTGATTCGTTTGCTCTATTTTTAGTTGTTTTGTTTAAACCAAATTTAATTTTTGAATTATGGCATCAAATAAAACATAGATCGAAATTTAATGGTGATTCTATGCACATGTTTTTTCTTAAGTTGTTGTTTTGAATTTAAATAATAAGGTTTGAAGAATAATTCACAAAGATAAATGAGCTTAGAATTTTTTTCTGTGCGATTTGCGCACACTGTATCGTTAGATTGATTTCATTACTCGAAATTTTTCTTATCCGCATCGCTTAATTTTCGTGGAACCCATACAAGAATCGTTGTTCCTTCATCTAAAATGGACGTAATATCAACATCTCCGCCCACAGAACGTGCGCGCGCATGGATATTCGCCAAGCCATGACCAATGTTTGCTTGCATTTGCTCTGTATTGAAGCCTTTACCGTTATCATGTATCTCAATCAGCATTCGATCGGCTGTTGTCCATACAGTTATCTGAACTTTTTTGGCTTTTGCGTGTTTGGCTGTGTTTGCTAAAGCTTCTTGGCATATATGAAATAGCGCCATAGCGTGAGCATCAGGTAATTCTCGCAGGTCTGTTTCTGAACCTGAGAGTTGCGCATCTGCGAATGTGTTGGAGCGGTATTCACTAATAAGACGTGACAGACCTTGTATTAAACCTTCGTTGCCCATCTGACGCGGCTTTAGATCCAAAATATATGAACGAATGTCACGAATCACTTGATTCAATCCCGCGATGCTTTGTGTGATGCGTTCTTTTGACTCATTGATGTCTTCACCCAGGCTAAGTTGGGCGTTTTCAAGGGTCAATCCCACCCCGTAAATGGATTGAATGATGCCATCGTGTAAATCCATGCCGATGCGGTTGCGTTCTTCAAAGATAGCCAGTCTGCGTGAGTTTTCGTGTAGTTCAACATTCTGTATCGCCGCTGCGGCGTAAGTCGCCAGCATTTGAATGATCTTCTCGTCATCACTGGTAAATTCGGGCGCGCCAATTTTTTCGGTTAGATAAATTTGCCCCCATTGTTTGCTGCCGCTGCGAATGGGTACGCCGAGGAAAGACTTCATGGCAGGATGATTCGCAGGGAATCCCACTGAGTGCGGGTGTTCTTGAAGAATTGGCAGCCGCAATGGGGCTTCGGTGTTCATTAACTCGCCGATTAGCCCTTTGCCAACAGGCGGATGTGCAATTTTGTTAATTTCATCCTGTGCCATTCCGACAGTGATAAATTTTTTTAGGCTGCCGTTATCATCCAGAACGCCCAGTGCGGCATAATTGGCATCTGATAGCTCGCAGGCTATGGAGACGATTTTTTCTAGCAGTACTTCCAGCGGCACATCCTTTGTCAGTTCCAAGCTGGCTTCGTGTAATGCAATCAAACGTTCCTGTAGTTGTTCGCGGGTTAATAACATGCTTAAATTATCTCATAAATATGATAGATTTTGGAAGTAGATAAGAATACAATACATACACTATGGTGATTCTATGACAACCTCCCGCATTTCGGGATTCTACAATTTGACTCTTGACCAGCGGCGGCTTAAGCTGGCTGAAGTTTCGCATCTAACTCCTGTGGAGCTGATCCCGTTTACCGAAGGTCTCCAAGCTGAGACAGCCATGCACATGGTTGAGAACATGGTGGGCATATATAGCCTGCCCTTGGGAATTGGACTTAACTTTATGGTCAATGGACGTGATGTACTCGTTCCCATGGTCATTGAAGAGCCATCTGTGGTGGCGGGCGCATCCTTTATGGCAAAACTTGCCCGCGCTGGCGGCGGATTCATTACCTCTAGCACTCAGCCTGAGATGATCGGTCAATTGCAAGTGTTGGACATTAAAAATGTGCAAGAAGCCGCCAAAAAAGTCCTTGAACGTAAATCTGAATTAATTGATTATGTAAACAGTGCCGACTCATCTTTGGTAAAACGGGGAGGTGGTGCGCGTGATATCGAAGTCCGAGTTATCGAATCGTCTATTATCGGTTCTTTCCTCGTTGTTCATCTAATTTATGATGTGCGTGATGCGATGGGCGCGAATGCGGTCAATACAGCTTGTGAACGCCTTGCTCCTAAGATAGAAGCGATGACTGGCGGGCGTGTGCATTTGCGTATACTGTCGAATTTAACAGATCGAAGGCTCTCTCTCTCGCGTTGCGTGATCCCCGTCAATGAATTGGCGTTTGATCATTTCTCTGGTGAAAAAGTTCGCGATGGAATTATCGAAGCCTATGCTTTTGCAGAGAGTGATTCATACCGTGCCGCGACACATAATAAAGGAATCATGAATGGCGTAGATTCAGTTGTAATTGCAACTGGCAACGATTGGCGTGCTATCGAAGCTGGCGCTCATGCATACGCAGCTCGAAGCGGACGGTACACTTCATTATCCACTTGGGAAAAAGATGGCGATGGAAACTTGGTTGGTACACTCGAAATGCCAATGGCGGTAGGAATCGTCGGAGGGGCAACCAAGGTTCACCCGGGCGCTCAATCCGCAGTTAAATTAATGAACGTAAGCACTGCATCCGAATTGGCTGAAGTGATTGTATCTGTTGGGTTGGCACAAAACATGGCGGCGTTGCGCGCGCTGGCTACCGAAGGCATTCAACGTGGACATATGTCCTTGCACGCGCGCCAAGTTGCAATTGCGGTGGGCGCATCTGGTGAGTTGATTGAGCAGGTTGCAAGCCAAATGGTGATGGAGCAGGTTGTGCGAATTGAAAGAGCGCAAGAAATTTTGAGAAATTTAGAAGGGTAGAAAGTGGAAAGTGGAAAATAGGATATAAAAGATGAAAGACGAAAACATGCTTTGGCAAATACGTCGTTTTGTATATCAGCATTTTGCAGATATAGCGCGCGCGCCTCGTGTGGATGAAACTGCTAGTCGCTTCAAGATTAGCGTTAATGATGCAGGTGCATTTTATACAGAGCTAAACAATCGTCACGCTTTTTTTCTTGAACCAAACACCTTGGATATTCGTATGGCTTTCCCTTTTTCTGCAGCCCCAACGGATTTTACAGTTCAGGCAAATGGAAAAACATATTTTGCCAACTGCGCCTGGGATATGCTCGGTATTCCTACTGCTTTACATTGCGATGCGCTTATTGATGCGAAATTTTCTGAAAGTAACGAGCCCGTTCAATTGGAAGTAAAAGAAGGCAAAGTTACGAATGGCGAATTACTCATTCACTTTCCTTTACCTTTCACTCGCTGGTACGATGATTTGGTCTTCACCTGAGCAACCATGCTTCTCTTCCAGTCGGAAGAGTGGATTGATAAGTGGTGTAAGCGCAACTCCCTCGAACGCGGAGAAGTACTTACCGTGAATCAACTTTGGGAACTAAGCCAGCCTTGGTATGGCAACCGCCTCTCTGCCGATTTTCGCGGACGTAGCGTTGAGCAGGTTGCGGAGATTTTTAGAGGGGCAGGGTTGAAGTCAAAGTTTTGGTATAGGTGAAAGGTATTTAAGTAGACAGGTAGTCAAGCACAAGGTATGATTCTTGACGAGGCATGAACACAATGACTGAAAGAAAACCGCTCACTTCCGAAGAAATCTCCGCCATTGTGGATGGAGTCAATCCTATTGATTGGGTGCAAATGGAACTATTGGCAAAAATGCCGCCTGGAAAAAGAGTTTATCCCAGTCTGCAAGCCAGCGC
>VFJR01000095.1 GCA_009885945.1 Anaerolineaceae bacterium
ATTTGCATCGGTGATGGTGTCTTGATCTGCAACGAGGGCTATGTTCTCAAGAAATTCATCCATGGTACGCGTGGAAAATTCCATGGCGAGGCGGCGCAACTCTTGCACATTATCCCAACGGTCTTTACTTTCTTCTGAATCGTCTTCAACGATGTGATCTTTATAGTTAATATCTTTGATGATTTGATCGAAGAGTTCTGGAATCGTTAATGAGACGGCTTGCGCGCGCCAATTGGCTAACATGCCTCCAAAATCTGCCAGCGGAAGGGATGAACGCCCTGTGAATGAAGACCAAAACGGCGAATTGGATCCGCGCGCAAGATCAAGCAATACTGTGGTGGGGTTGGTGTTTGCCTGACGCGCAACGATATGTAAAGTGGTTAAAGTTTTTTCGCCAATGCCGCGTGGAGGTACGTTGATGATGCGGTCTAAGCTGGCTTCGTCGGCTGGGTTATGGACGAGGCGCATAAAGGCGATAGCGTCTTTCACTTCGCGGCGTCCATAAAAGCGTTGCGCGCCAACGAGACGATAGGGTAAGCGTGCTTGTAAAAATGCTTCTTCAATTAAACGTGACATGGCATTGGTGCGATACATGACCGCGCACTCGCCGGGCTCAAAGGTTCTGGATGCAACTAGTTGCGCAATGGTATCTACAACATAAGAAGCTTCGCCATAATCGTCACGCGCTTCAAAGAAGAAAATTTTCTCGCCTGCGCCGCGTTCAGTGAAAAGCTTCTTCTTGCGGCGGTTTTGCGCGCGATCTATTACGCTCATGGCGGCATCTAAAATGTTTTGATGTGAGCGGTAATTTTGTTCCAGTAAAACTACTTGCGCTTCAGGGAAGTCTTGTTCAAAGCGTTTGATGTTGCGGTAATCTGCGCCGCGCCATGCGTACACTGATTGGTCCGGATCACCAACGCAAAAGATGTTCTTATGATAAGAAGCGAGATGTTTAACAAGCGCGTATTGCGCGAGATTGGTATCTTGAAATTCATCGACCAAAACATGACGAAAGCGTTGCGCATACTTGTCGCGCACACTGGGCACATCTTCCAGCAGGCGCGCGCTGTACACCAAAATATCGTCAAAATCTACTGCGTTGCTGGCGATCAATCTTTTTTGATATTCAATGTAAACACGTTTCACTACTTCATCGCGATAGGTTTGGGTGGGGTAATCCTCTGCGCGGATGATTTCATTCTTTGCGCGTGAGATAGCGGCGTGTACACTGTTGGCGCGGTACATTTTATCGTTGAGATTAAATTCCTTGATGATGCTTTTGACGATTCGTTCCTGATCATCTGAATCAAAAATCACAAAATTAGAGGCAATCGGCAGATGGTCTGCTTCTCGTCTTAGGATGCGCGCACAAATAGAGTGAAACGTGCCTAGCATGATTCCCTCTGTGGCTTGTTCATTGAGCATGGACTTGACGCGATGATCCATTTCTTTGGCGGCTTTGTTGGTGAATGTGACTGCCAGAATTTGCCACGGACGCACGCCCTCATGCGCGATCAAATAGGCGACGCGTTGAGTCAGTACGCGCGTCTTTCCGGAGCCCGGACCTGCTACTACTAAAACGGGTCCATCTGGCGCCGTGACGGCTTTTCGTTGTTGAGGGTTGAGTTTATCGAGGAAGTCCATGAGGGAAAGGATGAAGGATGAGTGATGAAGGATGAGTGATGAAGGATGAAGAAACGCTGAAAAAAAGAAAAATGAAAGAAGAAAGGGATTCGTAATCTTATACGATCACGAATCCCGATCCTTTATTAACCATTCTCTATTAACTATTTTTCTATTTCAATTCCGAAGTACAGTGCGGGCAGCGTGTTGCTTTGATGGGTATAGTAGTGAAGCAGTGCGGGCATTCTTTGGTAGTTGGGTCTGCCGCTACGGGGGCTTTTTGTAATTTGTTAACCGATTTAATCAGCATAAAGATTACAAAGGCAACGATGACGAAGTCAATGATGGTTTGGGTGAACATGCCCCAATTAAGAAAAACGCCTGCGGCTATTTCGGTGGAGCGGTCACTGAAGTTGATGCCACCCATTAACAATCCGATCACTGGCATAAGAATATCATTGACCAGCGAGCCGACAATTTTCCCGAAGGCGCCGCCGATGATAACGCCGACAGCCAAGTCTAATACATTGCCGCGCATTACAAAATCTCTAAATTCTTTTAGCATAGTTTCTCCAAGTTCATAAGGTTGTTTTGGATTGTATGTGAGGTGGGGGTGATTGTCAACGATAGGCAAGAAAATTGCATCAGAGAGGGTAATGCTTTTTAAAACAGAAGCAGGTTCAAGTGTAGTTGGTTGCGGATGGCGGATTTGGTCAAGCCTCTTGAGAGGGGTTATTAATCAGCATTAACCACCCTATATGTCGTTTTGGTCGTCAAATCACCCTAGATATGGCGCTATTGACCGAGGAATTGTTGACTCACTCTTAGAATTGAGTATAATTCCATTTGGTTCAATCTAAAAACCTTTTTTGTTTTTTAACAGGAGGTGTGGCTAGGGAAGAGAATTTTTTGAAGTAGTAAGTATGTCTATTGTATAAATTTTTTACCTTACGTTCTCTTGGAGGAGAAAAACATGTCTCGTAACCGTTTAATGGCTTTACTCGGCCTGCTTGTTGTCTTGAGCATGGTCCTTGCTGCTTGCGGTGGTTCATCTGCTACAGAAGCCCCCGTAGCCACTGATGCACCCGCAACAGAAGTTGTTCCTACAGAAGCTCCTGTGACTCGCAAGGGTCCTTGGGTTGATGAAATCGTATTTTCTGAACAGGGAGATAACGCCGTTTGTATCTCTCAGCTTCAAGCTGGTGATTTGGATATCTGCGGTGATGGTAACAATACCCCAGCAGATTTCAACACCGTTCAAGGCGATGAAAATCTTGACTACGCTACTTCTTATGGTTTGAATTTTGGTTTGCTTTATAACCCAGTTCCTACCTTTGCTGATGGACGCGTAAATCCCTTCGGTAATGCGAAGATCCGCGAAGCAATGAACATGCTTGTTGATCGCGATTATGTGAAGCAGGAAATTTTTGGCGGCTTGGGCGCTCCTAAATACAGCACCCTCGTTGGTGTATTCCCAGATTATGCCCGCTACATTGAAGTGAACCGTGCACTCGAAGCCAAATATGCTTACAATCTCGAAAAAGCTGGCGAAGTTATCGCCACCGAGATGGAAGGCTTGGGCGCTACCAAGAATGCAGATGGAAAATGGGAAATTGATGGCGCACTTGTCACCATTATTTTTGTTATGCGTACAGAAGATGAACGTAATGCGATCGGTGATTATGTTTCTAATCAACTGGAAAGCATTGGTCTCACTGTTGACCGCCAGTACAAGTCTCGTTCTGAAGCTTCCCCAATTTGGGCACGCAGTGATCCAAATGAAGGTCAATTCCACATTTATACCGAAGGCTGGATTAACACCGTTATTTCTCGTGATGACGGCACCAACTTTGGTTTCTATTACACCGACTTCGGCGGATGCTGTGGTCTCGGTGTGAACTTCATGAACCCCACCGATGGTGGTATTGGTCAAGAGTTGTATGATGTTTCATCCAAACTCTGGAACAATGAATTTGCCAATATGGACGAACGCGGCGAATTGTTCAAGCAAGCGCTCTCCCTCGCTGGCGAAAATGGTTACCACACTTGGATCATTGACACACTCACCTTCTTCCCAATGCGCGATGAAGTTGCTGTTGCCGCTGATCTCGCTGGTGGTGTTTCCGGTTCTCGTCTCTATCCATTAACCTTACGCCTTGGTGATACCGAAGGTGGTACGGCTAAGATTGCTATGCAGGATAATTTCATTGATCCATGGAACCCCATCGGCGGTTCAAACTGGATCTCTGATACTATGATTCAACGCGCTACATCTGATGTAGCCAGCATGCCAGATCCTTATACCGGTCTCGCTTGGCCTCAGCGTGCTGAGAGCTTGGCTGTAACCGCAAAAGAAGGTCTTCCAATTACCAAGACTCTCGATTGGGTTTCCTTGGACTTCCAAGCCGATGCAATTGCTGTTCCTGCAGATGCCTGGCTCGATTGGGATGCAACTACCCAAACCTTCATCCCTGCTGGCGAAGGTACTACTGCTCTCGTAAAAACCACCTGGACTTACCCAGCAGACTTGTATGATACCGTTTCCTGGCATGATGGCAGCCCAATTTCTGCGGCTGACTTTGTGATGGGTATGATCATGACCTTTGAGCCTGGTAAGCTTGAATCTGGACTCTATGATGAAGCTTATGTCCCAGCTTTGGAAGCTTTCCAAGCCAGCTTTAAGGGTGTTCAGATCGAATCCACTAACCCACTTGTGATTACCACCTATACCGACTTCTATGCATTGGATGCAGAAACCTTCGGTAATAGCTGGTGGCCTAACTATGGATATGGCGCTGCCGCATGGCACAACCTGACTCCTGCCGTTTTGGCTGAACAAGCTGGCGAAATTGCCTTTACGATCGATAAGGCTACCGTTTTGACTGTTGAATGGACTAACTTCATTGATGGTCCTACCCTCGACATTCAGAAGAAATACCTGGATCAGGCATCAACTGACGGCACAATTCCATTCGCCGCAACCATGGGTGAATATGTGACTGCAGATGAAGCTAAAGCACGCTATGGCAACCTCTCCACTTGGTTTGCTGATCATGGCCATTTCCTCATCGGTACCGGTCCATTCTTCTTGGACAAGGTATTCACCGCAGAAGGTAATGCTGTCTTGAAGCGCAATGAGAACTTCCCTGACCTTGCGAATAAATGGGCTCAATTTAGCGCCCCAATGATCGCTACAGCTGATTTGACCGGCAGCGGTCAGGTAACTGCTGGACAGGAAGCTTCCTTCGACGTATTAGTTTCCTTCGGCGAAGAAGCTTATCCTTCCGAGTTTATTGATGGCGTCAAGTACCTCGTCTTCAACTCCAATGGCGACCTTGTTGTCAGTGGTGATGCCGAATTTGTATCTGAAGGCACTTACAAAGTGACCCTCGGATCTGACGTAACCAGCGGATTTGAAGCTGGTTCGAACAAAATTGAAGTGGCTGTTGTCTCTAACGCTGTGAGCATTCCATCCTTCGCTTCCTTTGAGTTTGTGACCGTCAAGTAATCGTATTAAGAATAATAGAATAAGTTAGTTAGATAATGGCCCGGTAGGGGTCTCAAAACCTCTACCGGGCTAATTTTTCCTGAGAGAAGGCAAAAATGGCAGAGTCTACATTACAAGCCCCCGTCCCTGTGATCGTAAAAAAGAAAGCGTCTGAAAGCGCACTTGTGCGCGTCGCCAAATATATGGTTGTTCGTCTCTTGACCATGGCTTTTACAGTAGTGATTGGTCTGTACTTGACGATCTTGTTTGCAAACATGGGCGGCTATGTAGATGAAATTCGCCGAGGCGATATCCGTGAGAATGTACAACAACAGGTAATGAATGATAGGAATCTCAAAAACCTGACGGGTGATCAACGAAATGTTTTAATTAAAGACAGAATTGCCAGCGAAGAAAGACGCTTGGGTTTAGATCGTCCATTTGCCATTCGTAGTTTCGCTTTTCTCAAAGATGCAATCACTTTAAACCTTGGCTTCGCCGAGTATATGAACGCAGCAAACGGTTCGAGGCAGGTAAAGATTATTGTGCTCGAACGTCTTCCCTCTACATTACTTCTTTTTGGTACTATCAATATAGTATTGTTCTTTGCAACACTTTTCGCGGCTCTATCTTTATCACGTCAATATGGCAGCTGGCTAGATAAGCTGATTGTGGGCTTATCTCCTATGTCTGCCGCCCCATCTTGGTTTTATGGTATTTTTCTAATTTTGATATTTGCCGCTATATTGCAATGGCTTCCTTTTGGCAGTATGGTGGATTCCCCCCCTCCGGAAAATAAAATTGATTATGCGTTGAGTTTGGCAAAACACTTAATTCTGCCATCTCTGGCAATTGCATTAAATCAAGTAGCTTATTCTATTTATGCGTCCCGCACATTTTTTCTTATCTATTCCAGCGAGGATTATGTTGATATGGCGAAGGCTAAAGGGCTTACATCGCGTGATATTGAAAGAAAGTATGTCTTACGCCCCACTCTGCCCACTAACATCACCAGTTTTGCGTTCTTGCTGATCGGTGTTTGGAGTGGAGCCCCGATTTTTGAAGGCGTGTTCAACTGGCCGGGCTTGGGTCAAACGCAGCTGATTGCGGCTGGTTTGTTCGACACACCCGTTATTGTGGGTACTACAGTTATTTTTGCATATCTTTTGGCTATTACAGTTTTTCTGCTTGATTTTGTATACGCGCTGGTCGATCCCAGAGTAAAAATAGGAAGCGAGAGCACAGCCCAATGAATTCAACAAGAAGATTTTTCGCTGAAATTTCACAATATCCATCAGCCCTTTTGGGCTTGTCTCTGATATTGGCTTTGGTTGTTACCTCTATATATACACTCATTGCTATACCCTATCCTGAAGCGATAAGATTATGGCGCGGCGATGAGGGTGTTTGGTATAAAACACCACGCACTGCCCAGCCAATATGGATGAATTGGTTTCTTGAAGATGATTTACCTGAAACGGTCTCATTCAATACTGCTGATGGCCAAGGCGTCAAGACTGAAGAATATTCTAATGATACGAATAAGATTTTCATCTCTTTTCCTTTTGAATACAATTCCAAGTCATTTCCTCAGGAACTTTCTATTTATTTTACGGCAGAGTATGAAATAAAAGAGCCTTTTGTTTCTGTAAAGATGATCACGCCGGATGGACGTGAGATCAACATTGATAATTTTGCAGTCAGTAATACGCAAACCTATCGTTTTTCACAAGATCAAAAATTAAAACGTCTGCTAAGAGGTATTAGCCCAGAACAAGGCATATTCCTAGACCCTGCTTCTACCAAAGAAAACCCTATCGCATTACCAGGAACATATGAGCTTCAAATTCAAGGGATTGCTTTTGAAAAAGGTTCAACGGTTGATGCTGAATTTGTAGTGTATGGTCAGGTATACGGATGGGCCGGTACAGATCATAAACGACGTGACTTAACCATTCCATTGTTGTGGGGCGGCCCGATTGCGCTTGCCTTTGGTTTGTTGGCAGCATTTGGTACTACTATTGCAACAATGATTATTGCGGCATTCGGCACGTGGTATGGCGGGTGGATTGACGAGACCATTCAACGTATTACAGAAGTTAATCTTGTGCTGCCTTTCTTTTCAATTTTGATCATGATTGGCACATTTTATTCAAAGAATCTATGGATCACTCTGTTGGCGGTGGTTGCTTTAAGTATTTTCGGGGGCGGCATCAAAGGTTATCGGGCTGTTTTTCTGCAAACGAAAGAATCCCCCTATATTGAAGCAGCGCGGGCGTATGGGGCCAGTAATACGCGCATTGTGATGCACTATCTTGTTCCGCGCATTATTCCTTTGCTAATCCCGCAATTGGTAATATTAATACCCGCGAATGTGTTTCTTGAAGCATCGCTAACTCTGGTTGGATTAGGTGATCCCATCTTGCCAACTTGGGGAAAGGTGATTCAAGAGGGCGTTAGAAATGGCGCTTTGTTGCATGGACAATATTATTGGGTGCTAGAACCTTCTGTTATTTTATTGATCACAGGACTTTCCTTTGCTTTGGTTGGCTTTTCAATGGATCGTATCTTTAACCCCCGCTTGAGAGGTGTGTAACGCATGAGCAAGGAAAAGTTATTAAGAATTGAAAACCTCACTCTTCATTTTAATACGCAAAAAGGTCCGGTTCAGGCTGTAGATGGAGTCTTTTTCGAACTTGGACATAAAGAAGCTGTAGTTGTGCTGGGCGAATCAGGATGTGGAAAAAGCTCCCTAGCAAAGGCGCTCTTAAGGTTATTGCCCCGTAACGTCAGTCGTTACGATGGCAAGGTGTATCTTGAGGGAACTGAAATTATGGGCATGGATGATGAGACATATCGACGCAATGTGCGTTGGATACGTATGTCGCTTGTGCCTCAGGCAGCCATGAATTCTCTTAACCCAGTTCTAAAGGTGGGCGACCAAGTAGCCGAGCCAATGGTGGTACATCATGGTGTCAAAAAAGAAGAAGCTCTTGTGCAGGCGGCAAAGATGTTCCAGCATGTTGGCGTGCCTGTCGATTTTCTTGATCGATATGCATTTGAATTAAGTGGCGGTATGCGCCAGCGGGTTGCCATTGCCATGGCTTTGGTAACTGCGCCTGGCTTAGTAGTCCTTGATGAACCCACCTCTGCGCTGGATGTTTTGACTCAAGCAAATATCTTCAATGTACTTAAGCGCCTCAAACACGAATTGGAAGTGAGCTTTATTTTGATCACTCATGATATTGCCACATCCAGTGAATTAGCCGATAGTGTAGCTGTAATGTACGCGGGCCAAATTGTGGAAACAAGCGATGCCCGTAGTTTCTTTAAGGAACCTTTGCATCCTTATTCAAGGATGTTGATGGCGAGTGTGCCTCGTTTGAGAGCAAATATTGAACCTGAGTTTATTACCGGACAGCCTCCCAGTCTTTTGCACCCCCCAACGGGTTGTCGTTTTGCAGACCGATGCCCTAAACGATTCTCTAAATGTTCTGAGGAACCACCTGTCTTTAATGTTGAATCTAAACAGGTTAAGTGCTGGCTGTACGAATCCTAAACGCGAAAAAGAAATATTGATGAGGTTCTTGCGATGACTGATAAAAGAGATATTCTTCTCTCTATAAAAGATTTACATGTCTGGTTCGAATTGCGCCGTTTAGGCTTTGGGCATGCTGGCTATGTAAAAGCTGTGGATGGCGTGACCTTTGACTTGCATGCCGGCGAAACGATTGCTATTGTAGGCGAAAGTGGCTGCGGTAAAACAAGTTTAATGCGTACTATTCTTGGCTTAAATAAAATTACCAAAGGTTCTGTGACCTACGGTGATAAAAATATTGGCACTCTGGCTGGAGAAGAACTACGTTGGTATCGCTCACAAGTGGGCTACGTTCAACAAGACCCATTTGGCGCTTTGGCGCCGTTTATGAATATTCAGCGCATTCTAGAAGAGCCGTTGATCATCAATGGAGTTAAAGACCCTGCTGAACGTGAACGCCGTGTTCGCAAAGTAATGGATGAAGTCAAGCTCACGCCGGCAGATGATTTTATGCATAAATTTCCGCACATGCTGAGTGGTGGTCAACAACAGCGTGTGGTCATTGCACGAGCTATCATTCTTGAACCTAAATTGATCGTCGCAGATGAGCCGGTGTCCATGTTGGATGCTTCGGTGCGTGTGGAAATTCTGAGATTATTGCGGGGTTTGCAGGAAAAATATCAATTATCTGTTATTTATATTACACATGACTTGTCCACTGTACGTTATTTTTCGGAGCGCGTATTTGTAATGTATGCCGGCAATATTGTGGAAAGAGCAACAGTCGATAATATTGTCCATGATCCAAAACATCCATACACAGCCGCATTGATGGATGCGACATCTGATCCCGATGCGGACAATGCTTTGAAAATGCGGGAACTGCCTTCTGGTGAACCACCCAGCTTGGTCAATCCACCCACTGGGTGCCGCTTTCACCCCCGCTGTCCAAAACGAATCGAGAACGTCTGCGATGTTGATAAACCATTGGACTTTGAGCCGGTACCTGCCCATTTTGCATCTTGTTGGTTGTATAAATGATCCTTGATTATCCCCGACGTTTAATTGCAGTCGCCATTCTTCTGTTGCTCTTCGGATTTATATCGCCGTTCCTAATGGTGATTAAGGTGATTGAATCGACTCTCTTTATGAATTTTTTCTCCTTTGGAGCTTCAGTATTAGGGTTGTTTTTAGGAATTGCGGGTATAGCCAGCCTACGGCTTAAGAGCCATAAAAATGACGATGAGGAATCTCGTTATCGTTAGAAACAAGAATGTTATTTGATCTGTGAGCGTGTGTTCGTGTTTGCAGATTTTTCTTTTTGTGGAAAATGCTTGGAAAACAGAATCAGCTGTCCACCAGAAAGATGCGTTCTGGTTTTCTCTAAATATTTGCTATAATCCATAAATCTCAAATTTGGGAGTTTTCTCAATGACTGCTGTAAAACCTTTATTACAAGTGAAAAATCTGAAGACGTACTTTCACACAGAAGACGGCGTGGTTAAAGCTGTGGATGGTGTGGACTTTGAAGTGTACCCAGGCGAAGTACTTGGCATTGTAGGAGAAAGTGGCTGCGGTAAAAGCGTAACATCCCTTTCGATTATGAGGTTGATTAGTTACCCCGGTAAGATCGCAGAAGGGGAGATCAATTTCAATGGCACAGATTTGTTAAAGTTAAGCGAGGAAGAAATGATGAAGGTGCGCGGTAATAGCATCTCCATGATCTTCCAACAGCCGCAATCTGCTTTGAACCCAGTAATTCGTGCAGGTGAACAAATCGGTGAGGTACTTCATATTCATCAAGATTTGGGCGCAGAGGCAGGTCAACATCGCGCGATTGAATTATTGAAGATGGTCGGCATTCCTGAGCCAGAGCGTCGCGTCGATTCTTATCCACATGAACTTTCTGGCGGACAGGCGCAGCGTGTAATGATCGCGATGGGGTTGGCTTGTGTGCCAGATTTATTAATTGCAGATGAACCAACCACCGCTTTAGATGTAACTATTCAAGCTCAAATTTTAGATTTAATGCGCAACCTGCGTGAGAATATTGGCACTGCCATTATTTTGATCACGCATGATCTCGGTGTGATCGCAGACATTTGCGAACGAGTAGCGGTAATGTATGCCGGACAAGTGGTGGAACAAGCCGATGTAAAGACTTTGTTTGATAAACCATTACATCCATATACTCAAGGTTTAATTGGGTCCATCCCTGTGCTGGGGAAATTAAAAGAGCGTTTAGAAGTTATCCCCGGCGCAGTACCAAATTTAGTGAATATGCCTGTTGGCTGCCGCTTTGCTCCTCGCTGTACCGCGCGCGTTGACCATAAATTACATATTTGTACTGAAAAAGAACCCAGCTTGATTGATGCAGGGGATGCTCATCTTGTACGATGCTGGTTGTATGAAGATGCAGATGGGCATAAAGCGCCTAAACCATCCAAAAAGAAATAATTTCACAAGCGGAGAAGATGTACATGACCACTACAACAAACGAAAAGAAGACTCTCGTTGAAGTTAAGCACCTTGTGAAATATTTCCCGGTGCGTGCGGGTTTGTTGCAACGTACGGTTGCGCATGTTCAGGCTGTAGACGATGTTAGTTTTAATATTAAAGAAGGCGAAACTGTTGGGATGGTAGGCGAATCAGGTTGTGGGAAAACTACCATTGGACGCACTATGTTACGTCTGGTAGAGCCTACGTCCGGCGAAGTGATTGTGGATGGGAAAGATGTCTTTAAGATGCGCGCCCCACAACTTAAAGAAATGCGCCGTAATATGCAGATCATTTTTCAAGACCCTTATGCTTCTCTTGACCCGCGTATGCCCATTGGCGAATCGGTGATGGAAGGTTTAAATATTCACAAAATGGGCACCAAACAAGAACGTTATGAACTAATGCTCAAGACCCTTAAAAAAGTAGGTCTGGAAGAATATCACTCACGCCGTTACCCGCACGAGTTTTCAGGGGGTCAACGTCAGCGCATTGGCATTGCACGTGCGCTTGCTCTTCAGCCTAAATTTATTGTTTGCGACGAACCGGTTTCTGCCTTGGATGTTTCAATTCAGTCGCAAGTGTTAAATATCCTCAAGGATCTACAAAAAGAATTTGGTCTCACTTATCTTTTTATTGCTCATAACCTAAGTGTTGTGGAGCATATCTCTGACCGTGTAGCTGTAATGTATCTCGGTAAAATGGTGGAGCTTGCTACTCGTGAGGATTTGTATCGCGAACCATTGCACCCTTACACCCGTGCTCTAATGTCTGCAATTCCAATTCCAGACCCATCCATCAAGCGTGAGCGCATCATTCTTAAGGGCGATGTGCCCAGCCCATTGAACCCCCCCAAGGGTTGTCGCTTTCATACCCGCTGTCCTATTGCTGTCAGCCAATGCTCACAGGAAGAACCGCAATTCAAAGAAGTGAAACCAAATCATTGGGTAGCTTGCTGGCTGGCAGAATAATAAAAAATTAAACAAAAAAGATCGCCGCAAGGCGGTCTTTTTTGTTTGGCGTATAATTATCCCATCTTACGCAATCTAAGGACACCGTCCCGCAGGTTTGAGCGGTTCAATAAGGTATTTCAAGGAAACCTGCGGGACGTTCTGCGTAAATCTACCTTACGAGCTTAACCATACAGGATATTATGAAAAAAACATTCCCCTTTATTATATTAATATTTATTACTCTCGCCGCCTGTAGCTGGACTGAACCGCCTACGTTACCAGCAACAGACAACGCAACTTTGATTCCATCAACGGACATTGTGCCTACAACCACCGCGCCTCGTTCTTTAACGATATGCCTGGGTCAGGAGCCGAACACGCTTTACCCCTTTGGCGGACCCAACGCAGCCGCGCGTAGTGTGCTTTCTGCCATCTATGATGCGCCTATGGATGCAATTGGTTACGAATATCAACCTGTTATGCTTGAAAAGATTCCATCTGTGGAAAATGGACAGGCACAGATCACAAAAATATCAGTCGCCCCGGGCGATGAAATTATTAATGCAGATGGCGACCTAGTTATTTTAACAACCGGCGTAAAAGTGCGCCCAGCCACTTGCCGCGCTGATAATTGCGCCATCACCTATGATGGCTCATCGCCTCTTGAAATGGATCAAATGAACGTCACATTTAGTGTACGCTCCGATATAACCTGGTCTGACGGTACGCCGTTAACTGCAGATGATTCAGCTTACGCCTTTCAAATCGCATCTGACCCCACTGCCGTTGGCTATTCCTATCTTGTGGAACGCACAGCTATTTACGAGGCTTTGGATGCAACTTCAGTACAGTGGTGGGGTAAGCCAGGTTTTATAGACTCTGATTTTTTTGTGAACTTTTTCCCCCCAGCCCCCAAACATGTTTGGTCACAATATGAAGTAGACAAACTCCTTACGTTGGATATTGCTTCACGTGCGCCAATGGGTTGGGGCGCTTATGTTATGCAGGAATGGCAAGCCGCAGATCACATTACGCTCGCAAAAAACCCATATTACTTCCACGCAAAAGACAACCTGCCAAAATTCGATACACTCACCTTTCGCTTTATTGCTGACCCAAATACTGCGATTAGCGAATTAACCACCGGGCGCTGCGATTTGATTGACCCGACAATTCGCCTTGATGGTCAAATTGGATTATTAAATGAAATGCAGCGCGGTGGACAACTTAAAACCTTTGCCGCGTCCGGCTTAACTATCGAATGGCTTGCACTTGGTATTAATCCTGCCGCGTACGATGACGGCATTGACCCTATTTTTGCCCATGATCGCGAAAATATTTTTGATGATGCACGCACACGTCAAGGCATTGCATATTGTTTAGACCGCCAAAAAATCGTAGATACAGTTCTGTTTGGGCTTACTGCAATACCAGCATCATTTGTTCCCGATGAACATCCTAATTTTAATAACATAGTTGCCACATACCCATTCGACCCTGCTACTGGAAATAAATTGCTGGATGAAGCAGGCTGGCGCGACATTGACAATAATCCTGCTACACCACGCTCTGCTGTTTCGGTGCAAGATGTACGCGCGGGTACACCCCTTTCACTACACTACTTCACCACCGCATCCACGCAGCGCAGGCAAGTTACAGAAATTCTTACTCAATCCCTTGCGCAATGCGGCGTTGTACTTACACTACATTATCTGGACCAAATTGATATGTATTCATCTGGTCCAGAAGGTGTCTTGTTTGGCCGCCGATTTGATATGGCAGAATATGCAATGGGAGTGAATGGTCTTGAGCCTGCCTGTGAGTGGTTTAACACAAAAGAAATTCCTAACGCAGATAATTTATGGGTTGGCACAAATATTAGCGGTTACCAAAATAGCGAATATGATACAGCCTGTCAGACAATGCGCAGTTCTATGCGTGACGAATCATCTTATATCGATGCCATGAATCTGACCCAATCAATTTTTGCAACCGACCTGCCGTCCATTCCTCTTTATTTTCGCCTTAAGCTTGCCGCCGCTCGCCCCGACTTTTGCGGCTTTGATCTTGACCCAACCGCCGCCACTCTTTGGAACATTGAATCCTTTGATTACGGGGATGGATGTAAGAATTAATGGCTAATCATTTCACATCGAAATATTTACTTCGGAAGTCTATCAAGAAGACTTCCGAAGTTTGGTTTCTTCTTGTTATTTTGATTGCCGCTTCATGCGCCCCCGTGCCTGATTCTGCTCCATCAATAGATTCTACGCCCGTGCCAAATTTGCCTGCTCCCCAAACAAACCTGCGCTTGGAAAACATCCGTTATGCTGTTGTAGGGCAAGAAAATAAAGCAAACGTCTGGTCATTGTTTGATGAAAATGGCTCATCCTATGTGGGCTATGCAACGCGTGCCAAAAATTGGGTGCGTCTTTTTACCATTGATCCTGTTAGCAGTAAACTACAGCCTCAAGCAGCACAAACTTTACCTGGCAAATTTAATCAAGAAGGTGAATACTACACAGCTGAAGTGCTTTTGCGCGAAGACCTATATTGGACAGACAACACCCCGTTTATTGCAGCCGATGTCGTTTTTACAGTGAACTACGCTATTGCCTTTGAGTTAACTCATGATTGGCACACATATTATGACGCGCAATATTTGCATCACGCAGAAGTTGTCAATGCGCATGCAGTAAAGTTTTACTTTAAACAAAAGCCAAATACTGCAGTGTGGGAATATGGCATATTATTATCCCCCATTCTGCAAAAAGTATTTTGGGAATCTAAAGTACAGCCTGCTGCTGCACTGTTGCCGCTGGAAAGCTTAAAGACCCAAATGGCAAGGTTTAACGACCAAATAAATTATAGACAAAAAGAGATTGGTGGATATTATAGGGCGTTGTTATTGTATCCATTCAATAGTAAAGAGTATCAAGCAGTTGAATTGGAGATTAAGCGGTTCCAACGAGAGCTGGATTCGTTAGAGGGTCGTCTCTCGGTCTTGGATCAGCAATATTCGGCACAGGTAGTTTCTGCTCATGAATTACTCTTTGCATTGGATGATGAAAATGAACCATTGTTAGGTGAGTGGCTGCCCGATGGTGAAAGAAAGATTAAGGCGAATTCGCTTTATCAATCATCATTTAGCCAGGCAGAATTTTATTTTTTTCCGACTGCTGAACTTGCTATTGCCGCAGTACAAAACAATGACGCGGATATTGTTCTTTCTGCTGGCGGGGTAGGACAAAAGATTTTTCACGAATTAGAAAATGATACAAGTGTTGCGATTTACGAATCAACTTCTAATCAGGTGCGGTTTTTGGCTTTTAACTATGATCGCGCAGAATTAAAAGATTCTGCGTTGCGCCGTGCCTTAAATTG
>VFJR01000049.1 GCA_009885945.1 Anaerolineaceae bacterium
TCTCCGATATTACGACGATTGTTATTCATTTCAACCTCCTTCAGTTGAACGCAAAAGGAACGATGGCTGTATTATAGAACTTATGTTCTATTTTTGTCAAGAGGGAGATTGTAGTCTAAGGCCTTTAACGCGAATGGCGTAGATTGGCGAATAGGTGCGAATATGTATAATTATTTTTTCGTGAGGGAGTTGCAGATCGGAATTTTTCTGCTTATGGCCGCTGACGGCAGACTGCGGTGAGCGGTCTGCCGTCAAAAAACAATGTATTTTACGTAAGTCTTTTTATGTTTTCTTGATTGCGTGCCAATCGCAAAGCTATAAAATAAACGCCGCTCGCATTGGGTTGATCAGCATCATTGGCGCTATCATATTAAATTGCGGCAAGGCAGAGTTGGATATCTCGGCATCATATGTTGACATCCATGTTGCACGCGACAGGTCAATGGCTTTTGAGGCGCTTGTGCCCCCGGCAATGCGTATTTTTGATTTAATAAAAAACGTACCCAACAGCATAGAAACAGGCTCCATGGCGCGGTTTTGTTCGTTGGGGTCATAATCCAGCGGTTCATCGGTGGGCGGCACAACATGAAAGCCGATCATCTCGCTGACGGGCAGGAGCAATTCTGGATAGCTTAAAGATTTTGGCGCGCCTGCGCCAAACATGATGATCTGCGGTTTAAGAAAGTGCAAATATTTTGGGGCGCTATCGGTTCTTAGCCAAATGCCCACGCGCATACTTTGCATTGAAACTACTTCGCCGCGCACCAGCATGGTGGGCGTATACGCCATCGTTAGGGTTGTTTTTTCTTCAGCTCCAAGAGTATACATAACTCCTCCGCCCTCATTATACAACACCCTTCCATCTCACAGCTTACCCGTTTATACTCAAATTATCTTATCGTGGAAATCAAACTGTGATCACAACCCCCAAACGCTGGATCGTTCCGCCTCTACTCACGCCGACAGCTGATTCTGCTTTAGCGGCGTTCCCGCCCATCTTGCGCCAGATCCTCTTCAACCGTGGGTTTGATACGGACGCCTCGGCGCGGGCTTACTTAAACGCCAAACCTGATTTTGATTCCAATCCTTTACAAATGACAGGCATGAAAATTGCTGTTGAGCGAATTAAATTGGCAATCGAAGAACATGAACCAATTGCTATTTATGGCGACTATGACGTAGACGGTGTGACCTCGACAGCGTTGATGGTGCAAGCCTTGAAAATGCTGAACGCGGATGTGATGGGCTATATTCCGAATCGATTTGATGAAGGTTACGGATTAAATAACGAGGCGCTGGATATCCTTAAAGAGCGCGGCATCAAATTGGTGATCAGTGTAGATTGCGGTATCCGCTCGCCAAAGGAAGCCGAACACGCGCGCTCCATTGGCTTAGACTTGATCATCAGTGACCATCATCATCCTGCCGAAGGGGATTTGCCATCCGCGTTTGCGGTGATCAATCCCAAACAACAGGGCGATATCTACCCAGATAAAGATTTGGCTGGCGTGGGCATTGCTTATAAAATCGCTGAAGCATTGCTAGGAACAGATAATAGACTCAGTGAATTATTAGACTTGGTGGCGCTCGGCACAGTGGCAGACCTAGCGCCGTTGGTGGGAGAGAATCGCATATTGGTGCGCAAAGGCTTGAAGCAAATTCAACAGACTACGCGGCAGGGTTTGTTTGCGCTGGCGGGCGTTGCAGAAATTAAAATAGGGAAAACAACAGCCACTAACATTGGCTTTACATTGGGTCCGCGCCTAAACGCATCCGGTAGACTCGAATCGGCTTTGGCATCTTTTGAATTGCTGACCACCACAGACTTTATGCGCGCAGGTCAGCTTGCCCAGCAACTTAACATCCAGAACAGGAGCCGGCAGGAGATCACGCGCAATGTGCAGGAGCAAGCCGAGGGGTTGGCGATGAGCGCGGATCCAGATGCGTATCTGCTATTTGCGGCGCATGAGGAATTTAATTCGGGCGTGGTTGGTTTGGCGGCATCCCGTTTAACCGAGACGTATTATCGCCCCGCCATTGTGGCATTCAAAGGCGCAGAAGAGACGCGCGGCTCTTGCCGATCTATCCCAGAGTTTCACATCACCAATGCGTTAGATCAGTGCGCCGACCTGCTGGTGCGTCATGGCGGTCACGCGGCGGCGGCGGGCTTTACGGTGAAGAATGAAAACGTGGATGCGCTAGTGGCGCGCTTAAAATCCATTGCTAAAAAAGAATTGGCAGATAAAGATTTGCGACCAACGCTGGCGGCAGATGCAGAAGTTTCTTTAGCAGATATTAACCCTGACCTGTATGAAAAATGTTTGAAGTATTTGGAGCCGACGGGTTATGGAAACCCAAGCGCGGCGTTTGTGGCGCGTAATGTGCGTGTAAAAAATGCGCGTACCGTGGGCGCGGATGCAAAGCATTTGAAGTTAAGCCTGGATGATGAAAAGGGACATGTGCATGATGCAATTGGCTTTAGACTAGGTCATTGGCAAAAGAGTATGCCCTCGCGGGTGGATATTTTATTTAATTATGAGCTCAATGAATTTAATGGGCGTGTGAGTTATCAGTTGAATTTGAAGGATTTAAGAAATGTTGGGTGAGTAGGTGGATAGGTAAACAAGTAAACAGGTAGGTAGGTGAATAGGTTATTGGGAGAGCAGGATGGAAAGCAAATTAGTTGAAAGTGTTGTAGTGTTGTTGAAAGAAATGATGGGGGATGATTATTGTTATGTGACGACGATCGGGCGCACGAGCGGGGAGCCGCGTGAGATCGAGATTTGGTTTGGGGTGCACAAAAGTTCAATCTATTTGATCTCGGGCGCGGGTGAAAAATCGAACTGGGTGAAGAATATGCGCGCCAACCCAAACGTAAATGTGCGCATTCGCGAGCGTACTTTTAAGGGGCTTGTGCATTTTATGAGCGCAGAAGATGAAGAAGGCATGGTGCGCACCATGATGGCGAAGAAATATCAGGGCTGGCGGGCAGGGCACACTTTTAGCGATTGGGCGCGCGCAGGGCTGGTGGTGGGGATCGAGCTGGGGTTGTAAGCCTAAACCCTTTAGAAACTGTTTCTTAAAGGCTTTTTCACTACAAAGGCTTGCACTGAGCTTGTCGAAGTGACATAAAGAGCACAAAGGAAAATCTTTAAAAGCGCTAGAACTAAAGGAAGGTAAAGTTACCAAGTATCGCCGAATTTTTTGCGGCTATCATCATTTTTTTATGCATCCAGCCGCCGCAGCGTTTCAAAGCGTTTCTTTGCAAATCTCGCGCATTCAATGCAGTTTGTCAGCCGCCTTTGAGGCAGTGGAACCTGCGCGCGTGGCGTTAAAGTTTCTGACGTAATTGAATGCAGATGATTTGTTAATTTATTGAATAAGGTTTCGCATAAATTTGCCAAGATAATTTTGATAAGGCTTGCAAAGAAGTGATAAGGGGATTAAGTATTACGTTTTATGCATTTCCCCTCTTGTTTTAAAGCCAGACAGCCTGCATTAAAAATATCTTTTGCGCAACTCTTGCCTGTTCATCTACACCCATGTATAATCTGCAAACTAAAAGCAATGATGGGAACGAGTACATTTGCAAAGATGCCAGCGAGTTCGCGGGTAGTGTGAGGCGAATCTTCAGAGCAAATGGAAAATCATCCCGAAGCCGCAAGCTGAAATTTAATGATAGAAAGTAAGCAATGCCGAAGTTGTTCTTCGTTACCAAAACAGGATGATGATAGTCATCCACCAAGCGTCTGCAAACTATAAATAGTGCGCAGAAACCAGAGTGGTACCGCGTGAGCAATGCTCTCGTCTCTGTAATGAGATGAGAGTTTTTATTTAATTCGTTCAAACGTTTGCACGTTAAAACGTGTAAACGCCGGAGGTAGATATGTTCAAAACAGTAAACCCAAAATTTGACGCGCCTGCAATGGAGGACAACATCCTCGCGATGTGGAAGAAGCAGGATATTTTCAAAAAGACAACTGAACAGCGTAAAGACAAACCCGAGTTCGTCTTTTATGAAGGACCCCCAACTGCCAATGGACGCCCTGGTGTGCACCATGTTTTGGCGCGCGCTTTTAAAGATATGTTTCCGCGTTACAAAATTATGCGCGGCTATCATGTCTCGCGCCGCGGCGGCTGGGATACGCACGGCTTACCGGTTGAGATCGAAGTTGAAAAACAACTTGGCTTTAAGAATAAACAGCAGATCGAAGAATATGGCATCGCAAAATTTAATGAGCTGTGCAAAAAATCCGTCTTCACCTATATACAAGAATGGGAAAAACTGACAGACCGCATTGCCTTTTGGGTTGACCTCGAAACTGCCTACGTCACCTATGAAAACGAATATATCGAATCTGTTTGGTGGATCTTAAAAAACTTTTGGGAAAAAGACCTGCTCTTCAAGGGATACAAGGTGGTGCCTTATTGCCCGCGATGCGGCACGCCTCTTTCTGACCATGAAGTTGCTCTTGGTTACGAAGACGCTACCGACCCGTCAGTTTTTGTGCGCCTGCCGCTGGTAGATAAGCCAGACACTTCATTGCTGGTGTGGACAACGACTCCGTGGACGCTGCCTGCCAACGTAGCAGTAGCCGCCCACCCCGAAGTAGAGTACGTCACAGTGGAACGCGATAATAACGGCACACTAGAAAAACTCATCCTTGCAAAAAACCTTGTTGAGAAAATTTTCAAAGACGAAGAAGTGAAAATAGTGGATACCTTCAAAGGTAAAAAATTGAAGGGCGTAAAATATAAACCGCTATTTACTTTTGTGCCTGTAGATAAACCTGCTTACTTTGTGGTGATGGGTGATTTTGTTACCACTGAAGACGGCTCAGGGCTTGTGCATCAAGCTCCCGCCTTTGGCGCCGAAGATATGGAAATGGCAAAATTACATGATTTGCCTATTTTGTTAACTGTGCAACCCGATGGCACGTTCATTCCCGAAATCACACCTTGGCGCGGAATCTTCGTCAAAGACGCCGATCCAAAAATCATCAAAGACCTAGATGCGCGCGGTCTGTTATTCCGTGCTGGAACTTTGGTGCATACCTATCCATTCTGCTGGCGCTGTAAGACTCCGCTTTTGTATTATGCGCGTGATTCTTGGTTTATCCGTACGAGTTCAAAACGGGAACAGCTTGTCGCGCTGAATAAGACCATTAACTGGGTTCCGGAGCATGTTCAGTCTGGCCGCTTTGGGAATTGGCTGGAAAATAATATTGACTGGTCGCTTTCACGTGAACGCTATTGGGGTACGCCGCTTCCTGTTTGGGAGTGTGAAAATCAGGAATGTAAACACCGTGAGTGTGTTGGTTCTGTTAAAGAGCTTTCTGAAAAAGTTGGCAAAGATTTAACCGAATTAGATCTACACCGCCCTTATGTGGATGACGTTCATTGGAAATGTGTTGATTGCGGCAATACCATGACGCGCGTCAAAGATTTAATTGATGTGTGGTTCGACTCTGGCGCCATGCCGCTGGCGCAATGGCATTACCCGTTTGAGAATGAAAATAAATTCAAAGAACAATATCCTGCTGATTATATCTGCGAAGCTGTAGATCAAACGCGCGGCTGGTTTTACTCGCTTCATGCAATTTCAACTTTGCTAAATGATCAAGTTTCATTCAAAAATGTAATCTGCCTCGGTCATATTCAAGACGGGCAGGGGCGCAAGATGTCTAAGTCTCTTGGCAATATTGTCCAGCCGTGGGATGTGCTTGACTTACACGGCGCGGATGCTTTGCGTTGGTATTTATATACTGCTACGCCGCCTGGGCAAGAGCGTCGCTTCTCCTCTGATTTGGTCGGTGAAGTCATTCGCAGTTTTACACTGACATTGTGGAATGTCTATTCCTTCTTTGTTACCTATGCCAACCTCGATAAACCCCAAGGCTTGAATGTTACTGCGCCCACCAATGATTTGGATCGCTGGCTGCTCTCTGAATTAAATGTGCTTGTGCGCGATGTTACTGAGGCTTATGAAAAATATGATGTCACAGGCGCAACACGCCCTGTCGAAAAATTTGTCGAGATGCTCTCCACCTGGTATGTGCGCCGCTCCCGTCGCCGCTTCTGGAAGAACGAATCAAGCGCTGATAAACAAGCCGCTTATTCCACGCTTTACACAGCCTTGATCACCATCTCCAAATTGATCGCGCCTGCCATGCCATTTCTGGCTGACGAGCTTTATCAAAACCTCGTTCGTTCAGTAAACGAAACCGCACCTGAATCTGTCCATTTAGCGGAGTGGCCCCTCGTCGTGGAAGAATTCATAGACGAATCGCTTAATCGTGAAATGCGTCTTGTAATGAAGTTGGTTTCATTAGGTCACTCTGCGCGCCAGAAAGCAAACCGCAAAGTCCGCCAGCCTCTCGCAGAAGCCGCTTTTTCAGTAGGCAATGCCAATGAGCGAAAAACATTAATGAATAATGTGGATGTTATTCAAGACGAGTTGAATGTAAAACAAGTGCGCTTATTGGATACCGCCACTGAAGCAGTTTCTCACACGGTTAAACCTTTGCCAAAACAGCTTGGACAAAAATATGGCAATAAATTCCCTGCCATTCAAAAAGCCATTCTCGCTATGAACGCAGAAGAAGTTGCATCCACGATGCTGGCAGGAAAAACCATGGAAGTGAATGCCAATGGTGAAATTTTCAATATCGTTTCTGAAGATGTGGAAGTCAAGGCTTTGGCAAAAGAAGGTTTCTCTGTTTCAGAAGATGGACCTTATGTAGCCGCGCTGGTCACAGATTTAACTCCCGAGTTGATCTCCGAAGGTTTGGCGCGTGAATTTGTGCGCCGTGTGCAAGACTTGCGCAAGACCGCAGACTTGGATGTTGCCGATCGCATTGAGTTGTTTGTCGAAGCCTCGGCAGGCTTGAGGTCCGCGATTGAAGCGCATGTGGGTTATATCAAAGCTGAGACGCTGACAACAAATCTAGCCTTTGCCAGCCCGCCAGAAAAATCATCTGTGGTTGAAGATGAATTTGAAGGAGAGAAAGTCAGAGTGGGGCTTGTAAAATATAAATAAATTGATCACAAAATGCCATGCTGTTCAGCGTGGCATTTTGTTTAGAGGAATCTTATGAATCAAAACAGCTTGAATTTCATTCGCCGCTTTTGGCTCGCCGCAAACAACATGTATTTCGTCTTGTTTTTCGTTTGGTTTTTTGCGTCCATGCTCACGCACGGACGCTTTCCATTCATTAATTTGATGAACATGTTTGCTTTTGAAGTATTCCTGCTTTTTATCCCTGTTTTTATAACAGGGATAATTTATCGTATAAAACTTTTTATGTACGGTGGACTAGTCGCCTTGGTTCTTTTTGGACTGACCTTTGGTGAGTTGTATATCCCCAAGCAAAACATGATTACTGATTCAGACAGATTATTAAAAGTAATGACCTATAACATGCTGGCATATACACCGAATTCCACTGCTATTTTGGATGTGATCCGTCAGGAAAATGCTGGCATTGTATTTATGCAAGAAACTAATTTTGAAGTTGAGGGGCGTTTGCAAAAAGAAATGCTGGATGTTTACCCTTATCAAATCCATTATCCTTCAGATTTGGCATCAGGCACAAGTGTAATCAGTAAATATCCGTTCAAAGCGCTGAAGCATGATATGGATGATGAAACCTTTTGGATTGGTAAGCCTATTGTCTTGCGGGTAGATTGGGATGGGGCTTTTGTAACAGTTATTAATTTCCACATGGTTACAACTGTGCCTTTCGCAATTGCGATCCCCTCATTGTTTAATCAAATATCAAATTATCGTAAAGATGAAGCTGAACAAATCATTAAAGTGCTGAAAGATCACCCTGGTCCCGCTATTGTTGCAGGAGATGTGAACGATGTGTTTCTTAATGATCCCTATCGTTTATTAATTGGCGCTGGTTTACAAGACGCCTGGCGCGAAGCAGGCTTTGGATTGGGACATACCTTTCCGGGCAACAAATCACCGGGCACTAGCCGAATTCACGTCGGTAATTTATATGTCCCCGAATGGATGGTGCGAATTGATTATATTTTTGTCAGCCAAGATTGGGATGTAATTACCGCAAACCTTGCGCCGACAGATGGCTATTCAGATCATCGCGGAGTAGTAGCGTCTTTACGTTTAAAATAAAAGGCGTTTATGAATTTCAGTTTATCCTTTATAATTTTATGATCCTAATAAGCGAGGCTATCTTATGACAACTTCTGCAATCCCAGAAAAAAAACCAAATCCTTTGCGTGTCATTGCCGCGTGGGGCGTTCATCTTTTCACTGCGTCGGGCGCAGTCTGGGGATTTCTAACCTTGATCGCCATCTTTGAAGGACAATTCCGTATGGCGATTGTTTGGATGATCGTTGCCATGCTGGTAGATGGCTTTGATGGCATGTTGGCGCGCTGGGCGGATGTTAAAAAATATGCCAATGGAATTGACGGTGCCTTGCTTGATAATATCCTTGATTATATTAACTATGTTTTAGTCGCCGCCTTGTTTTTGTTGAAAGCGCCCAATATGCTGCCAGAAGGTTTTGCAATGGCAGGCGCAATTTCTATTTTGTTAACTTCCGCTTATCAATTCACACAAGTGGATGCGAAAACTGACGATCATTTTTTCAAAGGCTTTCCGTCCTATTGGAACATTATGGTCTTGTATATGCTCATGATGCAGCTCAATCAATGGGTCAATCTTGCGTTTCTTGTGGTCTTCAATATTCTTGTGTTTGTGCCCGTCAAGTATGTGTACCCAAGCCGCAATAAATATTTGCGCAATTTAACTTTGGGGCTTACCTATATTTACGGCGCCATTGGCATTTGGGGTTTGCTTCAATATCCAAATACGCCTAAGTGGGTAGTGTGGGCGTCGTTTGTATATGTTGCCTATTACCTCACATTAAGTTTATTGCCCCAGAGCTTTAAAGAACGCAATGCCAAGTAAGATAGAAATTATTACACAAGCTGATAATGAACTCTATCAAGCGTTTCAACGCCTGATCCCACAACTGACGAATAACAACCCGCCTCCTTCCCTGAACGATTTATCTGCTCTTGTCCGAGATTCATCTTCCACGCTGATAGCTGCGCGAACCGAAGATCACAAATTAGCAGGATTCTTAACCTTGGTAATCTATCACGTCCCCACAGGCGTTCGAGCAATTATCGAAGATGTGATCGTAGACGAATCTCTGCGCGGGCAGGGCATAGGCGAAGCGTTGATGAGATTTGCGATTGATTTGGCGCGCTCCAAAGGCGCAGGAAACATTTCGCTTACATCCAACCCCATCAGAGAATCTGCGAATAAGTTGTATTTGAAAATGGGTTTCAAAAAGCGTGAGACCAATGCCTATCAGTATAAATTTGTAACTACTCAGTGATAAGTTATAAAATAATTATGTCGCTGCGAGGCGTTCTTGTTTTTTCGCCGAAGCAGTCTCCTCACGCGGGGAGATTGCTTCGGCGGGAAGATCACGAGCCCGCCTCGCAACGACATAGATACCCAAAATAAAAAAACTCCCGCGAAATTTCGCGGGAGTTTTACTTTTATCCACCAGTCGGTAGTCTTTTTTCAAGCGTGCGGTTGAAAATTTCTTCGCTTTCCTGAGAACCAGACTTCATTCTGCGGGTCTTCAAATCTTTGTCGCGTTTGGATTTATCCAAGGCTTGTTGCCAGGCAATTTCCATGGCAGTTCTTTCCAATTCCTTGATTTCCTGTTGAGCCAAATCTAACTCTGGCACAAATTCTTTCTTGCCGCTGCGTTTATCGCCGCGGGGCTTTTTGTCTTCGCGGGCGGGTTTGAATTCTTCAACTTTGGGTTCCAAAGCCTTGATGCTCAAGCGAATTTGTTTCTTCTTGCGGTTTACTTCCAAAACCTTGGCTTCTACTTCATCGCCTTCTTTAACGACTTCGTTAGGGGTCTTTACAAAGCCGTGGGTTAATTCGCTGACGTGAATCAAGCCGGGGCGCTCTGCGCCAATTTCAACGAATGCACCGTAGGTTTCAAGGCGTACGATCTTGCCTTTGACCACCATTTCTGGTTCAAGTTCTTTCCAATCATACATCAGAGGTTGGATCATAGTCAGTTCGATGCGGTCTTTCTTTACGCGCCGTACCCAAACATCCACGGTCTGTCCTTCTTTAATAACATCTTCCACTTTATTGATGGATTCTGTGCTAAGTTGTGAAATGTGGAGTACGCCGGGAACTGGTTGTCCTACATCTACTAATGCCCCAGCTAACGTTGTTTTTAAAATTTTTCCGCTTAATTTCGTCTTGGGTTCGAGCGCCAATTCGGGCGCGATTTCTGGTGTCGTCATATTATTTGCTCCTGCAATTTATATAGGGAATAAAGCCAAAAAACGATTATACCTGCATGGCAATATTGCGTCAATTGAAATTTGAGTTGAAAAACCAATGGAATTGAAAGTTTTAGGTGCATCAGCGAATTTCAAATGAGACACGAGGGTAATTATGAAGAAGTAGATTAAACGCAATCGGCAGTCTCTTTTAAGAAAAGACTGCCGATTGCGTGCTAAAAAGTCTAAGGTATAGATTAGGGCTGGCTGATAGAAATCGAATCAATACCGACTTCAACAGGTCCCTTGGTCAAAGAACCAACACCTACGCCTACACTGCCTTCTGAGAGCAGAAATTGATTGTCAATTTTGGAACGAACTTCGACGCCGTTTACCGATAATGATAAAGTGCGGCCATTACAAGTAGCAACATATTCGTTGACGTTTTTGCCAGTCAGAATTTCAGGTGTTGCTCCATCGAAAATAGCAGCGCCAGCGGCACCGCGTTTTTCGTCATTCCATGAGCGGTATAAAATCTTGTAATAACCGTTGCTCGCTATGTTGAACTCATACCAGCCTTTATCTTCATTGTAGCGACAGATTATGCCAACATTGGAAACATTTTGATTCTGATTGTCCACTTTTACGGTAATCCGAACATTTTCGTAGGTGTGGGGGCTATAGTTTGCGTAAAACTCCTGATCTTTTCCAGGTAACTCAAATAGAAGAAAGCCATCTGATGCGCCTAAGGATAATTCAGTTTCGTTTCCAGTGATTACATATTTAGACCAATTATCGATACTGCCATTGAAGTCTTCTGTAAAATATTCCGAGCCTGATGCGCCTGCCGCAGCATCGGTTGTAGCTGATGGATCATCTGAAGAAGCTGTTGTGGGCGCTAGTCTTTTGAACAAAAAGGTACCAAGCGCAATGATCACGATCAAGCCTATTACACCTACTACGGCAATACCACCAAAAATGAGCATCCGATTGTTTGTCGATTTTTTTGCAGAAGCCGGTTTTCTGCTGGATTCTCCAGTATATGGAAAATCTTCATCTTCTTTGGCAAGATCGCGGAAGGCGCGTGCCAATTCAGTTGCAGAAGGATAGCGATCTTCTCGGTTTTTTGCCATCGCAGTTTTGATGACTAAATCTGTTGCCATGGGTAGCGAAGGATTATTTTTTAGTATATCTGGTACTGGATCTGTAATGTGCTTAATTGCAACTGCCATAGGCGTATCTGCATTGTAAGGTTGTTCGCCGCTTAGCATTTGGAAGATGATCACCCCAAGCCCGTAAATATCGCTGCGGTTATCAACTTTATCGCCCTGAGCTTGTTCTGGACTCATGTAGGCTGGGGTACCGATAGCGGATGTTCCAGTTAAATTTGTTGGTGTGGATGAAAAACTTGCCACACCAAAATCTGTGATGTACGGATCGCCTCTATCGTCAAACAAAATGTTATCTGGTTTGAGGTCACGATGAACTACGCCTTTTTTGTGGGCATATGCCAATGCGGATGATAATCTTTCAATGATTCTTGCCGCATCATGGATTGAAAATTTGCCTTTTTCGATTTGACTAGAAAGGGATCCGCCAGTCATGTTGCGCATCACAAAATAGGGCACGCCGTCATCATCGCCTACATCGTAAACGGGTACGATAGCTGGATGTTCAAGCGCGGCAATCGTTTTGATCTCATTTTTGAATCGTTCATGAAATTGAGGGTCGTGCAGAAACTCGCGCGGCAAAACTTTGATGGCAACTTCACGATCAAAACTTGGATCGTATGCGCGATATACGGTTGCCATGCCGCCGCGTCCCAACTCAGACTTTACTTGATATCGACCAATTTTTTCAGGTGCCATTTTTTTTCTTCCCTACCATATATTTTGAATTAGAAAATTAACAGAATTATTATTGTATGGTGTCAAAATTATATCCAAGTAAGTGCAAAATAACAAGCAGCTTTGAGCTGACTTTGGGGGTGAAAGTATTAAAAGGCCGAATTTGTCCTTAATTATTACAGGCAAAACGATTGATTGATTCTTTGAAAATAGCTTCGGCTGTGGCGGAGTCTTTGGCGTAAATTTTCCAGGCAAAGACACGGTCGCCGCATACCCAACCTGCTATTCTGCCAGAAGTAATATCTGGGCTGACAGTTGTATTGATTGGCGCAGAAATCACATTCATATCGTGAATGAGTTGTGCATCCAGCGTGCCTGTTTGTAGATCTGTGGCATCGGCGAGCAGGGTATCCATTAAAAATTGCGGGTCGGTTGTGCCGGGTGCGTGAAGCCAGATCATGAGAATGAGTTGGAGAGGTTCGCGGCTGAGGGCAGTGATATTTCCTTTTTGGTAGGTACTGGGGTATTCAGGATTTTCTAGTGCGATTTTATCGAAGAAGTTGGTGTAAGCAGGATGCCCGATGCAAAACTCATATTCGCAGAATAGACCTGTTAATTTAATCGGCGTGGGAGATGGGTAGGGCGTTGGAAGCGGCGCGGAAGTGGATGAAGGAATTGCGGCAATGGTCGCGGCAACCGCTTGTTGGATCTGGATGCTTGGGTCTGCTTTAGGGGCGCAAAAAGTTAATAGTAACAGAATCAGGCTTAGAGTTAAGAAAAGAGGCGTTTTGTTTTTCATCCTGAAATTATAGCAAATCCAGAAAGATAAATGCCAATAATCCTGCAAGCACTGACATAGACAAGCCCCATAAAAGTAAACTCCTGAATATGATGGATTTGTTTATCGTTTCTGGCAGAGCCGCTAAACATAATGCGCCCAGTGTAGATAGCGGACTGACATCTACTAAGTGTGAACCCATATCGATTGCGATGACCATCTTAATTAAATCTCCGCCGCCTAATCGTTCTATCAATGAAGGCAGGAGCGGAATGAATGTCGGCATGACTATGCCGGATGAACTGCTGTAAATTGAGACGATACCAGTAGTGAATGCTAACATTCCATTGATTGTTGTTGTAGATGAATATGATGCTAAGATGTCTGTTGCTAAAGCTAAACCGCCAGTGGTTTCTAGCAAGCCAACTAAAATACTAATGCCTGCGACTAATGAAATGATTCCCCACGGCAGGCGTTGAAGTCCTTTATCTGCATCGCCAATTTTGAATAATGCTAATAAGCCTGCTAGTACAAAAGCCGCAATGATTATGGGTGTGTTGAAAACAACCACACTGATAATCAAAGCCAAGATCGAGAATAAGGTAATCGTTTGTCGCGTATTAAACTGTTGAATGTTTGATGGGGTTAGCGGGTGATTGGTTGCAAAAAATTGGCGAATGCGATAGCCGCCAAAGATAAAATATGCGACCAAGGCGCTTATAGATTGCAAGCCTGCTACGAGCAGAAAAATTTGTAATGTAACAGAAGCGTCATTAATTCCTATTTGGTTCATCAAGCCTATGTTGATGATGCCTGTCAATGCGATGGGTGAAAATGCGCCTGCATTCGCTCCGGTACAGATCATAATTACCATCAGCAATGGGTTAATTCCTGAGTTGATGGCAATTGCCATACCAATCGGCGCAATCAGAGCGACAGCGGCGATATTGCCCGGTCCAATTGCGGATAATGTGAAAGCGAGTAAAAAGAAAATGAAGGGAAGTAAAGCAGGATGCCCGCGCACGGCTTTCATTGCAAGCTCTGCTAATTTATCTAATGTCCCATTTTCGTGAGCCATTTCAAACAGCAATGTAATGCCGACAAGTGTTAAGACGAGTTGTTCAGGTAAATAGATAGAAACTTCATCAACACTCAAGCCGGCAAAATACACCCCTATCACATAAGCAAGCGCTACAGATAACAAGCCGGTGTTTAAGTCTGTGCGGATTGCAGAGATGATAATAACGATGACTAAGGCAAGAAGCGTAAGAATATCAATAGGCATGGTAATGATTTGTAAAATGATTATACATCGTGACTATCTTATTTTTTAACAAAAGACCCGCTTCAAACTAGGGATATTTCGTTATTGGATTATCCTAAAGCCACATCCAGAATCATCATAATTACAAACCCAAGCATTGCGCCAGAAGTGGCTAGGTCGGTGTTTTTCCCAAGTTGCGATTCAGGGATCAACTCTTCAACTACAACAAAGATCATCGCGCCTGCTGCAAAAGCAAGCGCATAAGGCAGAATTGGTTTCATCCATAGCACAGCCGCCGCGCCAAGCACACCTGCGATAGGTTCGATCAACGCCGAGGATTGACCGTACCAAAAGCTTTTTAAACGAGACATGCCATCTGAACGCAAAGGCAGGGAGATTGCGAGTCCTTCCGGAAAATTTTGAATGCCGATTCCGACGGCAAGCGCAACTGCTCCCGCTAAAGTTGCGGAGGATAAATTTGCTGCGACCGCTCCGAAGGCGACACCGACTGCGAGCCCTTCTGGAAAATTATGTAAGGTGATCGCAGAGACGAGCAAAATACTGCGCCGCCATTTGGTGTGAATTCCCTCTGCTTCACTTGTTGGAAATCCCAAATGGAGGTGTGGAAGAAATAAATCAATCCCGCGAATGAACGCGCCGCCCGCTAGGAATCCAACCGCTGCTGGGAGCCAAGCGGGTGCGTTGTTCGTTTCGCGAGTCATTTGAATGGCAGGCGCTAACAGAGACCAGTAACTTGCCGCAATCATTACGCCTGCGGCAAATCCCAACATGCCATCCAATAATTTTCGGTTGACTTGCTTAAAAAAGAAAACTGTCCCAGCTCCTAATGCTGTGACGAACCAGGTGAAAGAGGTTGCAATAAGGGCTTGCCAGACAGGGTTAAGATTTACAAATCGGTCAATCAATATGTTTATCATTCCGCGCTATCGGCTTGCAAAGGATCGGCGGGCTTATGGGGGGGGGCGGTCTTTTTGCGAACTCCGCTTTTTGTGGATGCTTGCAGAAACAGCCATTACCAAAAGGGATTGCATAGCCACAAATGCGGCACTGCTGTTCTATAAGGCAACTAAATAGATCAATCGCGCCTGTTGTTTGCGTACGACACTTGTTTAGGTCGAAAGTGATTTCTTCTTGTGCACCGTTCAAGGGATTCTCCTTTTAGCAGGGTTTAAGGCGAAATGTTGTTTATAGGCGGAATTAAACATTGAATTCGGTATTATGGCTGAGGGGTTTGGATTGAGCTTTCTATAGCACCTGAAATGGGCGGGATGGTTTTTAATGATGTATCTTCGATGGTGATGTAGCCATATGCGCCGATGAGCATGAGGATGGTCATGAATGCGGCGATGGGGTAGAAGACCATTTGTCGTTTGCGTAGTGTAGCGGGGTCGGGTCTTAGGTCTGCGGTGCCGGCTTTGATCTCTTCCAATTCGAGTGGATGTTCGTGAAGCATTTCTTCTTCGGTTTGAGTGCCTGTGAACATGGCGTTGTTGGTGCGTTTGATGCGCACGTGATACATGTGCCAGATGATGATGGCGAGGACTGCGAGAAGAGCTTCACCGCCGTGTGCAGCTTTTGCGGCAGGCACAAATTCGCCGGGGATGTACATGGTGGATGTGATTGGATTCCACATGATAAAGCCAGTGACAGCCATTACGCTGTAGCCCCAGACAAATGCCCAGTATTCAAATTTTTCTTCAAAAGTGAAGCGTCCCATGCGCGGCGCTGTTTTTGCAAAGCCAATGTTATAAAGCAGAGCCTGCAAGCCGTCTTTGATGTCTTGAGGAAAGAGCATCATGGACCATTTTGAGCGCAGGACGAAGACATGATATCCAATCGTTAGTATGTGATACATGATGGAAAGCATAACGATCACGGTTGTGATGTGGTGAATGCTATACAGATTTTCAATGCCGCCCAGCATCTTTACGACGAATACACTGATAGGCGAATTTGGATATTTTTGCGGCAAGCCTGTTGCGGCAAGGATGATAAAGGTGGTTAATAGGACGATGTGTTCAATGCGTCTGGGAAGAGAAAAACGAACATAGGTTTTAGGTTGGGCGCTCATGATTATTTGGCTCCTTTTTTGCGATTGACCATGCGCCTGTAAATATCGGTGATGATGAAGAATATCATGCCGCCGATGATGCCGGGGATCATAATCTTATAGAATAAGTTGACGTAAAAAACGATCGGGTAATGCTGAGGGCTGGGTTCGTAGTGACTCATCCACGCGTCTGGGAAATTTGCAGTTGCGTCTGGGTGACAGCGCTGGCATTTGATCAGTAGGTTTTCGCGCAAGGCGATGCCTGTTTCTGCGTTGTTCACTTTTGCTATGTCGTGAACGCCGTGGCAGTCCGTGCAAACTGCTTTGTTGGTGGTTTCATCTGGAGATTGATCGCCAAAGAGTTTTACATTTGTGCCGTGGAAATCTGCAACGTAGGTTTCGAGCACGTTTGTGGAAATTCCATACTTGTTCATAATTTCGGCGTTATCGTGGCAATTTGCACATAACTCTGGTGTATTGTTACGGAAGGTTGCAGTAGTAGGGTCTTTGATGTCATTATGTACGCCGTGACAATCAGTACAAGTGGGTACATCTACATTGCCTTCTTCGGTCAGTGCATTGCCATGTACGCTGTTTTTGTAAGTCTCGTAATTTTCACTATGGCATTTCTCGCAGGTTTGCGGAACGTGAACGCGCGCGCCAATGGTGAGTTCCTTGCTTTCTTTGCCGATGATGCGGGCTTGTGTATGCGGGTTGTGACAGTCGGCGCAGAGGGGCGAATTTTCATCGCCTGTGCTGAATGCTTTTTCATGCACGCTATCTGGTGCGCTGATGTATTGATCTTCATGGCAATCTTTGCAGGTTTCACTAAAGCTTAGCGAAAAACTACGCACACTTTTTTCTTTTACATCAGGATGAGGATAATCACTGATATTGGTGTGGCAGTCAACGCAGGCTATCTCTTCTTCTGCGTGTACTGAAAGACCAAATTGAATTGGATTAATGGTAACAGGCAGGCTTTCGCTTCCCAACGTTAGCGAGATGTCATCTCCTTGATGGCAGGCGAGACAAAAATCATTCGATGTTTTATCTTGCAATGGTTGAGCAGCCGCTTGGGCGGGAGTGGTGTACGCGCTGAGGGCGTAAATTAAAAGCCCAAGACCGAGAATCAGGCTTGTGATGTAGAAAGGAGGCGGGGCGAGTTTCATTTTGAGTCTCATAGATATTCTCCTAGTTTATTATTCGGTGTGATTCTAAACTGCGCACGATGCTTCATACAGTGTCAAATATCACCAAATTGGTGTGATTAATTAGGATGCGCGCAATCTAAAAATACCGTCCCGCAGGTTTGAGCGGCGCAACAAGGTTTTTCAAGGAAACCTGCGGGACGTTCTACGTAAGGTTAGTCAATAAAAGATGGCAGACAAAACTGCCTGCCATCTTTTATTGCTTATCGTGATTTGTTTATGGGCGAGTGAATGTGCTTACGTTGCCGCCAAGGTCTGCGATCGAGTCGATCAAGAACTGGATCACGAACTTGGGATTGTGAACGTATGCGCCCGGGTCTTTCTGTACATATTGATAGTTGAATGCGGCTTTGACGAGGCGTGGAGTCCATGCGGCGTAGGCTTTGCCGTCTGCGCCGAAGAAATATGGGTAGGCACTTGTGTTGTACGAGATTGCGCCGCCATGAGCTTCACTGTATTTTTGCATTTCGGCAAATAGGGCTTCAGTGATGGTATCCACTTCACCTTTGATGCCTTCGGTTACATTGCCATCACCATCGTAATCCACATCGGTTTCGCGGATTGCGGTTGGGTCGGTTGTATCATGGCATGTCTCGCATGATTCTACTTTAGGCTCAAGCGCATGAACGTCGTGACAATCCTGGCATTTGTTCATCTTGCCATTTTCGTCAGCGTGCATGTTCTGGCTGGCATATTCTTTGCCTTCATAGATGTATGCACCTTGCACATCTCCACCGAAGAGAGTTGCACCCGCGGCAAAGTAGTGGATGTTCTTGAAGCGGATCTTTGCGTCGACCGTATCTGCTTCTTTGCCCTTCAAGGCATTGTTCATGCTGGTAGTTGATTCGCGTCCCTGATGGCATGAGATACATAAGTTGCTGTCATCGGGCAGGAAGTTGCCATCAGCATCTTGTCCGCCAAAGCTGACGGTCTTTCCGCTTGGGAAGAGCACTGAATTCACCGTGTAGCGATCGCCGCCACCTGGTTCGCTATGGCAAGTTGTACACATAAAGCCATTGCCTGCGGGCATTGCGCCCAAGCCTACAGTTGCAGTTGTTCCAGTAGTTGTGACAACTGTTGTGCCACCAGTGGAAAGGAAAGTTGGCAAGCCTGTTGCAGTGTGGCATTTTACACACCCATAAGGTACAGTTCCGTTGCCATCTTCTTCCCCATCCCAGTTACGGAAAGGTTGCGTGTTGCCGGCGAAGTGTGCAGCATCGGTGCGTGCCAGTTTGCTGGTATCTGCGCCGAGGTCGGCAATCGAGTCGTAGAGCAATTGCACGATGTATTTATTTCCGTGCGCGTACGCGCCAGTGTCTTTCAATGACACTTGATAGTTGTATGCCGCTTTGAGCAGGCGGGGAGTCCAAGATTTGTAGGCGTTCGGGAAGATAGCTTCGCCTTCATCTACTGTACCGTTAGCGTTCGGGTCTTGGAAGAAATATGGATAGGCGCTGGAGTCATAGATAAGCGCTGCGCCGGCTTTATCTGCGGCATACTTCTGAAGTTCAGCATACAAAGTTGTTTGTAAGCCTTCGATCTCGTAGAACATGCCTTCTTCTACATTGCCATCGCCGTCATAGTCATGCGCAGAGCTAACCATGCGAACTGATTTGAGATCTTCCACTGTGGCAACATCTTCGTGGCAGGTTGCGCAATCTTCAACTTTTACTTCCAAGGTATGCGGGTTGTGGCAACCAATACAAGAGTCGTAGCCTTTGACGTGGGTATTCTTTGAATCATAGGTAAGACCTTCGTATTCATAGCCGCCGTGAGTCTGGCCGCCATAAAGGGTTGCCGCCGCGGCATAATAATGCACATTGCGGAAGCCGAAGAAAACGTCTTTACCTTGATCGTCTTTAATTGGGGCAACGACTGCATCCACGTCTGTTGCGGCAAATTTTTCAATCTGCGCATCAACACTGACTTTAGATTCGCGTCCCTGATGGCATTCCATACAACGGGTATCATCGCCCGCTGTAATTTCTACGCCTGATGGGAACTTAACGGTTGTCTTTGATAATGTGACAGCGTTATGGCAAGCCACGCATTGAATGCCTTGCGATTCAATCGCAGGGACGGCTGATTCTGCTTTACCAGCTTCGCTTCCATCCGCGCCGATAAAGTCTCTATACCCTGCGCTGGTGTGACACTTGGAGCAGGTGGCAGGAACGCCGTCTGGGTTTTCAGCGACATCGTCCCAGTAGCGGAAGGGTTGGGATGCTACATCTGCATGACCTGAGCCTTGCCATTCTGCCAAATAGGGCGTGTCTGGAATAATAACAACCGGGGCTTCTGTTGCCGCGGTGGTGGGCGATGTTGTTGCGCCTGAGCAAGCCGCTATGACCGCGCTAAGTACAATCAACATGCCAAGTAAAACGAGTGCTTTCTTGATATTCATTGTTATATTCTCCTTTCATTGGTGATAATGATTTCTTCGTTGTTGTGTATCGCCACTTTCAACAATGAGAATTACTTACGTACAGATTCTAAATGAGAGAGAGATTAATGGGCAGTTCATTTAAGTCATGTTTTCGCATGACAAATGTCATAATTAGTTTTGCCGATTCTAACGCGGGCTAAACTTCTGCCTCTGCCTCCTTTTCCATTTTTTCAAGGCGGGTATAGTAATCAGAAAATTCATTGAGGTGAGCAAGTGCGATTTTGCCAGTGAGAATGGGGTCATTTCCTGTCACATCTGTGGATGGATCTCGCGAGCCGTGCTCTAATTCGACATTCAAGCCCATGCAAAATTGATTAATGTTAAAGCGGCCCCAATCAATGGCGAGTTTATTTCCAATTTCATAAGCTTCTTCAACCGTGAAGTTCTTTTTATCCGTCATTTTTTCTCCTCTATAATATTTAGAACTTAACAACCTTTGATTCTGACACTTACCATAACAATAATCCTATACCTGTAGTAAAAGCGAAGAGAACAAAGGTAAGTAAAGTATTAATTTGTGCCGGAATAATTTGAGATATTGTTTCAGGATTTAGGATCAACTTTTTTGCCGCTGAATAGGCAGGCAGCGCTGAAATAAATCCGAGCCAAACTGCAGTGGGGAAGCCAAAGAATGGCAGAGTGAATAAAGCCAAAAATACAACAACCATAATTCCGGCAAATATTCGACTTGCACGCTTCCGCCCAAGCTGGACAACCAAATTATTTTTTTGAGCCAGTTGATCTGCGTAAAAATCTGGGAATTCATTAATGATCAAGAATGAGCCGATCAATAACCCGAGCAGAGATGAAGCGATGAATATTTCTACGGTTACAAAACCGCGCTGTACCAGATAGGTGCCCATGCAGATCAGTGGACCGTATGAAATTGCTACTGCAAGTTCGCCTAAGCCTCGATAAGAAAGTTTAATAGGCGGGGCGTGATAGAAGAAAGCAATCGCAACTCCAAACATTCCCAGCCATAAAACAGAAGGTTCGCGCCAAATCACAATAGATAAACCTGCCAAGCTTGCGACAACATACGATGAAATTGAAATACCCCAAGTTTGTCTTTTTGTAAGAATAGAATCTACTAAAACGCGTTTGCCGCCTGAAAATGGCGTGCGGTCTTCTGCGCGGACTGCCTGATCGTTCCCGCTGTTGAAGTCGAATATTTCACCAGAAGCGTTTTTGGCAACTTCAATTGCGAAGATGCCAAGAACGGTAATTGTGAGCCAGCCATAATCCATATCTCCTGCTGTGGCTGCGGCGCAGGCTCCTAGAAATATGGAGGCGAAGGATGCTAGTGAAATTTTTGGATCTGCGAGCATCCAAAATCCCTGCCAGAAATTGTTTTTCATAATATTGTCTTTATTTGTAAATAACTACTTTTTGATAGACACCAGCCATCATGGTTTCCTGCGTGATTTTTGATGGGACAAAATCTTTGGGTAACCAGTCTTTGATTGCCTGATTCCAAATATCCAAAGCAAAAGGTTCCAACATTTTGAACATGATCGGGTAAATGTAGCGGATGGGGTTGTAAACATAGGGTTTATGAAAATCAACAATGACTAATTTGCCGCCCGGTTTAAGAACGCGCAAAGCTTCACTTAATGTTTTCTCCCTTACGTCCGCGGGCATTTCATGCAGGAGGAAAAATATGACCGCTTGATCATAGATTTCATTTCTAAATTTGAGATTTGTTGAATTGCTTTGTATTAAAGTGACAGGAGCAGAAGTAGGAATTTTTAGCCTGAGGTTTGCCAATTGCGCAGGGACTACGTCAACAACATCAAGCGAACCGCCGTTTGTCAGGCGTTCTGTTAATTTCACGCAAAAATCGCCGTATACGCTTGCGATTTGTACTGTGAGTCCCTCGATCGAGAGACCAAGTTCGTTAAGCGCCCAATCACGTAATTTGACCATATTGCCAAGCAGGATAAGATTGACAATCCATTCCCGATCGAAAAAATTGATCGCGTAGGGGCGGACGTATGCCCACCAGTAGGTTTCTTCAAGATATGCTGGGATTTCATCCGGCGGCTCGATTTTTTTCATTCCTTTGAGTGTCCAAGAATCGATCTGATGATATTCAAATTTACTTCGTTTGTTAACCTGATTTGCTGTGGTGTTCATGATATTTTCTCCTTTCGAAATATGTGATTAATTTTTAATACCGCCGATAATTGCGGTTGCGCCGACTATGGAAAGGGCGAGCCAAAATACAAGCATTACAAGATTCAAAATTGAGCGAGTTGTAGTATTTGTTGTAAAGTCGAATAAGACTTGTCTGAGACCGTTCACGCCGTGAGAGAAAGCGAATGCCAAGATTAAGATGTCGTAAATACGCCAACCCATATTTGCCCAATGCATAGCAACGTAGCCAAGGTTTATATTTTCTGGACCCGTAACGAGCGTATTAATAATAGAGTGTATCCATACCAAAGGGACAAGTAAGATCGCGCTCAAACGCATATACTTCCATGCATTGATTTCGAAATTAATTTTGACATTTGCCGAACGTTTGGCTGTGATCATATAATGTCTCTGTTAAATGATGTGCAAGCCATGCAAAACCATGATGATAAAAGCGGGCAGCCAGAGGAGCAGGGAAATGATCCAGGTGGCGCGAACAGCTTGATGCGAGGATGGAGGCGCCCAAAGGTTCGGATGAAAGAGGTCAAAATAAGCGATGCGATATCCATTTACGCCGTGAAAAATCACGAGGAAAGCCATTAAGATTTCTGCCGCCAACGCGCTGGGAGTTCGTAATCCTGAATTTAATTTGTTGTAAAGATGAGGTGCATAATGCGCAGTGGATTCGAGCAGAATATGCATGCTAAGAAAAATGAGGGTGCCGATGCCTGAGATGCGATGCATCAAAAAGGTCATATGCCCCGCACCGCCTCTATAACGAATGTATCCTGTTATGCCGTGAATGATGTTGTTGATCATTTTTGTCCAACTGAACCACTTCAGTATATAAAGTGTATTGGCAAAGACACAGCGGCGTAAGTGATGGAAGTAATGATTTAGGATGATTTTGGTCTTGGTTCGGTCTGGTTTTGTGAAGTGCAAATTAAAAAAATTCGGGAGCCCGAGCCTTTGGTGATCTTAATGATTCGCATTCAAATGTCAGCCTGATTCTAAATAAACAACCAGCCTATCGTCTGCGCGAGAATTTGGGTACAAATCCGCGGGTTTATTATTTGGCTGTAGGCGAAGAAAGATTTTTGGAAGGCTCGTTCCAACCATTATTCTGCTCTATAAACCCGCCCGTATATCTCCCTTCTGGCGGATGCTTGGCTTGGCGATGATCGGCGGCGGCGTGGTAGCTTTCCGGTTTGACACAAAACTTGTAGGTTTCCCGGCAGTGATTTCCTACCTGCCCGGCGAAACAATAGTCTCGTATACGTCATACGTTCCATCGCTTGTTGAGTGAATGACTGGGTTGGGAATCGTTTCCTTTGGTTTGCTGGGTTTCTCAATTGGAGTGAAATATCTTCAAGTTGTAGATCATCGCTTAGTGAGTGAAGAGCATGAGACTTTGCGAGTTCAGGCTGGTGAGGTCGTGCAAGGGAAGTAATACGATCTGTCGCATGTGATAGAAAAAAAGCCCTCGGCACAAATCCTGCCGAGGGCTAAAGGATTAATAATTGCCCATCTTATGGGCCGGGGCTTAATATTTACCGGGGTTAGGCAATTTTTTTATTGACATGCAGATCGAAAGCCATCTACAAATTATTATGAAGTAATAATTACCTTGATATCTCATTTTTACACGATATAATGATTTCTTTTCCTAAGTGGCCAATCAATTGCAACGAGCATTCTTGAGTTGTAAAATGGATTTGAATCTATGTTCAGCCTATTACATATCGTCTGCTATACCAAGTGAGCTATGGCGGCGAGGCAAAAGCATTTTACATTACTCTTTATAAGGCATGCATGGTAACCCTTAAAATTAAAGAAATGATTACATCGTTGCTTCAATTGTACCGGCTGGACGTGGCGGTTATTTCATTTGTTGCTTACATAACAGGTCTCGTTTTCAGTGGCGGTGCTAGTTTGACCGATCTGCCTGTCGGGCTTGGGATCAGTTTAATATCCTTCAATTATATCTATAGTTTGAATTCAATTGAAGATCGTTACATCGACCTGATTAACAAGCCCCAGCGACCGATTCCGTCTGGCAAACTTTCTCTTGGTATCGCGCGGCGTTATGTAGCGTTCCTGCTAGCGCTATCAGTGGTCTATCCATTTTTCGTCCAGACTGACATAATTAACCTAGCCTTGTTTCTTCTGCTGCCGCTGCTCGGATGGGTTTACTCTAAGCCGCCTTTGCACCTGAAGACAAAAGCCATCCCGGCGATGGCCTCGATTGCCCTTATGTACACCACGCCGGTTGCAATTGGTCTCACATCTCGGCTCGGTGCATTAAATTCTTTACATGCAACTTTGTTGAGTTACATTTTTCTATATTGTCTGAGCATCATTCCTCTAAAAGACATTGAGGATGTTGAAGGCGACAAATTGCATGGGAGCAGAAATTTTCTGACTTTGCTTGGTATGCCCCGACTGCTCACTGTTTCACTTACTGGACTGATCGTGGCAATTACTCTTGTTATCCTGGCAGACCTAAACCTTGCCGCTACAGTTGTGCTCATCATTCTATCTGGCGCGACAGGCCTGTTCATTCTTGCATTCATTTTGTTTAGACTTCCACGCAAACGCCTTTATCGCTCTATTCTGATCCTGATTGCAATTCTTGGCTTATTGTTTTCAATCAACATCTTAGCATTCGGAGGAAGTCTGTGAAGAAGATTTTGAAGGGCTATCGCTCACTTTTTCGCGAGATGCTGAATATATCCAATGATGCTTCTTTTCTCTCGCCTCCGGCGAATCTGATATTTCTAATCGCCATTTGTGGCATTATTGGGTTGCTTAGGAATTCATTCTCTATCTGGTTGCATGTCCTTCCTGGTTTCTACAGCTTTCACCCCGATATGATATGGACTATGTTTATTTTCCCAGTGCAATTATGTTTATTTCCAAGCGCACTTCTGCATTGGTTACTTCAACTGATGGGATATCGGCAATTTGATGTTAAGTCTATTTATGGTCTTTCTTTTCACCTGCAAATTCTGCATTTAATTATCCCCTTCCTGGATTGGCTGGGTTACCGTTTGGGTATGCCTTGGGCGTATACCCTTGGCACTGACATTATTCGGACGCATTGGTATACTAATCTTTTGCACTTTACACCTGGTGTTATTGTTGGTTGGTGGATTACAGGATATATGATTGCCAAGGTGTTGAGAGTGCATTTTGGAATCCACTGGTGGCCGCTGGTTCTTGCATCTTTGACAACATTCCTTGTAATCTTGGTTCCTACTTATTTCCTCTTTCCGACATTTAATACCCTTTTCAATAAAGCGTTTGGTCTTTGGTACTGGTATCCACAAGATTACTTTGTGGATAGTCCCACGTGGTTTCTTCACTGGGGATATGGTACATATTTTGGGATAACTTCGGTAATTGGGCTGGTCTATTACTTGAAACGCCGATCAGAGGACAGCATATGAAACTTCAAACTATGATTGGAAAAATCCTAAAGCAAGGTTTTCGATTCTGGAGCGGAGAAACTTCATTGACTGTATTCAGCCCAATGGAGATCTTGATCGGTGTTGCAATAATTTCCATCTTGGTGTCTGTAGCCGACATGATTGTCTTCATTAAAGTTCCCAGCATCACTGTATTGTTCGTGACCTGCATCCTCTGGGTTTTCTATTTCGTTTCGCTTTGTCTTTCAACGGCATTTTTACTTTCTCGTTTTATTCCTAAGGGAGACTTCAAACAGGCACTTACAATGGCGATCTGTGTCTATTGGGTTATTCCTTTTGTGCCACTCTTCTCTCTATCACCCTTGGAAAAAGCCTGGGGTCTGGGACCCTGGGCTACCATTTCGGCTTTTCGTGTGATTCCAACTTTTATGGTTGATAACAACTATCTTCCATTAGGAATGCTGGTCGTAATCCCCTTTATTTTGTGGATGACAAGCCGGTTCATGGCCATAACGACAGGCCTAACCTGGATGCGTGCTTTTGTCATGACGCTTGCTGCCTTTGGATTGATTTATGTTTATTATTACCAGTGGGGTTGGCGGGCTTTGGTCGCCGTTAAGTATCACGCGGGGTTCACACCATGGGAAATTTTGCTAGCCGCCTTTATAACGTACAGCTTCTTATCACATATTATTACTCTCTTGTTAACGCCGGTGATAATCCATGAGTATAAAGAACATCGGATGGGAGTTTACTTAGTGTGGTCTGGAGTTTCATTCCTTGTTTTACTGTTCATTCCACGATTCGGGTTTTATTCACTCTTCTTAGCTGCTAACCTTCCATAAGGAAATACTTGTCCAAAAAGGATGGCAGAAGGACTTCAAACGTGTAATGAGTAAAACCCGTATGTTAGATAGCCTCATATCATTTTTTTCCTGCATTCGTTATCGCGAGACTCTTATTTTTCAGACTCCCACACTGATTGGGTTGGCATTTTTCATACCTGATATCTCTATTGGTAGCACCATTAATGCACTGTTTGTAGCTTTGGGGAGTTTTCTTGTAATGGCCTCGATCTTCGCTATAAATGACTGGGCCGATATCAACTTGGATTCTCAGAACACTCTGAAGCATAAGGATACTTTTTTAGTAAATGGAATTAATCCGAACCAAATGCTGGGTCTTGCAAATTGGTTGGCGGCTGGGGGGATCATCATTTTTGCTACATTATCTAAATTTCATGTGTTGGCGGCACTTGGGGCAATCATTTTCGGACTAGTGTACTCAGTACCAATACATGGGATGCGCGGAAAGAGCATCCCGGTCTTTTCATCATTTCTGCACTTCGGAGGTACGCTGCTGTCTTTTTTGCTCGGGGCGCTGACCTTTGCACCCGCCGATTGGCAGAACCTTCTGGTAGCCTTTCACCCGGCGATTTTAATCACCGCGGGTCATCTGGTTCACGAGGTAGAGGATTATAAGCAGGACTTAATTGCCAAATGTCAGACTAACGCTGTTCGATTTGGGCGGGATGCTGTTTTTATTTTTGCCTCACTCCTGTTTGGGTTTTCATTCCTGCTCCTGTTTTGGCTTACCGAAGAGGGATACTTTCCTAGTGTTATAAAATACACATCATACTTATATCTCCTTTATGCTGTGCTCGCCCTGAAAGCCTATCGTGCCGGGTTGACGAGGGACAACGTACGACATCTGCAGAATCAATATCGTATCTTGTTTGCTGTCGTTGTCTTGGCCATGCTGATCGTCAGCCTTCTAAAAATGTAGGATTGTGATGGTTAATAGAATGAAATTCGTTCGTAGATCACATCAAACCCGACAGCTTCCTGCATTGCGTACAGAGTTCCTTCCTGCCCAAAATGGAGCGTGATCACTATGTTTCTACTAATAACTTCGGCTTGTATTTTATATCTGATTTTCGAGTTGATGTCGTTCCTTGGTCGGCTGTCGTGGGGTTGGCGCACATCCATTATGATGACCAGTTTGGTTTGGGGAAGCATAGTGGTGGGATTGACCGAATTGTTAAGTATGAATCAGAATTTGGATTCTTTCAGTCTTGCGATTGGCTGGGGAATTGTTCTTATTACTCTGTTCGGTGTACTTTCGTGGCTGGTTATTATAGCGAGACCCAAGTTGCCGAATCTTTTGCAGGTGCGCAAAATATTAATTGATTGGATAAAGCAGCATGACAGAGGGGAGTGGGGGATGCTCGGTTTATTGGGCCTCCAGGCCTTCCTACTACTTGTTGTTGCTCTTGCGTACGCACCTAATACCTACGAATCTATGACTTATCATTTGCCTCGAGTAATGCACTGGCTGCAGAACGGTTCGCTGGCGAATTTTGCTGTAAGTAATGTGCGCGATATCTATTTCCCCCCGTTTGCCGAGTTTGTCTTCCTTCATCAAATCGTACTTGCAGGGAGTGATCATTATGTGAACATTGTCCAGTGGAGTGCTTTCCTCCTCTGTCTTATTGGGGTATCGGCGGTTGCCGCTGAGTTAGGGGCGCAGCGAGACACTCAGTTCGCTGCAGCCTTGCTGTGCGCTGGAATCCCGATGGCTGTACTGCAAGCGACCGCTGCCAGGAACGACCTTGTTATAGCGTTTTGGTTGTTATCTCTAGTTTGGTTCGGTTTACGCTGGGGCAGGCAGCCTGCTTCTTGGCTTTGGGCAGTTGGGGCGGGTCTTTCCTTGGGTTTGGCGATATTAACGAAGGCGACCAGCTTCGTCTATGCTCTTCCGCTCGGTATCATGATCGGCATTTTCGTGATGAAGAATGGAGGCATTCGTCTCGGGGTTATTCGAGGGGGCTTTGTACTTTTATTAGCATTAAGTTTGAATCTCGGCCATCTCGGCCGGAATTGGGGGTTCTACAGCAACCCGATTGGTATTCACGAAAGGGTTCGTAATGACATAATGACGCCAGCTGTGTTTGTATCGAATACTATTCGAAACGTGGCCTTGCATGTGCCGACGGATTGCAAACCCCCCTTGGATGTTCTCAATCAAGCGGGCCGCTGGCTGCTGGGCGGCCTCGAAAGTCTGCATTCATTGACAGGGTTGAGCCCATCAGATCCTCGAACGACCTGGGGTTACGTTGATATATTTAATCGATCTCTAGGCTGTCTGTATGACGAAACTTATTCCGGAAATCCGTTCCACGCGTTGCTAATTTTCTGCACATGCCTCTGCCTGCCCTTTCTGCGTTCAGCCAGTCCCATTACAAAATGGTTTGGTTTGGCTCTTTTGGTCGCCTTCGGACTCCTAAATACAACCTTGCGTTGGCAGGTTTGGGGCAGCCACCTTCAACTTCCGCTATTCATCTTATGGACACCGATACTAGCCATTACGCTCAGCCTAGTTCGCCGGCCAGAACTCTCCCGTATTACGGCTTTGTTTGCTGTGATTCTGTCGTTTCTCTGGATATACAATAATCAGCTGCGCCCGCTTTCGGGCTTGGTATTTGGATCAATCCCACCTCGAGATGAGCAGTATTTTCAAACTACAATAGCCTATTACCCCGAATATAATTCCATGACAGAATTAATCACGCAGACGGGGTGTGACCGAGTGGGGCTTAATATCACTTCGCTTGCAATGGAATATCCGATATGGGTCTTGTTGCGGGAAAAAGGATTCGACGGTGTCATTTATTATATTGATGTCACGAATGAAACTCGTGTCTTCGAAGACCCCGAATTTATTCCTTGCGCGATTATCTCTGAGGGAAAGAGTTCCAATTATGCGGCCATTCTGACAGAACATTCATTCGGCAACTTTTACGTTTATCTGAACGAGGCCAATGGAAACTCTTCAGATGCTCATTAAGCATTTGGATTCTTTCTCCTTAAAACATTTACCGATCCATTACATCCCGCAACTCTGACTCGACTCGGAATAAAATAAGCCTTTTACTTTTTCTGTAAGAAAATTGCTGAGCAGAACCTAAAGAGTAAGACCATGTAAGATTGAGAGAGGATGAGGAAATTCTATTGAATCAACCCATAGGGTGTCGGATCAAGGATCTCAATGACCCCATCCCCGTCCACATCTGTCCAGCCAAACAAAAGATAAGGTTCCCAGCCACCGCTGGCATCTACCCACGACTGGCCATCGCCTGACTGGTTGGGCCACCAGTGCATCCAGCCTAGGCTGTGGATGAGCTCGTGTTCGAAGACCGAGCCCGGCATGGCGCTTTCCAGCGAATTTTGATCCCTGACGTTAAAAGCGATGTTCGTACGACGGGAGCCTAATGGGCGGCAGCCATCTCCGAGCGATACACCCACGCCTCCGTACTGAGAGGTTGTGGTGTTGTCTTTATCAAGGTCGATTTCTACGAGCAGGTCAAAATCTGCTGCATTCAAGCCGTTGGCAGTACGAATCTCTTCCGCCGTCACGTAGCGGCCGGCTTGGGGTGGAGCTCTGTAAACGATAGTTTTTAGGATCACTTTCAAAATTGGTTCTGACAGACCAATTTGGCGTGAGTAATCAATCCATTGTTTCTGGGTCTTTTCCAGTCCGATTTGAAGTGCTGCTTCTGCCTCTGTGGGATTAAGACCAGTGTTGCCGTAATCGACAATGACTGCCAGCATACGAATACTCCCCGAGGGACGGCAAAACCCTGCCCCCTTATTAGAGTTGACTGAGTAGGCCGTGCTGGTGATCGCTCCGTTGTCAAAGATGTTGAGCTCGAGTAGTTGGTCTTTAATATATGATGTGCTGACCCAGCGGGACTTTTCGTCAACAGTTTGGTCGGATGCGTTGTAGCGGGCGAAGACCGGTGCCGTCAGGTTAAGCCCGAAATGGTCTTTATACAACTCTATGAACCTCGATTTCATAGTTGGTACATTTTCCGAGATTCCGGCTACGTTAACTATAATAACTTGAGAACTGGGGATGTTGCGGTTCTGCCCGTCCAGCAGCTGAAGATTCAAGACATAGCGACCGTTTCCATGCCAGGGTGTCCATTTCAACTTTATTTGATCATAAAGCTTGCCGCGATTATTAGTGTCGATTGCTACCAGCAGCCCATCTGCCTCCAAGCCCACAGGAAGGCGGCTGTCATTCGATTCGACTTTGACGCTGACCGAGGGTAAGCCTGTACTTGAATCAGTATTCGCGATGAGAGTCCCACCGTTGTCAATTTCTACGAAACGCAATAAAGCAGAGACAGAGGTGGTGGTGTTTGTGGACGGAGTGGGGAGGATTCCGAAGTCTTCTAAACCCGTATTTACAGCCACGACCTGTGCTGGCTTTGAGTCTTTTGGATTAGCGGTGCAGGCGCAAATCATCAAAAACAGGGTTGCAATGAGGACGGGTGTTTTAATTTTCATCGATAGAACTCATCTTCTCGTTATTGAATGCTTGACAAGGATAGGGCAATCGCATCTAAACTGAGGTAAAACTGGGCTAAGACGGAGGAGAAAGCCATGCCGAAGAAGCCATTGGAAGCA
>VFJR01000064.1 GCA_009885945.1 Anaerolineaceae bacterium
CCAGAGCCGCAATAATACGGCTGGTAATTTCCAGCGGCAGTTTTTCACCGCGCTTATGCATTTCTTTTAGATACGTTGACAGGGATGGGCCAGAAACATATTCCATCACCAAGAAAGGTTGGTCATCCACCAGATCGTGATCAAGCACCTGAATTATATTGGGATGGCGCAGTCCAGCAACAACTTGCGCCTCACGTTGAAAACGAGTCAACGCATCCGAGTCGCCGTCAAACTGACCGCGCATTACTTTAACTGCCACCTGCCTGCCAAGCGAAGTGTGCGTGCCTAAATACACTTCAGCCATGCCGCCGCGCGCAATTAAACTTTCAATACGAACTCTACCTACTGTACGACCAATCCATTCAGCCATAGATAAGATTATACACGATGTACAATTCAAGAGCTTTCAATAAAAATACACTATCATATAACTCTAATTAATTTTTAATAGGAGATTTTCAATGAAAAATAAACGGGATACTTATATACGCTGGAGCAAACGCTTCTTTCTTACGCTGTTAGTTGTTGCTGCCCTATCAACTTTGGGATTTGTCCTTTGGGCAGAGTCGCCCCTCCCCGCCGCCCCCGAAGCTTTATCTGCCCTTGAATCAGACGAAAAAATTTCGGTCGAGATTTTTAACGATCACATTACATTTTCGCCCAAAGACTCCGAGCCTGTTACTGGCTTTATCTTTTACCCCGGCGGCAGAGTTGACCACCGCGCTTACGCTGCTCCATTGCGAGCAATTGCCGAACAAGGATTTTTGGTTGTGGTATTGGATCTTCGTTTAAATCTGGCATTCTTCGATATAAGCGCAGCAGAACCAATTTTTCCTTTATACCCGCAAATACAACATTGGGCAGTAGGCGGGCATTCACTGGGAGGCGTAGGCGCTTCTCTTTACGCAAAAGAGCATCCAGATTTGAGCGGAATCGTTTTTTGGGCATCCTACCCCGCCGATGATGGATTAAAAAACAGCACAATGGATATGCTTTCTATCTATGGCACGCGGGATATGGCGGGTATGGATAAATTTAAAGAAACAAGTTTGCTGCTTCCAGCAACCACTGAATATGTCGTCTTAGACGGGGGCAATCACGCACAATTTGGAGATTACGGTTTGCAACCGGGTGATAAGGAAGCAACTATTTCACGTACAGAACAACAAGCTCAGGTTGTCAATGCTACAGTGAATTTTCTACAAAAGCTTAATCGTTAAAGCACAAACCTGTTGCTCAAGCCGCCGCCGAGAGAAAATGCCTGCAAAGACTAATCGTTAAAACACAAATCTATTGAGAGTCAAGAAATTAATAATGATGAGTAAATTTATACCGATTCTAAAACGCTTAAAAAAAATAATTCCCGTCGTCTCTATTTTCTTATGTCTTGCGATAACCATTGGACCATTTTTAATTCCAGTACCAGAGCTGGACACATTGGTTTCTGAAAATGAACTTGCAGATCCTGATAGCAAATTTATTGAAGTCAATGATGTAACAGTGCATTATAAAGAAATGGGCAAAGGGGAAACAACCTTTATCCTTTTACATGGATTCGGTGCAAGCGTCTTTTCGTGGCACGAAGTGATGGATGATTTTGCACAACGCGGACGTGTCATTGCGTATGACCGCCCTGCCTTTGGTCTCACAGAACGCCCCATGCCGGAAGATTGGCTTGAGAATCCATATGGCATGGAAGCTAACATAGAACTATTACATGGCTTAATGGATACGTTGAAGATCGAGCAAGCCGTCCTTGTTGGCAATTCTGCTGGAGGGGCTGTATCGGTGGCATTTGCGCTGAAATATCCCAACAGAGTAGAGTCGCTTATTTTGGTAGATCCCGGCGTGGGCGGAGGCAGAGGCGCAGATTTTCCTCAATGGGCATTGCCATTAATGAGAACTCCACAGATGAGACATGTTGGACCATTGCTAGTTCGCGATATTGCACAAACAGGTAATGATACGATCTTACGCGCATGGTCTGACCCAACAAAAGTAACCGCTGAAATTCTTGAAGGCTATCGTAAACCGTTACAATCTAAAAATTGGGATCGGGCATTATATGAATTAACCTTTGCGCCGCCTTATCCAGAATTACGCCCACAGCTGCCAAACTTAACTGTATCAACCTTCATTATTGGCGGCGAAGATGATCGTTTAATTCGCTCGTGGTATTTCGAAGCGATTGCAACAGAAATTCCTGCGCCGCTGGTATTGCTGCCAAACTGCGGACATGTTCCGCATGAAGAATGCCCCAAAGAATTTATGGATGAAGTCATTAAGTTTTTGGAGAAAAAATGATATGAGTATCGGAAAAATTGCTTTTCTCGGTTCAGGTGAAACTTCCCTAGCGGGCGGGCGGATTTTCGAATCACTGGCACGCATCCTATCTACCCCGTTGCGGATTGCCATTATGGAAACGCCAGCCGGCTTCGAGTTAAACTCGGCGCAAGTAGCTGGGCGTGTGGCAGACTTTCTTAAGACGCGTTTGCAAAACTACAAACCCGTGATTGATCTGATTCCTGCGCGAAAAAAAGATACACCTTTTAGCCCCGATGACCCCGAAGTGCTAAAACCACTTTTAACTGCCAATTTTATTTTTATGGGCGCGGGCAGCCCCACTTATGCGATTCGTCAATTGCAAGGCACACTCGCTTGGGACTTGATTCGCGCACGGCATCGCATGGGCGCAACACTTGTATTTTCATCTGCCGCCACCATTTCCATCAGCGCCTGGGCATTACCTGTTTATGAAATTTACAAAGTAGGCGAAGATGTCTTTGCCAAAGAAGGACTCGATCTCTTTGGCGATTTTGGCTTTCATCTTTCCTTCATCCCGCACTGGAATAACTCTGACGGCGGCGTGGACTTGGATACCAGCCGCTGTTTTATCGGCATGGAGCGCTTCAAACAATGGCGTGGATTAATTCCCGCGCATCAAAAAGTAGTCGGCTTGGACGAACACACAGGCTTGTTGGTTGACTTTGAAGAACAGACTTGTGAAGTCAGCGGTGTAAGCTCCGTCTCTGTGATAGGCGCAACAGGCGAAGCGCAAATATACGCATCTGGCGCAAAGATTCCATTAAGCGAACTGGGTAATTTTCATACACCAGAACCTCTCGAAAAGAATATTCACATAACCACATGGCAGACGATTCAGTCTGCGCAACAAACAGAGATTGAGTCTACACCTGAAGAAATTCTGTCTTTACTCGAAGAACGCCAGCAAGCGCGCACCCAAAAAGATTTTAAAGAATCAGACAGGCTCAGGGATGCGATCACTGCTTTGGGATGGAGCGTGCAAGATGGCAAAGATGGGCAGAAAGTGGTGAAGATGTAGTTCATGCTTTAAGCACGACCTACATCTTTGATTATTTTGTGATTGGGTTTTTACTAGCTGCTTGACAGTTTGATATCAGGAGACACAAACAAATTTGAGAAATAATAGAAAGAGCATTGATTAATCTAATTTGAATATAACGTAAACCGATTTGAAAAATGCAAATATCTCGGCGTGATATCACGCAGGATCTGTTTGTTGTTGGATGGGATGATACGCCCCAACTTGTTCATTGAGTAGATTACGAGGGATTCGTTTGCCATAGTGGGGTGATTTTATAAGAAACAAATAAACCGACCCCTATTGGCGTCTCTGTTTGGTTATAGAAATAGTTGTGAATGATTATTTATTTTCCACAAAGATGATGCTATACTAAAGAAAAGGAGAAATAAAATGACTACACTTGTTGAAATCGAGGGGATCGGTCCTATCAATGCAGCAAAACTCAATAAGGCGGGTGTCCGAGGCGCGAACGGTTTGTTAAAAATCGGCGGCACAAAAAAGGGTAGAGTAGAACTTTCCAAAGCTACGGGATTTTCAGCAAAGATGATTCTTGAGTGGGTAAACCGTGCAGATCTATTCCGTGTAAAAGGAATTGGAACGCAATATTCGGATCTTCTAGAAGCCGCTGGTATCGATACAGTTGTTGAACTTGCCAAACGCAAACCCGAGTCATTGTTAGCATCCATGACACAGGCAAATGCTAAAAAGAATCTCGTAAACCAAATGCCAGCCCTAAGCCTAGTGAAAGCTTGGGTGAAGAACGCCAAGTCTCTTAAGCGGGCTATAGAATACTAAACCAATAAAAACTTCCGATGAACCCATCGGAAGTTTTTATTTATGGAAAGAGGAAAGTTGCATTTCTGATGCAGAGATAAAAACCGCCCCCTGTTTCAGCGACAAGGCAAAAACAAGGGTCTGCCTTAAACAGCCGGCAAAGACTGAGTAAGCTATATTCATTCAGTCTTATATTTAGATGTTATTTTACAGCACTGCTTTGCTCGGATATAACCTTTCCCCAATTGTGGTGGTTTTTTGCCGTGTTGTATTGCCCCTTTACCCTATCAGGCACACTTCCTAAAAGAAAGGGCTATAGGGGCGAATTCTATCTTTTCCCTTTCAGAATAATGAGGTCGTGAGGGAGTTGTCAATGGTAATTGTCAAAATCAAAGCTTATCTGTAAACGACTTATATTCCTTTTCTTTCCCCTCTACTTTTGACCAGCGTTTTCGAACCAAGAAATACCTCAATCATGTGATTTCTCCTGACGTTAATTTGACGTTATATGACTTCTAATTGACGTCATTCTGTCACGGTTTGAAAATATCAGGCTTGAGAATTTGTTCCCCTTGCTATGCTTTGTTGTCATCGCGGGAATGTTGAAATATGCCGTGGATATATCCATGCAAATAAAACATAGAAACGAAGAAGAACATTCTGTCGCTATGTCTTTGATTGATGCAAATGAGGCAGGCTACCCAGAAGCTATCAAGGAATTGATCCATGATGTTGTAGATAGGTTGTTTAAAGATGCTGGGGTCAAATATCAAAGAGTCAGCAAAGGTGGCGAACATTACAGCATTGCTGATGAAATCTATAATGAATTTTCGAGTTGGTACGATTATGCATGGGATTGATTATCTGATTTAGAAATGGTGATGCTATAAACTATAAAGGAACTATCCGCGCAATCGTGAAACTTAGGATGTTACAAAGGAGGTAGAATGATGAAATAATTATATTTCATCACGGCGAGGAAATATGTCCACAACAAACAACCCATATATCTCTGTTGTAATTTTAATCGGAGCTCAAAGAAAAAGAGCTGAAAAAGCTCTGGCAAGCGTGCTCCAACAGGATAGTCTTGATCAGGCTGAAATCATCATCCTAGATATTGCATACGGCAAATACCCACCCCTAGCCGGCAGTGGGCTTTCATCGGTAAAGGTTTTGGATTGCAGTAGTTCATCTTCTTACGGATCCTTGCGCGCCCAAGCAGTGCATAACGCACGAGGTCAGGTGGTCGCCTTTTTGGAAGAACACGCTCTGGCACAGCCCGGCTGGTTAAAAGCACTCGTTCGCGATTTTCATAAGGGATATGCTGGGGTGGGAGGCAGTCCAGAGGCATTAAATCCCGGAGTTGGATTAAGTGATGTATTTTCATTGATCAATTTCGGGTTTCTGTTGACATCTTCAACGCCAGTGAATCAACTGCCTGTTCATAATGGAGCATACCGGCGAGATATTCTCCTGTCATTTGGCAATCAATTGCCTATGCTATTGGCAAGTGATCTTCTCTTAAGCCCAAAAATTATTGAGAAAGGTTTTACATTGCTGGCAGATCCTGAAGTAAAGATACTTCACCTAAATATGGAATACGGGAGCCATGGGTTATTGGCTTATTACAATTGGAATATTATTTTTGGGCGTAATCGCGCGCAGTTAAATCATTGGTCTTTATCGAGAAGAATATTTCAATTCCTAATCATTCCACTTGTTCCCTGCATTCGCTACTTTAAACATCTTATCCACTTCATTAAATATGACCGCAAAAAAAACCGCTCCCTGCTACTTAACACAGGCGGGTTCTTGATCGTGCAAAGCATTGCAGCCACAGGCATAGGTGTCGGCTGTTTGTTTGCCGCAAAAAATGCAGAAGCAAAGTTCCTTGATTACGAACTTAATCATGAGCGAAGCCGTATATCACCAACGCTCAACCCCTGACAGAATGAAAATTTCACTGATCATTCCCGCTTTCAAATCCAGCGCTACCATCGCACGGTGTCTGACTTCATTTACATCACAGAGCCTGCCTCCATTTGAAATCATTGTAGTGGACAGCAGCCCAGACGATAGTGTTGGCGAAATTGTCCAACGTCAATTTCCTCAGATAACATACATACATTCCACAGAGCGCCTCCTGCCTCATGCGGCCAGAACTCTTGGGGTCGAAAAATCATGCGGTGACGTACTCGTTTTTAGCGACTCAGATATCTATGCTTATTCAAACTGGCTGGAAAACCTGATTGAAGTTCATACAAACCTTGGCGGAGTGATCATTGGTTCTTTCACAACACATACAAAACGATGGCTGGATTGGGGGATTCATATTACAAAACTTTACAGCCTTCTACCGAGCGACAAAGTTCGCTCCATTGATTTCTGTGCAACAGGCAATATGCTCTGCTCTCGTAAAGACTTTTCTCTTTCAGGCGGGTTTGAAGTCAATGAGCTATTAGGAGACATGCTGATCGGTTGGGCTTTTGTTTCAAAGCACATTCCACTTCATTTTGCGCCTCAGGCTCTTGTAGAACATCATCACATTCAGCGTTTTCTGCCATTCCTGAATGAGTGTTATCAACGTGGTGCAGATTTTGGCCGCTTGCGCGTCAAATATTTTCAGTGGACCAAATCGCGTACAGTCAGACACCTCTTGATTACCCTTTCGGGATTGCGTCTTATAAGTCTTATGTGGATGGAAGGAAAAAGCACCTGGAACGCAAGGCTCTTTCTAATATTTCTGCTCACTTTTCCAATATCATTGATGGGGCAATTATTCTGGTTGCTGGGAGAATCCAAAGCATATATCCATGTGGTACGAAATTAGTATATTCTTACCCCGCATGATTTGGATTGCACTTGAGGGCTTCTCTTGCACATCTGATAATGCATTTACACCCAGCCATGCTCTTCATCTACCTCGCATTACTTTCTAATCCCGAAACTGCGGAATGTGTCAATGATTTGAGACACGAAATTCAAGAATTTAGTCACTCCAACGGAGAGACTGTTTGTAGACAAAATTCAGGTAAAATTATCTCACCCCCAAACGAAA
>VFJR01000023.1 GCA_009885945.1 Anaerolineaceae bacterium
AAACAATAACGTCCGCTTCTTCGATGGTTTCGGTAAGGGTGTAGCCCAGATGCTCCAACGACGAGCCGACCCGCTGTGAGTCGGCGACGTTCATTTGGCAGCCTTCGGTCCAGATATGGTATTTCATCCTGCTCCTTGCTAAAGTTACGAGTCTGCACGTTGTAAAACGCTGGACTTCGTAGGGTCGGAATTATACCAAGTGTGTCGGGATTAATAGAACAAAAATGCCGCATCACTGCGGCTTCAGTTTTACCTAAATCGGACAGCAGCTAGTAACCTAGCGGTCTGAGGGTCAAGTCCAGTTCAAGTACATTTTGAGTGTGCAGATTCTCTGCTGAATATTTTTAGTCTGAAATATCTGGTTCGTCACCCATCATTGCAGACCCAACTCTATTTGCTCGTGCGGTTCCAACACGGTTTGAAGCCGAAAAGGAAGAACCTCTACTTGAGCTATCCATAGAACGATACACTAGCCTGTCATTTACTATAGTTCCAACATAGTGACCATCTGTGCCGTAGACCTTCTCACCATTGATACGCCCAACAACTTTTCCAGAACGACTATATACTATATCGCCTGAAATTTGTAGAGGGCGTCCATTTTTTGTGTGTAGATCCATGTTTTCTCCTTTTTCTTGCTTGCCTATTGTTTCTGAAAATTGTTTTTGTCCAAACCAAGAACCTAGCGGTCTGAGGGTCAAGCCCAATTGAAGTGCATTTTGAATATATCTAATTTATATTGGACAGTCAGTGTTAAGATTCTTTTTCATCGTTTGGGGAGATTTCCGACACTGGAATTTCCAACCGCTTAGCAACTTGTTTTAAATATTCAACTAATTCAAACGCGGTTTCAAATGCCTTCTCCACATCATCAAATACAATTTCAATATTATTTAATTCGTGAACAATTTCGTTCCTTATTTTGTTAAGTTTAGATATTTTTTCTAATAAATCTTTTGAAAATTCTTCGCCAATAGTCAATTTTTTTAGTCTTTTGACAGTTGACTTGAACTCACCTTGCATAACCTTTGAAGATGCTTGTTTAGCCAATGAAAGCAACAATTCTGTTCGGGATGGCGAATTTATTACTTCTTTGATATCAATTTTGCCTCTAACTTTTCCTTCATCATCTGCCTGAATATAGTCATACATTTTTTCGGGCGATGAACAGAATATACATAAAAAGAACTCATCCAACATACTTTCAATTATGGTTGCTATAGCAACTAAGGTTTGTCGATTGAAAATGGTGACTGCTGTTGAAATTCCTTGAATTTTTGAAAGTATAAAAAATTCCTGGATGAAATCTTCCTCAATTTTAGGTCGGTCTTGTTTGGCTACTTTACCTTCACGTTCTTTATATTTTTTGAGAATATAGAATTTAAGAAGTTCTCCATCTGAGAGCAACATTTCCGAGACTAATTCGTACAAGTTGATATAAGCATCGTGATTTTGATCAATTGCAAAATCGAATCCATCCGCATCAAAATCATAAAATGGAACATCAGTGTTATTTTTCATAATTATCATAAAGTTATTCAGTTTGTGCAGACAGGCTAGTAATGAAATTGTTTCTGATAATAGTGATTAATCACAAACTTCTTTCTTTTACTTTTGGCTCACTTCTCTTTTTAATAATTCCAACAAGCATATTTAGGCTTATTTTCCGTACGGCTACAATTTTACCCCAACCAGCCTATCAGCCAACAGTTTGACGGGTTTCTTACCTGATAACGCGGAAGCGCAGAAAGCTCCTCGCAATCAGAGATTGAATCCGTGATTGCGAGGAGCGTAATCTCTTTTAACGCGTCGGGGGACGAAGTCTTATTTGATGTTTATGGCGTCCATCCCGGCGAGTCGCAGGTGTTTATATCCCCGCTTTGCAGACCGTCCTTGAGCGCCGATTGCCGCTGTTCAGACGATCCATGCGTCCACGACTCGGGCGAGACGTAGCCCT
>VFJR01000166.1 GCA_009885945.1 Anaerolineaceae bacterium
CAATACATAAAGGAGAATTTATGAAACTTGCAAAATTTTATTATGTGCTCGCTTTACTTATTGGAATTGCACTTGCAGGGGTTACCTATCATTCAGCGCTGGCACAATGTGTGGATACTGTAACTGCTCCCTGCCCACCAGAAAAAGAGAAGAAGACACCAGTACCCGTTGTGCCTGTGTCAACTGCTACTTCAACTCCCTTGCCAATTACCGGCCCTACTGAGGATACTGCGCCAGCTAAAGCCGAATGGTCGGGAACTTGTGGGGACACTACATGTATTGGGCAGTTTACTAACGGGTGCAAGTCTGTTGGAGGCACGGTTGAAACCGGTGAAATCAAAGACGGTAAAGTTCCCTTAACTTGCAAAGTTCCGCTTGTGATTGAACCAACAGCCATGCTTGTTGCAGCAGTTTCCACAGCTACACAGCTGCCATCTGAAGCAAACAAACCTGCACCAACACGTGAACCAGGGCCTCCACCTTTTTTTGATGTCAATGGTGATCTGGCGAGCAATGTACCAGAGTGGGCAGCCGAGAGATTCCCTTGGCTAGGGTGGGGTATTTTGATAGGAATTTTGGCTGTTTTATCAGTACAAGGCGTACGCAAATATATGGCAAATGCAAACAAGGATGATGATGAAGTAGCTATGCAACTACGTGCAAAACGCGCCGAGATTCCTGCAAATAATCAAGATGAGGATGAGGCAATGCAGCTGCGCTCAAAACGTGCCGAAATTCCTACAAATAACCAGGATGGTACTGAAGGATTTCATCGTTTCTTAGGCGATTCCGATGGCGATGCGCCTCCACCACCACCACCTCCGCCACCGCCTGCTAAAAAATAAGTTATTCTAAATACAGCCCTTGAAAAAGGGCTGTATTATTTAAATGACCTTACGCACCGTAGGGGCGACCCGTCAGGATCGTTGAGTAATTTTGCTTCCATTGGTCGGGTCGCCCCTATGCTTATCGAGAACAAATTGTGTAAGGTGAGTTATTAATACCAGTTTTATTCAGCGCGAACTCAATGAGAAAATACAACCATTAAATCTCTCTATAAAATCTCGGCAATAAAACATTTGTGCTATAATCGCAAATCCCAATAGGAGCAGTATGTCTTCCAATAAAATTCGCGTCGTAGGCGCACGTGTTCATAATTTAAAAAATATCACTGTAGAAATTCCGCGCGATAAGTTTGTGGTCATCACGGGTTTATCAGGTTCTGGTAAATCGTCACTGGCATTTGATACTATATTTGCAGAGGGTCAGCGCCGTTACGTTGAATCACTCTCGGCATATGCGCGTCAGTTCATCGGACAAATGAACAAGCCTGATGTAGATTATATTGATGGACTCTCTCCCGCTGTTTCGATTGACCAAAAATCCACTAGTCACAATCCACGCTCAACAGTAGGCACGGTTACAGAAATTTATGACTACATGCGCTTGCTATTCGCACGTGCAGGCATTCCGCATTGCCCCGTTTGCAAGCGTGAAGTAGTAAAGCAATCAGCGCAAGAGATCGTAGACAAAATTGAAAAACTCCCCGAAGGCACGCGCATTCTCATTCTTGCTCCGTTAGTCCGCGCCCGCAAAGGCACATATCAAGCGGTCTTTGAAGAAATTCGCAAAGCGGGTTTCACGCGCGTGCGCGTGGACGGAGCCGTCTCTTCATTAGATGATGAAATCGAATTGGATCGTTATAAACAACACACCATTGAAGCTGTTGTAGATCGCCTTGTAATTTCAACAGAGGGCAGTAAAGAAGATAAAAGAGCCGCGCTGACACGCTTAACTGATTCGGTTGAAACTGCCTTGAAATTTGGCGAGGGCTATGTCACGGTAAATCTTGTGGATGGGGATAATGGTCAAAAGTCGAGAGTCAAAGGTCGAGGCGATGACCTGCAACCTGCGACCTTTGACCTTGCTTTTTCCGAACACCTTGCTTGCCCTGAACACGGCGTCAGCATTAATGAGGTAGAGCCGCGCACCTTTTCTTTCAACACACCTCAAGGCGCCTGCCCTGATTGTCAGGGACTTGGCTCCAAACTAGAAATTGACCCAAACCGCATCATGCCTGACCGTGACCTGTCTCTCAACGAGGGAGCGATCATCAGCATGGAATGGGGTCCAAAAGAAGAAGGCGGCTATTATTGGCAGTCGTTACAAGGTATGTGCAACGCCTCCAAAATCGACATGGAGAAACCTGTCAATGATTTAACCAAAGAACAACTCAAACTTGTTTTGTATGGCACTGGTGATAAACAAATTCAAATGACGTATAAGAATGCCAACGGCAATGAGTTTAAATTCACGCGCGCATTTGAAGGCGTGATCACCAACTTGGAGCGCCGCTACCGCGAAACAAATTCCGAATGGATGCGCGAAAAAATTTCAGAGTTTATGTCTGACCGCCCATGCCCAAGCTGCGGCGGCAAACGATTAAATCCCGCCGCATTAGCCGTCACAGTAGATGATGTAAACATCGTCGAAGCAAATTCTTGGCCCGTCTTAGAAACATTAGAATGGGTCAAAAAAATTGCAGGGAAAAATTCCCCGCTCACATCCAAACAAAAGGCGATCGCTGAAAGAGTGATCAAAGAAATCAGCGAGCGATTAACCTTTCTCGTAAATGTAGGCTTGGATTATTTAACTTTGAATCGCTCCGCTGTAACGTTATCTGGCGGGGAAGCGCAACGCATCCGCCTCGCCACTCAAGTTGGCTCCCGTCTCGTCGGCGTTTTATACGTCCTCGACGAACCATCTATTGGCTTACATCCACGCGACAACATGAGGCTATTAGAAACACTCAAAGGCTTGCGCGATTTGGGTAATACCGTTTTGGTCGTTGAACATGATGATGAAACGATCCGCGAAGCCGATTGGGTCATTGACCTAGGTCCAGCCGCGGGCGAGCATGGCGGGCAAGTAATCGCTGAGGGCACACCTAAACAGATCTTGGCGCACCCAAAGTCACTCACTGGACAATATCTCTCGGGCAGGAAACGGGTTGAGGTTCCAAAAAAGAGACGCGCAGGAAATGGTAAATTTCTAAAGATCATTAACGCAACCGCAAACAACTTAAAGGGCATCACCGTTTCGTTTCCGCTGGGCAGTCTAATTTGCATCACCGGCGTTTCTGGGTCTGGTAAATCGACTCTAATGAGCGATATTTTATACAACGAACTCGCCGCAAAGTTAATGGGTGCACGCACACAACCAGGCGAACATAAAAAGATCGAAGGTATTGAACATCTCGATAAGATCATCAATATTGACCAATCCCCCATTGGACGGACCCCGCGCTCTAACCCTGGAACATATACAGGCTTGTTTGATGAGATCAGAAAATTGTACGCAGAATTACCCGAAAGCAAAGTGCGCGGCTATAAGCCCGGGCGTTTTTCTTTCAACGTACATGGCGGGCGCTGTGAGGCTTGTCAGGGACAAGGCGAACTACGAATCGAAATGCAGTTCTTACCCGATGTGTATGTGCCTTGCGATGTATGCAATGGAAAAAGATTTAATCGCGAGACTCTGCAAGTATTATTTCACGAACAATACAGCATTTCAGATGTGCTGGATATGACTGTTGACCACGCATTGGAAGAATTCAAGAATTACCCACAGATGCAGAATAAGTTGAAATTACTTCAAGAAGTAGGGTTAGGCTATGTGCGCGTCGGACAAGCCGCCACAACTCTTTCTGGCGGCGAAGCTCAACGCGTGAAACTCTCCAAAGAACTTTCACGCCGAGCCACCGGGCGCACACTTTATGTTTTAGATGAACCATCCGTTGGCTTACACGCCGCAGATGTACATAAACTAATTGAAGTGTTACAACGTCTGGTAGATGCTGGTAATTCAGTATTAATTATTGAACATAATTTAGACATCATTAAAGTAGCAGATTGGGTAGTTGATCTAGGTCCCGAGGGTGGACACCGAGGCGGCGAATTAATGGCAGAAGGAACCCCGGAGCAAATTATGAAAGTAAAGGGATCGTATACGGGGAAATACTTGAAAGAACATATGAAATAATTGAAAGTCAAAAGTCAAAGGTTGAAAGTCAGCGCCTTTGACTTTTGACTTTCAACCTTTGACGCGCGATGCTCTCCCCACAACCTCAATTTTTCAGGTAGAATTATTTAACTATATTAAGAATATGGTCTAGAAAAAAAGGAACCTATCATGACAATCAACATGAATCGCCCTCCGGCAAACTCAAACCGCGCCCCGACACCTACGCCCAACCCGTCCGATTCAATTAACGCGTACCGAAAACGCCGTCAGCGTAACAACGGACCGATCATTTACGGCATTGCTGGTTTGCTTGTCATTGGCGGCATTATTATGCTTATCATGTGGTTAAACGGTCCCAGCAAACCGCTCAATGCTTTGTTCGCAACCGAAACACCAACTCCCACAATGACGTTCACACCTACCAGCACCAATACGCCCACCGAAACACCCACCATCACACCAACATTTACAATTACCCCAACCGCTACCTTCGCTTCTCCTTTCAATTACGTCGTGCAAGAAGGAGAATATTTAGCGCTCATTGTAGAAAAATTTAACCTTGGAGATAATGGCATCGCTCTTATCCTGTACTTAAATCCTTTCGAAGAATCCAAGGACCCTAACATTGCATCTATAGGCATTGACCCAACCACACAAAACATCCGCCCCGGGCAAACGATTTTATTGCCCAATCCAGACATGCAATTACCAACACCCACGGCAATCCCGCCTCTGCCGCCCGGCACATTAATAGACTACACAATCCAAGCAGGTGATACCCTTGCCGGCATCGCCGCGACTTACAACAGCACAGAAGAAGCTATTATTAAGGCAAACAACATTCAAGATGCAAATGCCATTCAAGCTGGTCAACAGATAAAAGTTCCGGTAAACATGGTCACGCCAACTGCCACCACCCCGCCCACCAGCACCCCTATCACGCCGGGACCTGGCACATTCCTGCCAACAGCATCTCTCACGCCGATCAATTTTGCACTGCCAACCGCAACAAATACTCCATAATAATGACAAAAATCCGCAAGCATAAGCTTGCGGATTTTTTATTTTTTACTGGACAAATACAAACCCATCATGTAAAATACAGCGCTGTCGTAAAGAAAGATAAGAATTTGGAGAATAACCTTGGCAAACATTAAGTCACAAATCAAACGTAATCGTCAGAACGAGAAACGCCGCTTGCGCAACCGCACAGTGCGCGGTTCCACTCGTACTGCCATTGCTCAGGCACGCACTGCATTCGAAGCTGGCGTTCCTGAAACAAAAGACGCAGTCTTAAAAGCAATCAGCATGTTGGATAAAGCCGCTGAACGCGGTGTCATTCACGCCAACAACGCCGCGCGCCGCAAGGGTCGTCTCATGAAGCGCCTTTCCACTTTCGTCCCCAGTGAAAAAACTGTGGATGATAAAAAGGCAAAGAAGACCACCAAGAAAGCCGCTCCCAAAAAAGCCGCGTAGGTCTACGCATTACGCCTTGATATTAACGGGAACGCTTATTGGCGTTCCCGTTTTTTTATTATGCCCACCATCATCATTCTTAACGGCGCTTCATCCTCAGGAAAATCAACCCTGCTGAAAGCCTTGCAAAATAAATTGCAAGAGCCCTATCTTGATATGGGAATTGACAAATTTATTTGGATGCTGCCCAGCCGATACCTTAATCGCCCTCTTTGGGATGAGATACTCGGAAAAGCGCATCAATCTGGCGCTTTGGGCTTGACCCTGTTCTCGGGCATGCACCACGCCTTAGCAGCCACCGCCCAACGCGGAAACAACATCATCGCCGATCACGTTTTAGTGGAAAAAGTTTGGATAGATGAATGCGCTAGTCTCTTCGCAGAAATGAACGCCTATCTCATTGGCATTCATTGTCCGCTAGAGATTTTGGAGCAACGTGAGCGCGACAGAAAAGACCGTACCCTTGGGCAAGCCCGCGCACAATTTGACGTGATTCACAAACATGCAAAGTATGATATTGAATTGGATACTTCGCACTTAACAACGGATGAATGTGCAAACAAGGTCATTGAAAGAATAAAAAATCCACCTGAGGCATTTCATTTGCTAAAAAACCTGACAGGTCTCATTAATAACTAGGTTAACCAAAACCTATGGCTGGCGAAAACCCTGATTAATCGAGCCATAGTGGTGACCTGTCAGGTTTATAATCTGAGAGAGAAAACTATGTTTCAAAAAGAACAACAACTCATTGAAGACAAAATAAAAGACTTTGCCACAGCAAATGATGTTGCGCTGGCAGAACTCAAATGGCAGCCAATTCCCTTCTCGGGTGAATGGGGATTTGCTACCTCATTTTTCCAGACAGCCGCCAATGAAGCGAAACTGGGCAAGGGAGAAAAAGCTCCAGTGCCGCAAAAGGCTCAAGCAATTGCCGAGCAGGTTAGAGCACAGATCGGAAGCGTTGAGGGGATTAGTCATATTGAAGCCGTTAAAGGCTATCTTAATGTGTATTTCAAGACATCTGATTATGCCCGCCGCGTTGTTGATGAAGTACTAAACGCAGGCACAGAATTTGGGCGGGGTCAAAAAAAATCTGAAACAGTAATGGTGGAGTATGCACAACCCAATACGCTTCATTCATTTCACATTGGTCATGCGCGCAATACGATATTAGGCGAAGCGCTGGCAAGGTTGGTAGAGTTTGCAGGTTATAAAACCATCCGCGCCTCTTACCCCGGCGACTTAGGTTTGGGCGTAATCACTGTATTATGGATTTACGAAAGATTTTATAAAGGACAGGAACCCGCAGGCGTGCATGAACGCGGACAATGGCTGGCAAAATTGTATGTAGAAGCCACTGCCCTGCTGGAAAAGAAAGAAGTTGAAACAGCAGAAGAAACTGCTAAGCGCGAAGAATATGATGCTGAACGCCGCGAGGTATATCACAAGTGGGATGCGGGCGATGCCGATGTGCGCGAATTATGGCGCGTGACACGCGAGTGGAGTTTGGAAGAACTGCGCGAAATTTTAAAAATGCTCGATGTGAAAATGGATGTATGGTTTTACGAAAGCGAAGTTGACGAACCGTCCAAAGCTATTGTGGATGAATTAATCGCAAAAGACATTGCAACTGACGAGCGCCCAGAAGGCGGCGCAGTCATTGTGAAGATAGACGAAAAGCTTGGGCTAACCAAGGAAAAATACCGAACCAATGTGATCTTGCGCCGCGATGGTACAACTCTGTATTTAACCAAAGACCTTGCCTTGGCAAAAGAAAAGTTTGAAAAATATCATGTTGACCGTTCCATTTATGTTGTTGATGTGCGCCAATCCATGCACTTGCAGCAAGCATTTGCGATTTTAAAATTATGGGGCTTCCCGCAAGCTGAGAAGTGTTACCACCTTGGCTATGGATTTGTAAGCTTGCCCGAGGGTGCTATGTCTGCACGCCGCGGGCGCGTGGTGCTGTTCAAAGATGTAGCAGACGAAGCGGTAAAACGTGTGCTTTCAGTCGAAGCCGAAAAAAGCGCAGATATCCCAGCTAATGAAAGAGAGAAGATCGCTTCACAAATTGGCTTGGGCGCGCTGGTGTACTCAATGCTTTCAGTGGATAATAATAAAGATATTGTCTTTGATATTAACGAAGCCTTGGCATTTGACGGCAGGACGGGTCCATATATTCAGAATGCGTATGTCAGAGCGAACTCAATTCTAAAGAGGGCAGATACTCAAACGTTCAAACGTTCAAACGTTCAAACGTTCAATTATGAACTAACAAAGCATGAGATCGAATTAATCGAGCAAATTTCGCGCTTCCCACAAACAGTGGAACAAGCCGCAAACGAATATCGCCCAATGGTAATGGCGGCTTACGCATATGACCTTGCGAATTCTTTTCACTCGTTCTATCATGCAGTGAATGTGCTACAAACTGATAATGAAAACACAAAAAATGCGCGCCTACGTTTGGTTTCTGCAGCAAAGCAAACAATCGAAAATGCCTTGCGCTTGCTGGGAATTCAAGCACCTGATGTAATGTAAAAAATGACCGCTGAGCGCAGATATAAGTATTAGAATCTGCGTCAGCGGCCGAAAATTTCAAAATGGATTCACACAAGGAAAAATGAAGCCGCAAATCTTTGATGAAACACAGCCATTGCAAGAGATTCTGGTTTGGGGCGAACCAGGCATTGAAGCTTTACTGGGTCAATTACTGCCGAAGTCAAAGAGCTTATTTTTTAGTTACTATGAGGTATTGGAAGCACGCAACGAATTTAGAAATATGCGCGCACTTGTCGAAGCAGAGGGAATCAAATTTACACAAGCAAAAGATGCCTTTGTAAGGTCTGTAAAAAACAAGCAAATTCCCAATGAACCAAAGAATATTGTTGAACTTGAGAAGGCGCTGCTCCAAAGAGCAAACGAACATTATGAAACATACAGAGAAAACAAAATAAAGGATTTTTCAAGTGAAGGCATCAAAGGGGATATTGATCAAGTATTCTTACAAATACAAAAAGAAATAAAACAAATTTTAGCAGAAGATATAGCATGTTATGGAGAAGTCGGTGCAATTCGCCTAAACTACACACTCAGCCTTTCGCAAAATCTGCCGCTGGCGAATATCTTTTATGGCAGAGATCAATCGCAAGCATTAACAGACAAAATAATCCTCTCTGCGCTCAAATGGGAAATACGTAAATCAGAAATAGATATTTTTAAAGAAGCACTAATTGAGCTAGGGTACGCAGATAATTTAATACAAATTCAAGCGGGGACATTGGAAGGTGGCGATATTGTGCTTTTGGGAGATACTTGTTATGTTGGCGTAGGCGCACGCACGAGTATGAGCGCAGTCAAAAACTTATGCCTTCAACTTGGGGAATATCTCGAACAAAAAGGAATTCAAATTGTAGCAGTGGTTAACAAGAGACACGCCGCCGAAGCAGAGACTCATGGTGTGCCCACAGATGAGCACATGCGCATCATGCATCTGGATATGTTTTGGATTCCCTTATCCCCGACACTAGCAATGGGCTATGGGCACGAGATTGATCAACGCGAAGTCTATCGCATCACAATGAACTCGGGCATGTTGATTACAGAGGATTTGGGAAGTTTTCGTGAATTTCAGGCGCAAAGAGGAATCGAGATTCTGGAAATCTCCAAAGAAGAGCAAGAAAACTTTGCAACCAATTTATTGAACCTGGGAAACAAAACCCTTATTGTGGCTCTTTCAACAAACACTCGTGTTATTAAAGAATTGGAAGAACGAGGTTTCCGTATATTAAGCGCGGAATTAAATAAACTGGTCAATGGATACGGTGCTGTTCATTGCTTAAGCGCCCCCATACAACGAAAAAGATGATTTTATTGGCCAGCACGAACCACCTTAAAGGCATAACAGGATTTACAGCACAGTATCACCATCCATGCCTTATAATGATTGTATGTTCATAGATCAAGTAACTATTCATGTACTTTCAGGTAACGGCGGAGATGGCATGGTCCATTTCCTGCGTGAAAAATTCGTCCCGCGCGGCGGTCCCGATGGCGGCGATGGCGGTAAGGGCGGCGACCTTATTTTTGAGGTTAAGGTCACACTCAACACCCTATCCACCTTTAGACCCAATCAAAAATTCAAGGCAGATGACGGCAAAGGCGGAGGCAGAGCCAATAGAACCGGCAAAGGTGCAGAGGATCTTATTATTAACATACCGCCCGGCACAGTCATTTATGATGCCGAAACAGGTGAATTACTTGGAGATTTAACCAAACCCGGACAACGCCTCACTGTTTGCAAAGGCGGACGTGGCGGGTTAGGAAACCAGCACTTTGCCACCTCTCGTAACCAAGCCCCTCGAATCGGTGAACGCGGCGAACCACACGAAGAAAAACTATTGCGCCTCGAACTTAAGCTGATAGCTGATATCGGCATCATCGGCTTACCCAACGCTGGGAAGTCTACCCTGCTCACAGCGCTAACAAATGCCAAACCGAAAATTGGTGATTATCCATTTACAACGCTGGAACCAAATCTTGGCGTGGCAAATATAGATCAAGATACCACTGTGGTCATGGCAGACATTCCAGGATTAATTGAAGGCGCTCATTTAGGAGCCGGGCTTGGGCATGACTTCCTGCGCCATATTCAAAGAACGCGCGTATTGATTCATTTAATCGACGGGCTTTCTGATGACCCGCTGGCAGATTATAGCCAGATCAATAGTGAACTGGCATTGTTCGACCCAAATCTTGCAAAAAAACCGCAAATCGTTGCCTTGAACAAGACCGATCAAGCAGAAGTACAAGAAAAGCTAAAGGAAATTAAAGCGCAATTTAAAAAGAAAAAAGTAACGCTTTTAGATCTCTCTGCGATGACTCGCACAAACTCGAGGGAAATTCTTATCTCGGCATATCAGCAACTACAAGAGACCCCGACCGTAGAGACGCAGGAAACATTACCGGTGTATAAACCGGATGTTGACCCGAATCAGTTTGAGGTGAAGCGTGAAAACGGCACCCAGTGGCGAGTCAGCGGCGTGGCAATTGAACGCGCGGCAAAGATGACCTTTTGGGAGCATGACGGCTCGGTGCGTCGTTTCCAAAAGATGATGGAAAAACTTGGCGTGGATACTGCTCTCAAAAAGGCGGGCATCCAAGAAGGCGATACAGTCTACGTTGGTAATTTTGATTTAGAGTGGCAGGAATAAAAAAAAAACGGAATGCAGACTTTTTATTGTCTGCATTCCGTTTTTTTTGCTCATTCTTTTGGAAACTCCAAAATTTATAAAATTTCCCACAAGAAGGACAGCGGTCAAAGACAGTTAGTATTCTTCTTTTGGGTATGATTTTCTCCAGAATAGGTAGCGTACTTATGTTCGTTTTTGTGTCTAGATTCTCTTATGCGCTATAGATTGCAATGGTCAAGCAATGCTATACTGATTGTAGAGGACCCCATTGATGATCAAAACACACATGCAAACTAATCCTTTATTGCTATTGATGCTCGCGCCAGTCCTGCTTGCCATCTTGACCGCGGCTGTCCCCAACGCACCAATCTCGGCGCAGGTCTGCTTGGATGAAAATGGACGACCAATGCCATGCCCGCCGCCGGAAAAAGAAAAGAAGAGACCCACTGTAATCTACCCGTCCTTCACACCGACTGCCACGCAAGCACCCACCACCACTGTCACTGCGATGCCTACGGCGACCGAAACCGCGATTCCGGTTGCTGAACTTCCCGCTCCGAGCCCCGTGTTACCCGCCGGCTTTGCTTGCCTGCCATTTGCCAACAGCATTCCAGTGGGGATCGCAGCTCTGGGCACAGGTCTGCTCCTGTCAATCGCAGGCAGCCGGCAAATACCCTTGTTAGCTCTCATCAGCCCGCGCGATCCGGCTTCCAGTCCGCCTGCAATGAATTACAGGCGCAGCGCGGCGCGGCGCGTTGGCAATGCTCTCGCAGGCGCTGGTGTTGGCGGACTTGGGACAGGGGCACTAGCCGGGCTTCTGGGGTTAAGCTGTATCGGTGCGCCGATCCTAATGGTGGCTGGTCCGCTGTTTGGCTTGATCGTTGTGCTTGTAATATTCTGGCTCGTCGAGACCTATCAGTTTAGCTGGCTCGTCAAGCCCAAGCAGTTTAGTGCGACTTCTTATGGAAATCTTAATACTGAGACCGAAAACACTAGGATGGAAATGCACGGGGAGATTTCAAAAGATGACAGCGCAACCGGCGGCGACGGAATGTACGACGACAAGGAACTGGAATGAGGCGATGGAAAGTTGAGCCACACTAGGAAAGAAGGTCCGTATTGTTTTAATTCGAGCCAGTTACCTTGTAAATTTTGACTTGATTTTTAATGCCTTTCAGCTCAATCAAATCAGATGAATTTTTGCAACCTTCTTTTTGGAGCAATTCAACTACTCCATGGAATTATATATTTCCTCAGTGAGATAAATTTCATCGCCGCCGGCACTGCCCTGTACCCGTGAAGCGATATTCACCGTCTGCCCGAAATATTCAATACCCGTAAAATTTAATGTTGACAGGATTTATGCAAGGCAGGAATTTTCTTGCCGCCAATAGTCAGTTCGGCAAACTATTTATTTTTTCCATTACCTTCACGACTCATCACATCCATCACTGCTACTGAAGCGATTTGTACGATCGCATTCACATCATCGCCCGTTTGAAGTACGTGTACTGGTGCTCCCATACCTAACAAAATTGGACCAATGGCTTTGGCATTGCCAAGGTTGGCAAGCAGCTTATAAGCAATGTTTGCAGATTCAAGAGACGGAAAGACCAGCACATTGGCATCTTTGACAGCGCTAAATGGATAGCGATCTTCCACAATGCTGGCTACAACAGCGGTATCGGCTTGCATTTCGCCATCCACGCGCAAGTCAGGGCGGCGCGCTTTCACCAAAGCAACTGCTTTTTGCACCTTGGCAGAAAGCGCATGGGGTGTGCTGCCAAAATTGGAGAAGGAAAGAAACGCAACACGCGGTTCGATTTCCAGCTTTTTAGCATAATCCGCTGCTAGACAGGCGATCTCTGCCAGATCTTCCGAAGTTGGGTCAATATTAACTGTCGCGTCCGTAAATAGATATACGCGATCATCCACGATCATAATGTAAACCCCAGCCGCGCGCACCCCCCCGCTGGCGGTATGATGGATTTGCAAAGCAGGTCGAATCACTTCAGGGTAATCATAGGTCAAACCCGAGACAAAAGCGTCCGCATCACCCATTTTTACCATCATAGACCCTAACACATTTGGATCCATCACTTTTTTGCGCGCATCGGCAAGAGAAACGCCCTTGCGTTGACGAATTTTATAAAATGCCTGTCCGTACTCATCCAGCTTAGTAAAAGTTAATGGGTCTACAATTTCAGGAACATAATCGAGCCCGAGGATTTTCAATTGACTTGCGATCACATCCGCATGACCAATTAAAACAGGGGTTGCAATTTTCTCCTCTTTAATTTGATGCGCCGCGCGAATCACTTTTAGCTCTTCCCCTTCTGCAAACACAACCCGCTTCGCGCCGCCAGAAGAACGGGCTTTGTTTTGAAAGAAATAACGGACTTGTTCGCCTTTTCCAAAACGAAACGCCAGCTTCTCACGATACTCGTCAATATCAATTTTCTTGCGCGCCACGCCTGTATCCATTGCGGCTTGCGCAACAGCGGGGGCTTCCCATAACAAAACACGCGGATCAAGCGCGGCGGGGATAATATAATCACGCCCAAATTTCATGCTATCTACACCATAGGCACGCAAAACAGAATCAGGCACATCTTCCTTGGTCAACGCCGCCAAGGCTTTGGAAGCGGCAAACTTCATCTCCTCATTAATTGCCTTGGCACGCACATCTAACGCGCCGCGGAAGATAAAGGGAAAGCCCAAAACGTTATTAACCTGATTGGCATAATCCGAACGACCAGTGGCAATGATCACATCCTTACGCGCTTCCTTTGCCAGCTCAGGGCGAATTTCAGGGTCAGGATTTGCCATAGCAAAGACAATCGGGTCTTTTGCCATACTCTTAACCATGGCCGGCGTAAGCACATTGGCAACCGACAAGCCATAAAACACATCCGAGTCGCGCATTGCATCTTCCAATGTACGCGCATCAGTATCTAAAACAAAGCGCTGCTTGTATTTATTTAAATCGGTGCGCCCGCTATGCACAACCCCTTTTGAATCTACCAGCATAATATTCTTGCGTTGTACGCCCCATTTAATTGCCAATTCTGCGCAAGATACCGCCGAAGCGCCCGCGCCAGAAATAACAATACGAACCTCAGAATGTTTTTTACCTACGATCTCCAGCGAGTTTGCCAGCGCCGCAGAAGAAATAATGGCCGTGCCGTGCTGGTCATCATGAAATACTGGAATATCCAGCATTTTCTTTAATTCTTCCTCAATATAAAAGCATTCGGGCGCTTTAATATCTTCTAGATTAATGCCGCCAAAAGTAGGCGAAATTGCCGCCACTACTTTAATAATTTCATCAGGATCATGTGAATTTAATTCAATATCAAAGACATCAATATCGGCAAATTTCTTAAACAGCACGCCTTTGCCTTCCATCACCGGTTTGCTCGCCAGCGCGCCGCGATCTCCCAGCCCTAAAATCGCTGTACCATTTGAGATCACCGCCACCAAATTCCCTTTGGCTGTATATTCATAAGCATCTTCAGGATTCTTTTCGATCTCCAAGACCGGCTCTGCCACACCCGGCGAATATGCCAAACTCAAATCCATTTGTGTATCCATGGGTTTCGTCGGCACAACCGCTATTTTTCCGGGCTTGCCTTTCAAACGATGGTATTCCAATGCGTCTTCACGCGTAATTTTAGCCACAATTGTCTCCTCTATATTTTCAGCACAAATTATGTCTCAAAATGTGTATATTACATAGTTCCATTTGTCACTATAGTACAGATATATCTACCCCGCCTGCCGATAAAAGTTGTGTTATCAAATTCAAAAAGTCATGTATAATTAAGCTATTCTTATGTGGCGGTTTGTTACATGAGGCTAAAAAGACATTTCTGCCGTATATCGGTTTTTGCTTTGATCTAACTGGAAAATTAGCGCACGCTCCTCCCCCAATTTGGGAGTTATTTTGTGAAGTCGTTCTACAATAGATATTGAAACTACACGACTAACTTCACTCTGCCTTTTAATACCCTAGCAGTCGCGCAATGTGACTTATAACCCTGCCCGCTTCATAATTTAACGGGAGACTGGTCACACAACCCAGACATTTCAACAGCCGAAGCCGCCTCAAACGGTGCCTTGGGCTGTTTGCTTTTTAAGCGGCAAGAGGCATAAGCGAGCTGAGTTTAAGCATGAAAAAGATAACCGCCCTCACAGCTCAAAAACGCAACTCCAAGCGGGTGAACATTCACCTCGATGGAGAATTCGCCTTCAGCTTGGACCGCATCACTGCCGCGTGGTTGAGAAGAGGCCAGGAATTAAGCGAAGAAAAAATTGGACAGTTGCAAGCCTCAGATGCGCGAGAACGGGCATATCAACAAGCGCTGCTGTACCTTAGCTTCCGTGCCCGCTCAGAGAACGAGATTCGCCAAAATCTACGCAAGCATGAAATTCCAGAAGCGATGATAGAGGAAACTCTGCAACGCCTACAAGAGGGAAAGCTTGCCGATGATAACCAGTTTGCCCAAGCATGGGTGGAAAATCGAAATACTTTCCGCCCGCGCAGTAAACGAGCCCTGACCATGGAGTTACGCCAAAAAGGGCTTAAAGATGAAGACATTCAATCTGCGATTGTAGATGTGGATGAAACAGTTGCAGCATATGACGCGGCAAAAAAACGTGCGGCTAGATTTAAAGATCTGGAACGGGACGTGTTTCGTAAAAAAATAAGTGAATTTCTGGCGCGCCGCGGGTTTTCATACTCGGTCAGCGCACCGATCGTTTCGAAGATATGGAACGAAATGCACGACGAAAAAATAAACTTTGAAGATGAGGATATGATATGAATATCACCAGTCCGATCACAATAATATTGATAAGTGTTCTCGCCCTGATCGTGGGCGTGGTTGTTGGCTATTTCTTTCAACGCTTTCGTACAGATCAAGCCACGAAAACGCGCCAGGAAAAAGCCGATAATATTTTAAAGATCGCCAATGAACAGGCGCGCTTGATTGGCAGTGATGCCCGTGAAAATGCCACAAAGATCATCACAGCATCTGAATCTGAGATCAAGGAACGGCGCATTGAAGTGAACAAAGAAATTGAACGGCTTGACAAACGCCGCTCAGAATTAGACAGCCGCTTCGATAAGATCGAACAGCGCGAACAAACGCTGAACAAACGCCAGTCTGTAGTGGATAAACGCGCCAACGATATTGACAAACTATATGATGACCAAGTAAAGAAGTTGGAAGAGATCGCGCAAATGACGCCCGATGAAGCCAAAAAGGATCTGTTTGCGGCGGTGGAAAAAGAAGCCCGCGGCGACATGACTAGGATCATGCGTCAGATCGAGGCAGAAGCGCGCGAAGAAGGTGAAAAACGCGCCCGCAAATTAATCGCGGATGCAATTCAACGTGTGGCATCAGAGCATGTAGCCGAAGTGACGCGCGCCGTGGTGATGCTGCCCAGCGAAGAAATGAAGGGGCGCATCGTTGGACGCAACGGGCGCAACATTAAAGCCTTTGAGCAAGCTGCCGGCGTAGACGTGATCGTAGATGACACCCCAGATTCGGTAACAGTTTCCTGCTTCGACTCGGTGCGCCGCGAAATTGGGCGCCGCTCCTTGGCAAAATTAATTTTGGACGGACGTATTCATCCCGCGCACATCGAAAAAGTAATTGAAGATGAAACGAAGGCTGTTGATAAGATCATCAATGAAGCCGGTGAACAAGCCGCTTATGATGCAAATGTGAGAGGCTTGCATGTCGAAGTTCTGCGTATGATGGGGCGTTTGAAATTCCGCACATCCTATGGTCAGAATCAACTGGCACACGCGGTAGAAGCCTCCAAACTGGCGGGCATTCTCGCCGCAGAGCTGGGCGCAAACGTTGAGCTGGCTAAGCAAGGCGGCTTCTTGCATGATATTGGCAAAGCCATGGATCACAATCAGGATGGCACACACGCCGGGCTTGGCGCGGAATACTGTAAACGGTACGGAGTCAATTCGGTCGTGATCAATGCCATCGCATCTCATCACCATGAAGTGGATCAAGAAACCGTGGAAGCAGTTATCACCGAATCTGCAGACGCGATCTCTGGTGCCCGCCCAGGCGCCCGCCGCGAAGACTTGGAAGCCTACATCAAGCGCATTCGCTCGCTGGAAGAAATGTCCATGTCGTTTGACGGCGTACAGCAAGCCTTCGCCATTCAGGCAGGACGTGAAGTGCGCATCCTGGTTAAACCTGACCAAATTGATGATCTAGCCTCCATCCGCCTCGCGCGTGATATCGCCAAGAAGATCGAAGAGACCATGCAATATCCGGGTCAGATCAAAGTAACCGTGATCCGCGAGACAAGGTCGACAGAGTTCGCGAAATAAATTATCCAGTGCCTGTGGATCAATAAGGCAATAACAAATGCGACATCCACTTTCTTAGTGGATGTCGCATTTTATTTCTTTTTTCTCTACCGTACAAATGTCGTTGCGAGAAGGGACCTTGCTCTTTCCGACGAAGCAATCCCCTGTTTTATGGTGTATTCCAACTCAAAAAAAATTACATCACCGCCAAATTACAAGAACAGCGGTTCACAACAGCATCAATTGACAGGATGTACGGTAGAGAATTTCTTTTTATCAATAAGTTCTAAAAATATTTTGACGATCATAGGGTCAAAATGTGTTCCCTCTGATGCCCGTATATGTTCAATCGTCTTTTCCTCTGACCATTTTTTTCGGTACGGACGGTCGGAGCGTAAGGCATCCCAAACATCGGCAAGCGCAAAAATGCGCGCCGCCAGTGGAATCTGCTCCCCTTTCAGCCCGCGCGGATAACCACTGCCGTCCCATTTTTCATGATGACAATATGGAATATCGAGAGCGGGGCGCAAAAAAGTTATTGGAAATAGCATTTCATAAGCAAATTGCGGATGTTTCCGCATGAAGGCTTTTTCTTCATCGGTCAAGCTATCTGCCTTTAGCAGAATACCATCTGGTATGCCTATTTTGCCCATATCATGCAGAAGCGCTCCCCAGCGCATATAAAGCAGATCGTTCTCACCCACTATTTTCATGGCACGCGCCAACTGCATGGTTAAGTCTGTGACCCGCTGAGTATGCCCCTCTGTTTCTTTGTCACGCAGATCCATAGCATGCGACCAGCCAACGAGAGTCTCGTCATAGGCTTTTGCAAGCTCGGTAATGTTGCGGAAGAAAGATGCGATCTGATTTGGGGCAATTTGAATCACATGAATTTCAAGCATAAGCTGAACCAGATCATCACGATAGCTAAATTGAGCGATATCGTATTTCCCACCCTGCTCGGCAACTTGTTTAAATATGGCGGGCAGTTCGGTATCCATAAATGCGGGCAGAACATGCTCCAGTTTTTTACCCACCAATGAAAGGTGATTCCGCCCGAGGATCTCGTCAGAAGCCTGATTGGCATCCAAAATAATTAAATCATCCTGGATCAATTCATATACATGCGATCCAAACGGGGCGGCGTTCATGATCTTGTTCAGGGATTTCTCACGCTCGATCAATTCCATTTCAATGCGTTTGCGTTCGGTGATATCGAGAAATGATCCCATCATGCAGATCGGCATTCCGAGCCCATCATAGACTAAACTGGCAGATACCAAAACATCAAAATAAACGCCGTTATTTTTTTTGCCGCCCAACTCACCGATCCAACTGCCTTCCTCCTGTATGGCTCTAACCACCTCGGCGCCTCGTTCCTCAGATTCGAGAAAACTTATAGCTTGTTTGCCAAGAATTTCATGTAAATTATCGTAACCCCACATAAGCAAAAAAGCCTCATTGACATAGGTGATATTGCCTTGCAGATCAGCCAAAGAAACAGCGCTGATCGAGGACGCGATGGCTCGGTCTTTGATCGTTAATAAATCTTCAGCTTGTTTACGCTCGGTGATATCTTGTATCATGCCTGCCAAGCGAGCCGGCGCTCCAGCCTCATCATATAAACTTTCGTAGCGATGCTCAACATATTTAATGCGCCCATCTGCCATCTGCAAACGGTAGACGATCTGATAGGGTTCGCGCGTTCTCAGCGAAACCATATACGCATTGCTCACCATATTGCGGTCGTGCGGGTGAACGACACGTAGAAATTCCTCGTAGTTTGCGCTCAAGCCTTCCCTATTTAATTCAAATATACGATAGACCTCATCTGACCAAAACAAGCGGTTGGATGCAAAATCAAAATCCCAACTGCCCACATGTGAAATTCGCTGTGTCTCTTGCAGGCGCTTTTCACTTTGGCGCAGGTCTATTTCTGTTTGTTTGATCTCTGTAATATCACGCCCAACCGCCTGAACCTCCTTTACATCGCCCTGTGAATTGAGCATGGCACGACATACCCATTGCACCCAGCGCACTGCTCCATCTGGCTGTGTGATCATTTCTTCAAAAAAGGCTGATGCTTGCTGTGCTGTTAGCGACGCGACTATTGTTTTAGTAATACTTGCACGCCCATCTAAACTGTCAACAGGAATCCCGACAACTTCTTCGAGGGTATATCCAAAATAATCCAAATAACTTTGATTCACGAAGGTAATGGTACCGTCTGGAAGCAGACGGCAAAGAAGCTCCACCTGTGTTTCAACAATATTACGATAGCGCTGCTCTTGTAAAAGCACTCTTTGCTGCACCTGCTTGCGCTCAGTGATATCCTGCAATATTGCCACGAAGAACAATTTGCCATCTTCGCTTACTTTTAGAATGCTTGCCTCGGCGGGAAATATTAAACCGCTCTTATGACGCCCCGCTATTTCACGCCTGTTTTCCATATCCCGCACCATTTGAGATTCTTCGGAAAAAGCTTTGACATGCGCGAAATGAATTTCGGATAATACAGGGGGTAAAAGAATGGCGATCGACTGTCCGATCACATCGGCTGCCGGATAGCCAAAAATACGTTCTGCCCCTTGGTTGAAGAAAACAATATTCTGCTGTTCGTCAAGCACAACCACCGCTTCATTAGCAAGATTAACGATATTAAAAAAAAGAGAGCCCTGCTCCGAAATCAACGGAGATGAGATTTTTTTTATCTTTTTTTTCACGGGTTATCCTTTAACTATTAAGGCAATCATTGACCAAAATAACCTTTCGCAAGTTAAGCGGAGAGTATAAAACAGGAACGATCTATATCAACACTGTTTTAGAAATCAATACTATTTTAACTCACATAAATTTTCTAGACCATACCAATTTTCTCAAATGCCATGGCTTTTCCAAGGTCAGAAAATGTCTTTGCGAGCAGCGTTCTATGCGACGACATCGTACTCTTTAGAGCAAGCAATCTCCAGTTTCAAGAGTTTCACCTGTAAAAGTGCAGATTGCTTCGGCAAAAACCGCCTCGCAACGACATAAAATGGATTTGCCAAGCGACCTTGGAAAAACCATGTCTCAAAGGCTGGTAAGTTTTTCAACCCTATATGCATAGCCTCTCTTGGCTGACAGGTTTCAAAAACAATCAGCCGATTGGCTTTATAATGAAACTTGTCAGTCCTGCACAGATGGGGCTCGAATTAATTTCCAACTAGGTCTATTATTTGAGGATGCAAAAATGACAAAAAAAGTTTTACTGATTGACGATGAAGCTAATGTACGCGATACGGTCTCGCGCATTTTGACGCGGGCTGGCTTTCAAGTAATTTCTGCCGCCAGCGGAGCAGAAGGCTTGGAACGTTTTAATGGAGGCGAGATCGGACTGGTATATGTTGATATGCGCATGCCGGACATAAGCGGTGTGGATGTGCTCAAGTCAATTCGTCAGCAAGATCAGCATGTGCCCGTGATCGTCTTTAGCGCGCTTAATGACGAAGCCTCTTTTCAAGACGCAATGCAAAATGGAGCCTCAGATTATTTGTTAAAACCACTTAAGCCCGAGATGTTGATCCAACGAACAGGCGAGCTGTTAAAAAATTAGGATTGCCTTGTTGATATCTATCACAGTCAGTGAAGGCGTGCCGCTACCTTACAAGCTGATTACGAAGAACGCACCCCGTTTCACAGAGAGTATAATTGGATAAATTACAAACTCTTTATGGAAGCGGGGTTTTTCTTATCATTATCATTCCCGAAAGAGAGTCGGGACGATGTGCGAGGGCGCATCACTGTCATTGCGAGGAGCGCACTTGTTCTTCGCGACGCGGCAATCTCCGCGTGACATGAGAAAGTCCCCGCACTTTGGGGATTGCTTCAGTCGGGGAGGAGCGCCCTCCTTCGCAATGACATGGTTGTCATTTCCGAAAGAGAGTCG
>VFJR01000069.1 GCA_009885945.1 Anaerolineaceae bacterium
AGTGCAGTTCACCCGCCATAAACGAAGCCAACCCATAAGCCCCCTGCCCCCCCAACGGAACTGCAATCAACAATGCCAATACTGCAAAAGCTAAAATCAGCATTAGATACATTGCAAAGACTTGCTTATTTCTACCGCCTATTAATTTAATGACACCGATATGGCGCAAGTGTTGGCTTAATAACGCGCTGAGTGTATTGGCAATCAACGAACTTGAAAGAAATACGATCAAAATCCCTAACGCCATTAATATGCCCAAAACAGCATTTACAGTATCTGCCAGCGGATGTTTATGCGTCTCGGAAAAACGTGTCCGCGTAACATCCACACCGTTTTTCTCCAGCTTATCTTTTAATTCTCCGCCCAAATCACGAATGTATTCGAGATCATCTTGTCCGCTGGAAGCAGTAATATAAGCGCGATTAAACAAATCAGGCTGGCGCAGCGTCTGCATCGTCTTCATGGCAGTAAATCCAAAAGGCGGCGCTAGGAAATCCCCTGCGCCTGTACTGGCATCCTGCACAATGCCAACCAACTTAAACGACTTCGTTGTGCCGTCTGCTAATTCAAAAATGAGGTTCTCGCCGACTGAAATAGATATTCGTTTGAGGGCCTCCTTTTCAAGCAAGATTTCATCCTTGCCCGCTTCCACCGCCCCCGAAGCTGGTACCAGCAAATTAACCTTATTCTTGCCGAAATCATCTACCGCCACCAGGTCCATCGTAACCCATTGATCACTGCCTTCAGCGCGCACGCGAAAATTAACCACGCGTCTGCCTTCTACACTTAAGACTCCATGTGAATTCTTGATCGAAGCAAGTACATCGTCATCGAAATTATCCATGCGCAATTCAATATTTGCAGGGTTGTTTGCGGCATAGGAAATGCTCATATCATTAGAAATGATCTCGTAAGCACCGGCGATCACTCCAATGGAAAAAACGCCGACTGCAATGGAAAAAACCACCAGCAGTGTGCGTGCCTTACTGTCCCATAAATCATGTAAAACTTTACGCCATCTTGGTCGCATAATTAACTTTCTGTCAGGCTAGACAAGTTTCTGTGATCTCTCACAAAACCTATCAAGTCTTATTATTTTTATTTCAACAATTCGCTAACTTCTTTGCCTGAATACGGCTTAACCATCACGTCCTTCATGCCATGTCGCAAGAATTGAGTGACACGCTCAGGATTAATAGCGGAAGTAATTACAATTGTTTTCGATTCAAGCCCTGCTTTCGCAAGCGCATCTAATACATCTGTCAAAGGGGCAAAGGAGATGTTTTCATCGATAAGGATTAGATCTACAGAAGGAATCTTCTTCAGATCAACAGACTGAGTCAACTTAACGGAAGTGCCTTTAAGTAATTCTACGAAAAGTTTTGACCAATCGTCATTATCGTCTATCAACAAAATGCTTTTGACAGCGCCTGTTTGAACAACATCATTAGGTATGCGGCCTTGCGGCATGAGTATGGTAACGATTGTGCCTTTGTTCAGCTCGCTGGCAAGCGTTATTCGTCCTTGTCCTTGCGAAACGACATGCATTGCGGCGGGCAATCCCAAGCCATGATGAGAAACGCCGCGTGTTGTAAAGAACGGAGACCATGCCTTGCTGATCGTATCAGCATCCATACCTGCGCCGTCATCTTCAATGATAATTTCTAAAACACCGCGCTCCTCAGCCGCACGTGAGTTTACTTTTATAGATTTCGCGCCAGCCTCTGCCGCATTTTGCAAAATATTTCCAACAGCGCGGGTTAATTGTGTGCTATCTGCAATTACATAAGCCGCGGCAGAGTCTATATTCACATTAAGTATGTTTTTCTGCAAACCACGTTGTTGCGCTGCGGTTTGAAGCACATCTGCTAACAAAACAGGACGCGGCATCATTTCGCGCACGGCACCAATTAATTGTTCCTTCACTTGGATGATCTGCGCCGCGCTTTCAGAAATCATATCTAAGTCTTCCTTAAGCGATTCAACATCTACTGCGCCGTCGGCAGCTTCTTCGCGCAATCGCGCAACTGTCAGCGAGATAGGCAGTGTTTTGTTGCCAATCCAATGAATCGCTTCGGTTGAAGCGGTAGTAAGCGCTTCAAAAACCTTGTTGCGCAGAATTTCATTATGCGCTTCTTTAAGTTGATCGATAAGACGAGCATTATTAATCGCAACAGCTAAATGTTCTGCCATTGTCGTTAAAGTAGTTATGTCATCTTCGCTAAACGCGCGTTCTTCCGAACTTTGAATCGTTACCGCTCCTAAGGCTTTCCCGCCATAAATTAAAGGCAGCGCCATCTCAGAGCGAGTGTGCGGCAAATGCGGATTCTTGAAATGCACACGCTCCTCGCCTACATCAAGAGCAATACGCGCTTCACCCATTGCGATACAGGCTCCTATCATTGAATCAGTGCCAACCCGCAATTTATGTCCTTCTGCTGCCATTGCCTTGCCAGCTTTTCCATATCCAGAGCGAAGCACTGCATACTGACCCGCCTCATCCAAAAGAAACACGCCCGCATAATACAAACCATATGCTTCACAAATAATGTTAACTGTTTGAGGAAGCAATTGTTCAATATCAAGAATAGATGTTGCCTCTTTGCCTACACGATTAGAAGCTTTCAACAACCGTGAACGACGTTCTGCTTGGCGGTGCAGATTTGAATTTTGAATTGCAATCGCAAGCTGATCTGCCATAGTCTGCAATGCAGCAATATCTTCATCGTGAAAAGCTGCTTCTTCAGTAGACTGCACGGTTAATGCACCTATGGCTTCATCCCCTACGACCAAAGGAAGCGCCATCTCAGAACGGGTTTTTGGGAGGTGGGGATTCTCAAAGAAAATCGCCTCAGCCCCCACGTCGAGAGCGATGCGCCCTTGACGATTTGCGATACTGGCGCCGATCATAGAGTTTCCTCCAACGGCAAGCCTGTGCCCTTCTGTGATCATCAACTTACCCGCCGCACCTCTGCCTGCTTTTAAAACAGCGTACTGTTTCTTATCATCCAAAAAGAAAACACCCGCGTAATAAAAACCAAATTCATCGCAAATAATATCCACGGTGCGCTGCAGTAATTCGTATGGGTCAAGAATGGTGGTGATGTTCTTCGCGGCACGCGCGGCGGCTTTTAATAAAGTCACATGTCTTTGAATATCGTTAGTCATAGATTCCTCTTTTTGTAAGACGTTTGAACATTACAACGTTTAAACGTTTAATATCTTTTGTATCAACTCAACCAAACCTTGCTCGCGCCCTTTAACAAAGAAGGCATTGGCTCCGCGCGAGACGGCATCTTTAGCGCGGCTTACTTCATCATAAGCAGTGAGGATCACAACAGGCAAGTCGGCTTTTTGTTTTTTTAAATCATCCAACAGGTCCAAACCAGCGCCAGTTTTTGGTGTACCGTCAAAACTGGGCATGTTCAAGTCTAATACCGCAATGTTGATCGTAGAAATATTTTGTGCGAAAATTTCGCTTCCGCTTTTGCAATCAGATGCCGTGATCACATCAAAACCTGCGCGTAGAAGTGTTTTTTCAAGACTTCGCTGGATCAATTTTTCATCATCCACTAAAAAAACGGTTGTCATTCAGCCTCCATAAATAAGTTATTCCAATTAACGCGGCAAAATCGCTTATATTTCCAGTTCATTTTTCAACAGGCAAAAGCACAGAGAACAATGCGCCTTTCCCTACTTCGCTTTCAAGTATGATCTTTCCACCATGTTGATTCACAATTTGTAATACAGAAGAAAGTCCAAGTCCTGTGCCCCCCGCTCCGCCTTTGGTGGTAAAAAACGAGACCCAAATCTTATCTTGAATTTCCTGCGGAATACCAGGACCATTATCCTGTATGGTTACCAATACAAATCTCAAATCACTATCACGGCGTCCATGCACAATAATTTTGGGATTCGTGGTTGTCACAGACATTGCTTCCCACGCGTTCTTGATCAAATTATTAAAGACCTGCTCCACTTGGCGCGCATCTACATACACATTTGGCATATTTTCAGCCCAGTTCATTTCAATCACACCTTCAGGCAAACCCATGTTTGCAACTGTATCAGTGATCATCTCGCGTAAAGAAACGGATTCTTCATTTCTCTGCCGCGCGGGACCGATCAATCCTTCTTTGATGGATAAAATTGTCACAGCGCTATTTTCGGCGATTTCTAAATCTTCAAGCAATGATTCAACGCTGACCAACGCCTGCAAACGACTGGGCTTCATCGCAGACATTTCTTCCAATACTTTTTGCAGATCAATGCCGCTTGCCTGCGCTTCTTCTTTGACCGTTTGAACTGCGGCGCGTACTGAATCATTTTTCAACGCCGATTCATCTACTTGCGCCACGAGCGCTAATAGATAGGTAAGGTCTTCGCGCACTCGCTTAATACTTCCTGGGATTGGCGCGGCTTTGTTGCCCACCCAATGAATTGCTTCACCAGTTGCAGTGGCGATGGCCTCAAATGTTTTTGTACGTAAAATCTCAGAATTAGCAGATTCGAGTTTAAACATCAATTGCGCGTTATTAATAGCAATTGCCACCTGATCAGCCATGGCTTGCAGTGAAGTGATATCTTCTTCAGTAAATGCATTCAGCTGGTTACTTTGCACAGTTAATGCGCCAAGAGCGTGAGACTGCACAACCAAAGGCAGCGCCATCTCAGAATGCGTATTTGGCAAAAAAAGATTTTTAAAACGCGATTCCTGTCCATCCACATCGAGTGCAATTTGCGCTTTTTGTTCAAGTATAGATCTGCCAATCATAGAGTTATCACTAACAGGCAAACGATATTTTTCTTCCATCATTTTGCGGCCCGCAGCAGCATAGCCCGCGCGCAAGACCGCCCATTCTCCATCATCCGAAACAAGAAAAATGCCTGAGTAATAAAAATTAAATTCACTGCAAATAATATCAACAGTGTATCGAAGCAAATCGTTTAAATCCAAAATAGAGGTAACCATTTGCCCAACACGAGCGGCAGTTTCTAATAATTTATGCCTGCGCTCAAGCATAGAAAACATCTTTTGGTTTTGCTGAAGCAAGTGTTTGTTACGCTCAACAGTACTGCTCAGCTTGCGAACACTGCCTTCAAATTTTTCAGCGAGCTCCTGTTGGTAAGCTTGCATATGCTTTTCAGGATACTCTAATATTTCTACTTTCCCATTCAAGTATTGAGTAATTTGAGATTCGAAGTCATCATCAATGGGTTTAGGGATAAAACCAACTGCCCCAGCAGCCAACGAGCGTTCACGCACGCTAGGCTTGAGATCTCCAGAGATGATCACAACCGGCGTGTTGGGCAGCATCTTTCTTAAACGTGTGGCGGCTTCACTGCCTGTAATGTTAGGCAGGTTGTTATCAAGCAAAATCAAACTAGGATTGGTTTCTTCTGCCAGCTGCAGACCGTCTAGCGGGTCAGATGCCTCCAGCACTATATATTTTTGAGAAAGCAAACGACGCACCAGCGCACGAGCTTCATCGCTGTCGGCAATAAAGAGGATTTGTGGTTGCTGGCGAGGTTTGTTCATAACGATCGTTAAATAATATGCTACTTGAAATAACTAAAAGGTTGATGTTTTCATAATGGATTCTGCAGTAATAGGCGATTCGTTCATCACGCGCACAAAGTCTCTTTTTGGCAGAGCTAGGAGTTGCACAGGGATATTCCCTGCGCGCACATCGACAACAGTTGGCGTACCGCGCATCAACTCAACACCGCCAAAATACGCACCTTTTCCTAATCGGGAGCTAGTAGAACCATTGATAATTTCTACTTCGCCTTGGCGAACCATAAAGAACTCATCGGCTTGTTGGTTTTGGGTCAGAATAACTTCATGTGGGTTGTAGGAACGCAACTGTGCAATTTTAGTAAATTCAAGCATGTGGCGGTGGCGCAGCTGAGGCAGAGAGCGCGAAATAGTTTCATCGATCAATTCACCATCTGAGATGATAATGTTTCGATGTGTACGTGATGTAAGCGATGGGTCGTGTGTAACCATGACGATGGTCTTGCCTTGAGAAACAAAAAGCTCAAAGAGTTGAATGATCGTATCCGCAGAGCGAGTATCAAGGTTGCCTGTAGGCTCATCTGCGATCAACAATGGAGGGTCACAAGCCATGGCGCGCGCAATAGCCGCAAGCTGTTGTTGACCTGTTGAAACCAGCACAGGTAATTTATTTGCAAATTTTTCCAAGCCTACCAGCGTCAATAATTCGATGGCGCGCTTTGGGCGTTCGTCAAAATCGTACATATTCACGTAATCCATGGGCAACATTACGTTTTCCAGCAAGGTCAGCATGGGCAACAGTTGAAAAAATTGAAAGACGATCCCTAGGTTTTTTCCGCGCCAATTGGAACGGTGACTTTCACTAACCCCCGTATAAATATCGGTGCCATTCACGATCACTCGTCCATCGCTAGGGTGATCGATGCCAGTGACCATATTTAACAAAGTAGATTTTCCGCTGCCAGATTTACCGACAATGGATACAAATTCACCACGATCGATATTTAAATCCACGCCTTTGAGGATGGTAAATTCACCTGCGGCGTTACTGAATCGTTTTATGACGCCGCGTAGTTCGATAATGGCTTCGGGCGCGGCGTCGGCTACTTGGACGGGAGCAGTTTTCCGTTTAGTGCGAAGCGTGGTTTTCATTTACGCATCCTGATAGTGTGATCCATTGCTATACTTTCAGAGGCATTGGCTATTTCTACTAATTGCCCGTCAACAATATTTAAACTGCGCGAGAATTTTTCTGCCAGCGCCATATCATGTGTGACCATGATGATCGTTTTGCCTTGTTGCGTAACGAGATGTTCAAAGACATCAAAAATATGATCAGCTGTTATTGAATCCAGACTGCCAGTCGGCTCATCCGCAACGAGAATAGGGGGGTCATTGGCAAGCGCGCGCGCAATGGCAACACGCTGCTGCTGACCGCCTGAAATGAACGACGGCAATTTGTGCGCGTGTTCATCCAGCTCCATAAGTTTTAAAAGCTCTAGCGCGCGGTCGCGTGATTTGCGCGGATGGAAATTATCCGAGAGATCCATAGGCAGAGTTATGTTTTCAACAAGCGTGAGCATGGGCAAAAGTTGAAAGGATTGATACACAACACCCATGTTTTTGCTGCGCCATAAAGCGCGCGCATCTTCGCTAAGGGAATGGATGGATACATCATTCACGGTCACTTCCCCGCTTGTTAACTGATCCACACCATTGATCATATTCAAGAAAGTAGATTTTCCTGCGCCAGATTTTCCTACTACGCCCAAAAATTCCCCTGCCTGAATATGCAGGTTTATATCTTTTAACGCTACAAAATCACCAGCGGCAGTGGAATATGTTTTATTTAGATTTTTAATTTTAATAAGGTTTGTCATATATTTAATCGCTTAATTTTACCTCTGATTGTGCAATTTATCTCAAATCATAAGCTTGCAAATGGCTTTCAATGGCATAAATATTTAGGGCTTACGCAAAATCCCATTTTAACCAAAGATAAACGGAGGTGAATATAGATAAAGCCTTTTTATGAACTGTCTTGCGTACGTCCTATATTAATTCGCATTTCAGCGATCCTGTGTATTTAGGGATCAAATGAAAGGCAGCGGTATGTATAAAATGAAAACAAATCAAATTAGAAGGTCGCACACGAGAACAATACTGAAAAACCATCTCTGTAGATTACTAACGGATGATTTATACTTGACAAAGTGGGGTATTTGCATAAAATAATCCTTGTAACATCCAAGCAGATGGCAAAAGGAGATATGAAATGGCAGAGACTGAGAAAATTACGATTAATATGAACGCAGTTGAATTAGGCAAGATTGATCTATTGGTAGAGCACGGGCATTATTCAAATCGTACGGATTTCATCCGCTCGGCTATACGTTCTCAACTTGAGAAGCATACAGTTGAGGTACAGCAATCAGTAGTACGAGAATCCCATGTGATTGGAGCGTTTATCTACGAAAAAGCTGATTTTGAAAAATATAAAGCCAAAGGTGAAAAGGTCAAAATAAGTGTAGTAGGATTATGTCACTTCCCCGCTAACATTCCTGTTAACCTGGTAGTTGAAGTAATTGATTCGATAAAAGTATATGGAATTTTTCAAGCCAGCGCTGAATTAAAGGATGCGCTAGCGAAAGCTGGAAAGATCAAATAAGGAAGCTATACTGTCAAAAGCGTCTTCGCAACGTTGTCGTTGCGAAGACGCTTTTGTTCTTTGCTCCAAACAATCTACTCACGAATACTGAGCAAGGGGTCTGTTAGAAAAGTGCGTTAGTTATTAAATTTGCTTATGGCTATGCTATTTTGCGAGGGCGTTTTGGCTTAGATATGTCATCTGGCATAGGCGCTAGCTCCACCGGCTGCGGCACAGTGGGCAAAGGTATTACAGGCGCAGGTGTCAGATTCCCGTTGATCTGATCGAAATAGTTTTTTACAGCAGTATCGTTATAGAAAACAAGGGATAAAATCCCAACGACTGTTGAAAACACATTTCCAGTGACAAAGCAAAGTATTTCAAAAATGGCAATGCTATTGGATGGCTTTAAGGCTTGGGGCGGATTGCTCAGCATTTTCGCCGCGTAGATGATCTCAAAAATGCCAAGCATGGTCGGCATAATCGTTATAGGAACACACACTACTCCAACAATTGTTCCCATTGCCGTTGCTGTGGCAAGCAAACCCCAAAATAAATTGACAATGCCGCTGACAAGCGTGGTAGATCCTATTACCGTAATTAGATTTGGTCTTTGAATTGTATTCATACATTACTCCTTAATTTTTTTTCTACAAGGTATAACGAATGAATTGGAAATAAGTTGCAAAAAATAAGCCCGCGATTTGCGGGCTTATTTTTTATTTAAGAATGGACGTCTCAACAAAATCTGCAATCTTCCAATATCGATAACTCTCGCCGTTATTCACTTTAACCCCTGCGATCACCCCCCAAATGATTGCCCATAAAGGCAAGAGCGCAAAAACACATGAGAGCGGCAAACAAATTATCGCGGCAAATGGAATGACACTCCCAATTCCGCCAACCACTACAGTAAATAGCAATCCGCCAAAAGAACAAACAGCTTGCATGACGAAAGATTGCATTGAATGAAATGCAGTATAGCGTGAACGGTCTTTATAAAGAAAGTAAATTATTAAAGGAACAAAAGTGCCGACAAAGCCAGTAAAAAGATTAAGCAAAACACTTAAATGAGCAATCATTGCCCATTGCTTCTCTTCTGCTGGAGATAGCGGCGCGGGGGGAATTACAGGTATTTGCTCGCTCATTTGCATTCTCCTATTAAAAAGACTCGCGGAATTCCGCGAGTCTTTTTAATTACTGGTAAAACTTATGCCCAGCCTTGGTTGTGAATAAAATCTGTAATCATAGGAATCTTAATATCCTGACCTTGATATGCAAGATATGCCCAATAAAACAATGCAAAGCCAAGAACACCGCCACATCCAAGTGTAACGCCAGTGAGAATCGAAATCACTACCGAAGCCACCAAAGACTGCACAGCATTAAACTTGACATATGGGCGGGATTTTTTATCTTCCATAAACAAAACAACGATTGCAACGATTGGGATGAGATAACTGAGCATAGCCCATAATTTATCATCCGCTGTAACATCAGACATTGGTGCTTGAGACATGATTTATTCCTCCGAATAATGAAAATGATTTTTTATATTTTACAACCATTTAGAGCAAAGTGCAACCAATGAAAAAAGCAGTTTTAGGTTGTATGTTAAAATCCTTGGCATGAATTATAAAATCGTATTCATGGGCTCGCCAGATTTTGCACTGCCTTCTTTACGAGCGCTGGTAAACAGTTATCAAGTAGTTGGCGTGGTAACACAGCCAGATCGCGCCTCGGGTCGCGGTAAAGAACTAAAGGCGCCTCCCGTAAAATCACTTGCGTTTGAATTAAATATTCCCGTGACGCAGCCAGAAAAATTACGCGCACCCGAGGCAATGGAGCAATTGCAAAAATGGAATCCAGATGTGATCGTTGTTGCCGCATATGGGCAAATTCTTAAACAAGATGTTTTAAATGTACCGCGCTTCGGCTGCATTAATGTTCACGCTTCATTATTACCCCGTTGGCGCGGCGCGGCGCCCGTTAATGCTGCAATCTTAGCCGGGGATGAAGATACAGGCGTGACAATTATGAAAATGGAAGCGGGGTTAGATACAGGTCCCATGTATGCGAAGAAATCGATGCGCCTCATGCCCAACGATACAACTGGTTCTGTTTTACAAACATTATCTACGCTGGGAGCGGATCTACTGATCAAGACTCTGCCCGAGATCATTAGCGGGCATCTTTCCCCCGCCCCACAACCTGGAGAAAATGCAACCTATGCACCCATGCTAAAAAAAGAAGATGGGCGCTTAGACTTCTTCTCTCAAACTGCAGATGAACTTGAACGCCGTGTGCGCGCCATGAATCCGTGGCCCGGCGCATGGATGGAATTAAACGACTCGTCATTGTTAAAAGTGCACCGGGCGCGGGTTGGGCAAAAAAATGGTCAGGCGGGGCAACGCTTCATTGAGCAGAATCAACCTGCGGTTTATGCGCGAAGCGGGTTTTTATTCCTCGATGAAGTTCAGCCTGCAGGCAAAAAGCCTATGGACGGAAAGTCGTTTTTGGCTGGCTCACGGGATTGGTAAAACACCGTAGCTTATTGAAATCACTGGGGTTATACACGTCAAACTATCTTATCGGAGGATTAATGTTTAACTCAAAAGTTTTTCTAGCTGAATTTATTGGTACATTTGCGCTGGTCTTTATTGGCGCCGGCGCAGGGATTGCAGGCGCGGGTTTGGTCGGCGTTGCCTTAGCACACGGTTTAACAGTGGCTGTGTTCGCTTATGCTTACGGGCATATTTCTGGCACACACATAAACCCTGCGGTCACCTTTGCAATGGCAGTGAACGGAACCCTAAAATGGGGCGAAGCAATTTTTTATTGGATCGCTCAATTTGCAGGCGCAATCGCCGCGGCATTCTTGCTTAAGACCGCCGTAGGTGATATTTCAGGCGGCGCCACTGTTGGTTCACTGACAACATCTCAACCTGTAATGGCTATGGTTATTGAAGCTTTGCTAACCTTCTTCCTTGTCAACACAATTTTGCATACCGCTGTTGCTGGCAAAGGCGGCGCCTTTGCAGGCTGGGCAATCGGTACAACTTTGGTAGTCTCAATTTTAGTTGGCGGTCCTTTAACAGGCGCGTCTCTTAACCCTGCGCGTACATTTGGACCCGCGATTTTTGCTGCGCCAAATTTTGGAACGAGCGTTTTCCCGTGGGTCATTTATTTCTTTGGACCATTGATCGGCGCAACATTGGCGGTGATTGTTTACAACTTCTTCACTGACGAAGTGAAGACTCCTGCCGCTAAAGCAGAAAAACCAGCGGCTGCAAAGAAACCTGCTGCACGCAAAACAGCTAAAAAATAGTTCGGTTGTGTTTTTTCAAAGTCCTCATCTTTGGATGAGGACTTTTTATTTTCCAATTGATCGAAGGAATGGCTAATCTTGTGGGCTTTTAGACACAGACTCACCGAGACACAGAGTTTTTTTTCTTAGGGACTCTGCGCCTTTGTGGCTAAATGAATTGTAGTAGTCCATTCTTTTAAACATTCCCTAGATTGAAAAAACGAATATGTTTGGTAAATTCCATGCTAAAATTTACGCCCTTTATCAATTTTGGAGAAAAAATGCAAGATGAAATAAGCGTTCAGAACATTCCTTTACACAATGCAATTGCCGCTCGCCGTACATTTGCAATTATTTCGCACCCTGATGCAGGCAAAACCACTTTAACCGAAAAATTACTGCTCTACGGGAACGCAATTGAATTGGCTGGGAATGTACGCGCACGCAAAAATCAACGCGCTACTACTTCCGATTGGATGGAGATGGAGCGCGAACGCGGCATTTCTATCACTTCAACAATATTGCAGTTTCCGTATCGGGGTTGTGTGATCAACTTATTGGATACGCCTGGTCATCAGGATTTTTCTGAAGATACTTACCGTACATTATCGGCGGTGGATAGCGCAGTGATGGTGATGGATGCGGCAAAGGGAATTGAGCCGCAAACTTTGAAATTATTTGAGGTGTGCCGCAAACGCGGAATCCCTATTTTTACCTTCATCAACAAAATGGACAGACCCGCCCGTGATCCATTAGATTTACTGGATGAGATAAAAAAAGTTCTGGGCATGGAACCCGTCCCAATGAATTGGCCCGTAGGAGATGGACCGAGCTTTCGCGGCGTATATGACCGTGAAAGCCAAGGCGTTTATTTATTTGAACGCACCGAGAGAAACGAGCGCGCCGCTACTGAATCTTTTATGAAAATGGAAAAGCTTGCAAAAAGTAATATTTTGTCTGAGGCGCGTTATAAAGAACTTAATGAGAGCATTCACCTTTTGGATGAGGTTGGGGTAGTGTTTGACCACGAAAGTGTATTAAAAGAGAAGCAAACTCCGGTCTTTTTTGGCAGTGCGGTTACAAATTTTGGCGTGCGTTTATTTTTAGATTCGTTTGTGAAGTACGCTCCAGAGCCGCAAACATATTTAAGTGATGCGGGACAAATATCTCCGCAAAGTTCTCAATTTTCAGGATTCGTCTTTAAAATTCAAGCAAATATGAATCCGAAACACCGCGACAGCGTAGCTTTCTTGCGGATTTGCTCGGGCCGCTTCGAGCGCGGCATGGATTTGATCCACGCACAAAGCGGAAAAACCTTGCGGCTATTACGTCCTTATAAGCCATTTGCAAATGAGCGTGAAATTGTAGACGAAGCTTTCGCTGGCGACGTATTAGGCATTCCTAACAATGGCGATTTTGCGATTGGCGATTCGCTTTATTCGGGCACACCGCTTCGTTTTGCATCCCTGCCCCGTTTTCAACCAGAATTCTTTGCGCTATTGCGAAATACAGATCTGAACAAACAAAAACAATTTACAAAGGGACTTTCTCAACTGGAAAATGAAGGCGCGGTACAAGTGTTGTACAACATTAATGCCTTCAAACGTGAGCCTATTTTAGCAGTCGTAGGTCAGCTTCAATTTGAGGTAGTACAAGCACGCTTGAAGTCAGAATATAACGTCCCGACTGAACTGGAAAGACTGCCGCACACGCTCATCCGCTGGATTAAAGGACCTGAGAAAACAATTGAAAATCTTCCCAACCGCAATGAGACTATTATCGCGCGCGATTCTCGAGGCGAGTGGGCGGCGTTATTTAGTTCAGCTTTCTTCTTGAAATATTATTCCGAAAAGAATCCCGAGCTGCAGTTTGTAGATGTTACGGATGGTTAAGTATACATAAGGAAAAACATCATGCTGAAATATGTTGCTGCTATAGATCAAGGTACGACCAGCACTCGTTTTATGATCTTTGACCGAGGCGGGAATGTAGTTGCCGTTGACCAAAAGGAGCATAAACAAATTTATCCCAAGCCTGGCTGGGTGGAGCATGATGCCTTGGAAATTTGGGAAAACACACAGAATGTGATTGAGGGGGCGTTGGGTAAATTTGTCGAAAGTCAAAAGTTGCAAGTCAGTGAGATTGCAGCAATTGGGGTAACGAATCAACGTGAGACGACTTTGGTATGGGATAAATCCACAGGGAAACCTGTTTATAACGCAATTGTTTGGCAGGATACTCGCACAGATCTTATTATTGCAAAACTGGCAAAATCGGGCGGGCAGGATCGCTTCCGCAAAAAAACAGGGCTGCCTTTGGCTACTTATTTTTCGGGACCGAAGGTCAAATGGATTTTAGAGAATGTAACTGGTGTAAAAGCAAAAGCAGAAAAAGGTGAAGTGTTATTTGGCAATATGGACACTTGGTTAATTTGGAAATTAACAGGCGAACATATTACCGATGTAACCAACGCTTCGCGCACCCTATTGATGGACTTAAAGACATTGGATTGGGATGATGCAATTTTGAAAGTCATGGGGGTTCCGCGCGCAATGCTGCCAAAGATAAGACCGTCATCGCAAGTTTATGGGGAAATAAAACAAGGCATTTTGGCAGGTATTCCAATTGCGGGCGATCTTGGCGATCAGCAAGCGGCATTATTTGGACAGACATGCTTCAAGGCTGGTGAAGCGAAAAACACTTATGGCACTGGCTGTTTTATGCTCATGAATACTGGCGAAGAACCTATACAAAGCAAAGCAGGCTTGCTTACTACACTTGCATATAAAATCGGAAATCAAAAAGCTGTTTACGCCTTGGAAGGCTCGATAGCCATTGCGGGCGCATTGATTCAGTGGCTGAGAGATAACATGGGGCTGATTCAAACATCTGCTGAAGTGGAAGCGTTGGCTGAATCTGTAGAAGATAATGGCGGAATTTATTTTGTGCCTGCATTTTCTGGGTTGTACGCACCCTATTGGAAATCAAATGCAAGGGGTGTAATTGCCGGCATGACTCGTTATGTGAATAAAGGTCACATTGCCAGAGCCGTATTGGAAGCAACGGCATATCAGACCCGCGAAGTGTTGGATGCAATGGAAAAAGATTCGGGCGTAAAACTTAAATCATTAAAAATAGATGGCGGCATGGTTTTCAATGAACTGTTAATGCAATTTCAATCAGATATTTTAAATGTGCCTGTTGTGCGTCCAAAAGTGGCAGAGACAACTGCTTTAGGCGCGGCATACGCGGCAGGACTCGCTGTCGGTTTTTGGAAAGATATGAATGATTTAAAAATTAATTGGGGAAAAGATAAAGAATGGAAACCTTCAATGGACTCTGCGCGCAGAAAGAAGTTATATTCAGCTTGGAAGAAAGCAGTCACGCGTACATTTGATTGGATTTAAGCTCCATGGTTTCGATAACAGATAATAACGGAAGCGTAATCTCCCAGCAGAGATATCTGCCCTTTGGACAAGTGAGAGCCAACATAGGAATCATCCCCCAAACGGATTTTGGCTACACGGGACAAAGAAACCTAGACTCTGGCATTGGCTTGATGGATTATCGCGCGAGATTTTATTCAAGCTCGCTGGGCAGGTTTATTCAGCCTGATACGATTACGCCCGATATGACTCAAGGGTTGAATCGGTATAGCTATGTCAATAATAATCCTGTCAATTTTAATGATCCGAGTGGGCACGCCCGCTGTGATGAGGATGGGTCAAGTATTCATTTCGAAGATTATGATAATGATGATTGGGAAATGCCAGAAAATGATCCAATTGATAACGGCATCCTAATACACCCATCCCATTGTAATGATGAAGGCGCTTGTTATTCAAACGGCGAAAAGATAACCGCACCTTTTCAGTGGCAAGATTTTGCACATGATGAGTGGAACCCCCCGTTAGGGTTTGTAGACTCAGTACTCGCTTATGAATGGACACCGCTCATTGCAGATCTTATTCAACTTGGCACAACAATTGGAGTAGCTATTATCTTAAGTGCAGGAGTTGCGACTCTCTCACCGGGCTTGGCTATCGTTGCTGTTGTGCTTGGTTTTGTTTCACTTACTGCTATGGTTTTTGGGATGGCTTCGCTGGCTTATCAAGCAGATCATGAATTAAATGGAGTTAGATATCGTGATTTAATAAAATCCGCTGTAATAAACCTTTCTAATCCATTTGGAGGCTTCATACCAGAAGTTGCATTTAGCCAAGCACCAAGGTTAGGCGAATTTGTTGGTGATATATTTGTACCTGTAGTTAGTGTTATTGACGATCTTTTACCCTAAGATATAAGGATTACTAAAAATGAAAGAATTATTTATTTTCTTACTAGTGATGGTTAGTATACCAATTTTAATGGGTTTGATTTGGTACTGGGCAATGAAAAATAACAAAGCAACCTTGTTTCTTTTGATATTCCTTTTCGCCTTTGTTAATATAGGGCTGAGTGTATTCTTTTGGATTAGCGGAATGTGTCAATGATTTGAGACACGAAATTCAAGAATTTAGTCACTCCAACGGAGAGACTGTTTGTAGACAAAATTCAGGTAAAATTATCTCACCCCCAAACGAAA
>VFJR01000176.1 GCA_009885945.1 Anaerolineaceae bacterium
ATGGCCAGCGTCGGGCGAGATAACTTGTCCACGCCACCATCGGGCGGCGGATAATCAAGCTGACTATTGTCAGGAGTAATGTCATACTTCCGCTGATAAGACCTGGGAGAAAGAAGCCTTCTGATCGCCCAAGGAACCATGCAATTCCAATTGCAACTGCCACACTGCCAACGCCTGCGAGCGCGTAAAGCAAAGACTGCTTGCGGACAATTCGACCTACTGCAATAACAAAAGAGAGAATTAATGCACTACACATTGCGGCTTGAAAACTTGCCAAGCCGTTGATCACCAGGAAAATGATCGGGGGAAGAATTGCATCGAGAAAAGAGTTGCGTCCAGTAAATACTGTGCGGAGTTCCTCTAGTAATTCACGCCATTTATTTTGTTTCATAATTTGTTTACAAGTTACGTTATAAACGCGACCTACGCGTGTTTGCCAAGCCAAAATTTGCGCCAATCACCGTTGCTCGATTGCAGTGCGATGAAAGCGTAGAGACTGCCTGCGAAAAATCCCAAGGTCATCATTGCAATTGTCCAGAGGATGGCGGCGGGCAGGGATTTTTCACGATAGATGATCCAGCCTGAAAAAAGTGTGAAACCTGTGTACAGGTCAACGAGGGAGATGATGCCCCACGGCATGGATGCCAGTTGACTGCCTTCGCTCAGGAAATCACCAACAGTGAAGCCGTAGATCAGCGCAGTAGTCATAGCGAGTATGCCTAATACAGAAATTATTTTTGCGAGTCGCATACTATTTTTTATACCTCTTGGCTGGCTTGTGTTTTTAGCCAAGCTTTGATAGGTTCGCCTTGGCCGTTGATTTGATTGTCAATGGCGCGAGAGTAATGATTCATAAAATCAACCAACTCTTGCGCGGATCTTTGGTGAGATTGAAGTAATACTTTTAACCATTCCATTTCGTCGGTGACGTGTTCCATATCACCTAACTGCAAAGCGGCGGCAATGTTATCGCCAAGATATTGAATGGCTGATTGTAGACTATCAGGACTGATTGAAAGAGGTTGAACCAATTCTTTTACCTTACTTTCAATATGACTGCGTTTAGATACAAAAGCCTGATACGCAGCCAGATAATCCTGCGTTGTGGTCTTGAGTTTCTGCGTTTTGACATTACCTTTCAAAAGTCTTTCAATTTCTTCAAGCGAAGAGTCGATTGAGTTACCCAAATAATGACCTGGGATATGATCCACTATTTCTGGCCGCATATTGAAGATGCGCCCGCCAAAACCAACAGGGATGCGTAATCCTGAAAGTGTTAAAGCAGTAAGCTGTAAGGTAGCGGCACTTACTAATGCTTGTGAAACAAGAACTATTAAATTCGCTTGAACACTGGTAACAGCTTGATCAAAGCGGTCAGTTGGAACATTGGCTCCAAGATAGATCACATTAAGCCCACGGCGGCGCAGGAGCAGGGATAATAACAATGGTGTAAAGGTATGCCATTCGTTGGGGGGACAGCCTACCAACACGGTTTGATTGCGAGATGGAGCAGGCGATGCGCTGAGTAATGCGTCCAGGCGCCGCATGGCTAAACCAGAAGCGAAGTGTTCCTGTTGTACAGAAGCCTTGTTCTCATACCAAAGACCACCGATCTCAACCATGCCTTTTTGTAAAATCTCCATGCAAACCGATTCAACAGGGAACATGGAAAATGCCTGATTAAGTACCTGCTCGGAATTGGCTTCGCTGAACTTCATGCAAGCCGCGATCCATTGTGCGCGCAGAGAATCGAGATTCGTATCAGGCGAGATATAAATAGCAGGAGTCAATTGAATGGTGGAAAATGTTGAAGGGGTAACACCAGCTAGCGGGTCGGAGTTGGATGCGATTTGTTCGTTCCACGAATCCACTGCGCGCGAGATCGATAGTCCCTCGGCTTGGCGCGCCAGTAACCATTTGATCGTCTCGATATCGTATTGCGAATAAAGCCGATGCCCGCCCGCTGTGCGTTGCGGCATGGGTAAACCATAGCGCCGTTCCCATGCGCGTAAAGTATCTGCCGCAATATTGGTTTCTTGCAGGACAGCTTTCAGGTTGAAGGCGGGATTTTTACTTAAAGACATTTGCTTCTCCAAAATGGATGTGATTTAGTTGGCAGCGGCCAGTGCGGCGTTTGCCATGTTTTGTACAGATATTGTACCCATTTCTTTGAGAATCCGTTCAGTTGTTAAGCGAGCAGAAAGGAGGACGATGGGCAAGCCTGTGCCGGGGTGGGTGGATGCGCCTGCGAAGTACATGTTCTTATATTTCTTGTGGCGATTATGCGGACGTAAATAGCCGACCTGCCAGAAGTTGTGACTGAGGCCAAACGCTGAGCCATTGACGAGATTGAAACGCTCTTTCCATGTTTTGGGTTGGTACACGATCTCAAACTTGATATGACTCTCGAGGTCTGTTGCGCCCATTTCTTTTGCGAGGCGTTCAAGAGCTGTTTTACGGGCACGCGCAACCATCGCATCCCAATCCTGTTCTGAGCGTGCATCGAGATGACCAACAGGCATGAGGACATACAGCGTATCTTGTCCTTCTGGTCCAGCGCTGGGGTCAGTGCGTTTGGGGGCGTGCACATAAAAAGATGGAGTTTCAGGCAAAGTATGTTCGTCAAAGATTTTCTCGAACGAAGCTTTGTAATCACCACCAAGAAATACATTGTGATGCGCGATCTGCGGATATTCTTTGTCTACGCCCCAATAGAACATGATCGTGGAGCAGGTATAAAGTTTCTCTTCGATGAGTTTCTTCGCTTCGGCACGGTCTGGGAGCAGTTGATCGTAGATATACGGCAGGTCTGCGTTGCCGACAAAAATGTCAGCGGTCAATTCACGGCCATCTTCGAGCGTTACGCTCGTAACGTTTGAACGTTGAACGTTTACACGTTTGACTGGTGCATCATAAATAAATTTCACGCCCAGTTTTTCAGCCACATTGACCAAAGCTTGAATGCCCGCGTACATTCCGCCCATTGGATACCAAACGCCTTCGGCTAGCTCAGTATATTGAAGCAGAGAGTAGGTTGCGGGTGCGTCGTAGGGACTTAATCCCAAATACATATTTTGAAAAGTGAAAGCAGCTTTTAGGCGTTCATCTTTGAAGAAACGACCTGTGTTGGTGTAATGCTTGCCCAATGCTTTAAGTTGAAAGATCAACGGTAAATTGGAAAGACTGAAATACTCAAAGATATTATAGAAATTGCGCCCCACAAATTTCTCAAGCGAAATTTTATAGTGTTTGCTGCCTTCAGCAATGTAATTCAAAAAACCTGTGAAAGCGGTCTTTTCCACCTTCTCAAGTTGCGTTTGCATTTTGCCAATATCAGAAGTTAATTCCAACTGCAACCCATCGTCAAAGCGGACTTTGTAGGTTGGGTCAATACGGCGCAAATCGATATGGTCGCTCATTTTTTCGCCGAGAGATGCAAAGGTTTCCTCCCAAACTTCGGGCATCAGAAACAGGGTGGGACCAATATCGAAGCGGTGACCGTCGCGAATGATCTGGTTGCAGCGCCCGCCCGCGTTATCGTTTTTTTCCACTACAGTGACTTCATATCCATTTTTTGCGAGACGAGCGGCAGTTGCAATTCCACCGATCCCAGCGCCAATTACCAAAGCGGTAGGTTTCATATTCATTTGTTTCTCCTTAGGTTTCTAATACATACTCACATTCTACCGCTTGTCTATTATTTGTCAAGGTTTTTACTTTGTCTGTGCAAAACCTTGACAAATGTGTAGATTATCGTAAAATCTGGCCATTGAGATTACAAGCTGCCATATTCAAAAAGGAAAAACGCCATGCAAGTACAAGCCAATTGGGAAAATCAATTACTCGCCCTTGCTGGGAAAGCCCCTCGCCTCTCAGCCTCTCGCCCATTTTTCTCTTACCAAACGGATAACGCTGATCTAGAAAAAGCATATAAGAAATCTGCCGAGATCACAAAATTTCATAGCAAATCTTTTTATGCCGCATCTGCGCTATTACCGGAAGAGAAGCGCTCTGCTGCACGAGCGCTGTACGCCTTTTGCCGAACTGTGGATGATATTGTCGATATAAAACAAGATAGAGATTGCGAGTTGGATTACTGGCGTGAAATTGTAAAAACCGCATCTTCTTCTACCGACGATTTGGTCGCAGTTTCCTGGGCAAATACTCTAGCCCGCTACAACATCCCGCGCCATTACGCCCTGCAATTAATAGACGGCGTAGCCCGTGACATGTATCAAACCCGTTACCAGACCTTCGAAGATCTAACAACATATTGTTATGGCGTAGCATCTACAGTCGGCTTGATGAGCATGTATATCGTTGGTTTCCATAACACTGAGGCGATTCCCTATGCCATTAAATTAGGCGTTGCCTTACAAATGACCAATATCCTGCGCGATGTTGGCGAAGATTATCGTAACGGACGCCTTTACCTGCCTCGCGAAGAACTGATCCAATATGGTATTCAGGAATCAGATATTGCCCAAGGTAAAGTGACAGATAATTGGCGTCAATTTTTAAAATTCCAAATTGAGCGCACTCGTTTCCTCTACCAAGAATCATGGCAGGGTGTCAAAATGCTTGATCGTGAAGGACAACTCGCCATCGGCGCCGCGTCTATTTTTTATCAAGGCATATTGAACGATATTGAAAAGCATGATTATGATGTCTTCACCCGTCGTGCTTCTTTAAGCACATTGGGCAAGCTGGCAAAAATCCCCCTCGTTTGGATAAAAGTAAAAGCTCTATAAAAAATAAAGTCAACCTGGTTAGGTTGGCTTTATTTTTTATTCTCTTTTTTCCAGCTTATCTTCTTGCGCATTGTATACCATACCTTTGGTCGGCAAAGGCGGTTCGTTTTTCGGTTTTGGCAAATACAGCATTCCATTAATGATCACGAGAAAAGGTACGATACAGCAAAACATTTGCACCAATATGCTCAATATCTGCCCCTGAAAAATAGTAGACATAGCGGGATAAACTGGGTTGTAATACACCTTAATAGAACTACCTTCTTGATATGACTGCGCTGAGATCTCATTCAGATCTGTATAAGAGCCTGAATATTCATCTCCATTCACAGTATAAACATATCGAACCGTATTATCATATGTATTCTCTTTGAAATCATGGAAAGATAGCGACTGGGTCACAGTACCGCTTGTTTCTACCCATGTATATTGATACAAACCCCAGCCAAGGCTTCCTAAAAACACCAAAATAACAACAACCGTAACAATCAAAATCAGCTTGCGCGCTTTTTCTATTTTCATGGGCTGCTTCATGGTTCTGCTCCTGAGTTTGGAATAAAATATTAATCTAACGTAGGTTATATTTTAACCGCAGATGCACATTTAATAAATCTGGGTAATACCCAAAGAGTGGGTTGCTATAATTTATTTTGCCACAGAGTCACTTAGAGAAAATCTCTGCATCTCTGTAGCTAAGCCCCGAGATTAGTCACTCCCTAGATCTTCTTTTACTCCCATCCGACTATAATGCAGACATGAAGCACAGCATCCTCATACCCATAATTATCCTATTAACTGCTTGCGCTCCAGTTGTAACGCTTCCCCCACAGGAGACAAACCCCATGACCACGATACGTTATCTTGCCCTTGGCGATTCCTACACAATTGGCGAAAGTGTCGCTGTAAATGAACGTTGGCCCCACCAACTGGCAGATATGCTCAAAACCAATAACATCTCTACTGAAATTACTATCATTGCGCGCACAGGCTGGACGACAGACGAACTCTGGCAGGGAATCCAAGCCGCACCGCCAACTCCGCCTTACGATATAGTCTCTTTGCTGATTGGCGTCAACAACCAATACCGCGGATATGACACTGAAAAATACCGCCAAGAATTTATCTTTCTACTCAACAAGTCTATTGAGTACGCGGGTGGCAATAAAGATAAAGTCTTTGTCGTTTCTATTCCAGATTGGGGCGTAACAACATTCGCCGCAGGGCGCGACCGCGCAAAAATCTCGGCAGAGATCGATCTATTTAATTTAATCAATCAGGATGAATCTAAAAAAGCGGACATACTTTACTTTGACATTACGCCGATTTCACGACAATCCGACCCTGGCTTACTTGCAGACGATGGTTTGCACCCATCAGGAAAGCAATACGTGCTGTGGGCACAGTTAATCTACCCTCAGCTAGTTAACAAGATACCTTAACTTTGGTAGTGGGTTTGCGTAAATGCTGTAGAGCGAGATAGTATCTCGCTCTACAGTTATGATTATTAACTTCGACCCGTTATCTTAACTTTTTTACTCTATATGGGATGGAAAATAAATTTACTGCCAATTAACTATGGTGTTTTCGCAGGATCAGGAACCTGATTTACACCCGGGATAACCGGTATATCCCCCATATAGTAAGCGTGTTCATAAGCACTATCTGCTCCACACTCACCGACTACAGCTTCAATAAGCTGGTTTCCATTTGAATCGATCCCTGAAAGCGTATTGGCTGCCAATTTCACGATGTCTGCGATCAAAGGTTCCATAGCAGGCCCAAAGGGAGTATTGGTAACTTGAATAGATTTCTCCACCAATTGTTTTGCCCAGCCATCCATATTTTTCAAACAAACAACCACTAATTCACTTTGGCTAACAATATTCAAAGTGGCATCAGGCGCTTGTGCCGCAAATTGCACATGCGAAATTGTTTGCGGAATATATCCTTGTGAAATTTTTTGACCTGTATCATAGGCAATTCCGCCGTTATCGAGAAGCCCAAATTTATCACTTGGGTCATCAATAACACTGTCACCATCCCAATCAATATATAAATCTGCTTTTTGCTGGCCCACAATTTGATTGATAAGCTGCTCAGTTGTTTTACGAACCAACGCTTCATCTTTTTCATCAAAGGCGTTTTGTAATTGTGCGGCAGTAAAATTTATACTATCTGCTGATGCCCACAACCCCTGAATAAGAGCTATTTCACCGGGCGCTATGTCAAACATAAATAGCACATGGCGCACATGCACCAGCGTACGCCCTGGGAATATTGATGAATACACAATTTCGGCGGGTTCTTGCGGAGACGGATCATTATCGGGTTCAAGAGAAATTTCCATTTGATCGTACAAACCAATAATATTATTTTGTTCAGGGTCAATAAAAGTCAACTCACCATGATCTAAGCCGCCGCTGAAATCCACTTTACCTACATTACGGCGTACTTCACCGCCATCTGAGAGATACCACATTTCGTAATGCATACCCTGCGGGGGCGCATCAACATTTAAGATAAGCGTGGCTCTATCCATAATGTTATTAAAGTCGCTGTACACTATTTGTCCAACAGCTGAACGATCTATAACAACTTCTGTTGCCGTAGGCGCTGGAGGCAATTGAGGGGATTGAAGCGGACGCAGTAGTAACGATGCCGCCAATACTGCAATTGCAACTACACCAATTGGAATCCAAGCCCATGAGCTAGGTCGTTGTGTTTTTTGCTGCTTAAGATAAGTATCTCTGGCAGCTTTTGCCATACGTACTGTATTAGGCGAGACAGTCTCTCCATTGAAGATAGCGTGAAAATCTTTAGACATTTCGCTGGCGTGTGCATAGCGCAATTCTGGATTCTTTGCCATAGCGCGATCTATCACCGCCTGCAAATCTGTAGAAATGCTAGCAATAGGCGGCGGCGGTTCATTTATGTGCTTGAGCAGAACAGCGAAAGTAGAATCTGATTCAAAAGGAACATTGCCTGATAACATTTCATAGAACATCACGCCAAGCGAATAAATATCGGAGCGTACATCTACTTTTTCGCCGCGAGCCTGTTCAGGACTCATATAGGTGGGAGTGCCAGAAACAGCGCCGGTTGCGGTGTGCAAAACAGATTCTAAATGGCGAACCAGCCCAAAGTCGGTCAAGATCGGTTCTACATCCAAAGGTAAAGGCTGGCTAAGATCGATCTTTGTAGTAGGAGAACGCAGCAAAACATTGGCTGGTTTAATATCGCGATGCACTAATCCTTGATTGTGCGCATAATCCAAGGCTTGCGCCAAAGATGCAATAATACGGCTGGTAATTTCTAGCGGCAGTTTTTCACCGCGCTTATGCATTTCTTTTAGATATGTTGAAAGGGATGGGCCAGAAACATATTCCATCACCAAGAAAGGTTGGTCATCCACCAGATCGTGATCAAGCACCTGAATAATATTAGGGTGGCGCAGCCCAGCAACAACTTGCGCCTCACGTTGAAAACGAGTCAACGCATCCGAGTCGCCGTCAAACTG
>VFJR01000089.1 GCA_009885945.1 Anaerolineaceae bacterium
GACCCGTCAGCCTTTATTGGAGAATCAGGTCAACGCTGAGTCAGAGGCTCGGTATGGCAACCCGCATACAGTGCAGGGGGAAGCGGCGAAGTCGGTGTTATTTGCGCCGATGGTGGTTAATGGCGAAGTGAAAGGCGTGATCTCCCTGCAAAATCTAGATCATGAAAACGCGTTCACTGCTTCAGACGTAACTCTGTTAGCGACTTTGGTCAACAGCATGAGCGTGGCGCTGGAGAATGCGCGCCTGTTTGAAGAGACCGAACAACGCAATGCCGAGCTTGCCATCATCAACAGTGTGCAAGAGGGCTTGGCATCCAAACTGGATATGCAAGCTATTTACGATTTGATCGGCGACAAGATTCGCGACATCTTTGACGCGCAAGTGGTGGACATTGGCTTGTACGATAGCCGAGACAGCTTGCTGCATTTCCCCTACACCATCGAGCGCGGCGTGCGCTTCCCAGATGAACCCATCGCGGTGATCGGCTTCCGCAAACATGTGATGAAGACGCGCCAGCCTTTGTTGATCAATCAGGATGTGATTAGCACAGCGGCAAAATATGGAAATCCAACTGCCATTGTGGGCGAGAGACCCAGGTCGCTTTTATTCGCGCCGATGATCGTGGGCGGAGAATCGAAAGGCGTGATCTCTTTACAAAACTTAGATCGCGAAAATGCTTTCTCAGATGCAGACCAACGCCTGTTAACCACATTGGTCAACAGCATGAGCGTGGCGCTGGAAAATGCGCGTCTCTTTGACGAGACCCAGCAACGCAATGCTGAGCTAGCTATCATCAATAGCGTGCAAGAGGGGCTCGCTTCCAAGCTTAACATGCAAGCCATTTATGACCTGATCGGCGACAAGATCCGCGAGATCTTCGATGCGCAGGTGGCGGATATTGGCTTGTATAACGCCAAAGAGAATCTCTTACATTTCCCGTATGCGATTGAGCGCGGCGTGCGTTATCCCGATGAACCGATGCAGGTGATCGGCTTCCGCAAACATGTCATTACAACCCGCCAGCATTTGTTAATCAATAGAGATGTCATTGCAGAATCGCCGAAATATGGAAACCCTGTCAACGCGCTGCAAGGTGAATTATCCAAGTCAATCTTATTTGTACCGATGATCGTCAGCGGTGTGGTGAACGGCGTGATCTCCCTGCAAAACCTGGACCGCGAAAATGCCTTTAGTGATTCAGACGTCAGCTTGTTAACCACTTTAGTGAATAGCATGAGCGTTGCGCTTGAGAATGCGCGTCTCTTTGACGAGACTCAACAACGCAACGCCGAACTCGCCATCATCAACAGCGTGCAAGAGGGGCTGGCTACCAAGCTGGAAATGCAAGCCGTGTACGATCTGGTCGGCGACAAGATCCGTGACATCTTCGACGCGCAGGTAGTAGACATCAGTTTATACGACGCGACAGAAAATACTTTGCATTTCCCATACGCCATTGAACGCGGCGTGCGCTTTCCCGATGAGCCCATACAATTGGCTGGTTTTCGCAAACAGGTGCTCGAAACGCGCCAGTCATTGATGGTGAATCAAAATGTCCAGGCGGCAGTAGCGACTTTCGGACAATCTGAAGTGTCTCAAGGCGAACGGGCTAAATCGGTTTTGTTCGTGCCGATGCTGGTTGGCGGCGAGGTAAAAGGCGTGATCTCACTTCAGAACCTCGACCATGAAAACGCGTTCAGCGAATCGGATGTCAGCCTGCTCACTACACTTGCCAACGCCATGAGCGTGGCGCTGGAAAACGCGCGTCTTTTTGCAGAAACGCAACGCTTGCTTAACATTACCGAAGTGCGCGCCGCAGAACTTGCCATCATTAACAGCGTGCAAGAAGGGCTGGCTTCGAAATTAGAAATGCAAGCCATCTACGATCTGGTCGGCGATAAGATCCATGATATTTTCGACACGCAGGTGGTGGATATTGGCTTATACAACGTCAAAGAAAATCTTTTACATTTCCCATACATCATCGAACGCGGCGTACGCTTTCCCGACGAGCCCATGCAATTGGTCGGTTTCCGCAAGCATGTGCTCGAAACGCGACAGTCATTAATGGTAAATCAGGATGTGCAGGCGGCAGATGCGGCTTTGGGACATTTTGAAATATCCCAAGGTGAAGAAGCCAAATCGGTTTTATTCGTGCCGATGCTGGTCGGCGGCATAGCCAAAGGTGTGATCTCGCTGCAAAATCTGGACCGTGAAAATGCATTCAAAGAATCGGATGTGCGTTTGCTCGAAACCCTTGCCAACTCGATGAGCATCGCGCTTGAGAATGCACGTCTCTTTGACGAGACTCAAAGATTATTAAAGATCACCGAAGACCGCGCCGCCGAACTGGCTATTATCAACAGCGTGCAGGAAGCTCTCGCCGCAGAGCTTAACATTCAGGGCATCTATGATGCGGTCGGCGATAAGATTCGCGAGATATTTGATCAGGCAGATGTAAATATCCGCATCTTTGATTCAAAATCAAGCATGATGCACTATCCATATTATTTTGAGAGCGGGGAACGCATCTCAATCGATTCCTCTGCACTGGATACGAAGGGATTTGAATCCCATGTCATCCGCAGCCGTGAGACATTGATCATCAACGAGAATGTGCCGCAGGCTTTTGAAAAATATGGCAGTTATCTGATGGAGGGCGAACAAATGGAGAAATCATCTTTATTTGTTCCGCTGGTGGCAGGGGACCAGGCGCGCGGATTGATCAACTTGAAGAACATGGAACGCGAACATGCTTACGGCGAATCGGATGTGCGCTTATTGCAAACACTTGCCAATGCCATGAGCATCGCGCTTGAGAATGCACGCCTCTTCGACGAGACTCAACGATTATTAAAGATCACCGAAGACCGCGCCGCGGAGCTGGCAGTGATCAACAGCATTCAAGAAGGCATTGCCGCCGAGCTGGACTTCCAAACCATTATTGATCTGGTTGGCAACAAATTGCGCGAGGTATTTTCGACAGGCGAGCTTGGCATCCGCTGGTTTAACCAAGAGTCGAATCAGATTCAATATTTATATGAATATGAACATGGTGAGCGGATTCAAATTCCACCAGCATTACCGGGAGAAAATAGCACTTGGCATAAATTAGTCGCCACACGCCAACCTATTATTTTTAATACAGTTGCCGATTACGGCGACATCCCCAACGTGCCGGGCACCGATCAAGGCAAATCCATGGTGACCGTGCCCATCGTTGGCAGTGACCGCGTGCTTGGCACCATTCTTTTGGAAAACTATCAAAAGGAATATGCCTACGGTGAATCTGAGATTCGCTTGCTGACCACCGTTGCCGCTTCGATGGGCGTTGCATTAGAAAATGCGCGTCTGTTCAATGAAACCCAACAACGCAACGCAGAGTTGGCGATCATCAACAGTGTGCAAGCCGCGCTCGCCGCTGAACTGAACATTCAGGGTATTTACGACGCGGTCGGCGATAAGGTTAGGGAAATTTTCGACAACAAAGATGTCGGCATCCGTATGTTTGATCCGCAGGCAAAGTTGGTTCACTTCCCGTATGTATATGAAAACGGAGAAAGAATCACGATCGAATCAACACCACTGCTTGATAAAGGAATATCAGCGCATGTATTACGCACGCGCGAGACGGTTGTGATCAACGAGAATATGGCAGAAGCAACAAAGCATTATGGCGCTCACACCATCCCCGGCACAGAAACGGAAAAATCACTGGTAATGGTGCCGCTGATCGCAGGCGAGCAAGTGCGCGGAATCATTGATATTAGTGATTACAAAAACGAACACGCTTTCAGCGAATCAGATATCCGCTTATTGCAAACGCTGGCAAACAGTATGAGCGTTGCGCTGGAAAATGCGCGTTTGTTCAATGAGACCCAACGTCTGCTCAAAGTGACCGAAGACCGCGCCGCCGAACTGGCTATTATCAACAGCGTGCAACAAGCCCTCGCCGCGGAACTTAACATTCAGGGCATCTATGATGCGGTTGGCGATAAGATTCGCGAGATCTTCCATCAAGCGGATATGAACATCCGCATCTATGACCCGCAGACAAACATTGTGCATTACCCATATCTTTATGAAAATGGAGAACGCATCACAACCGAATCTTCCGTTCTTGGCGATAAGGGGTTTGAAGGGCATGTCATCCGCACTCGTGAGACCTTAGTCTTTAATGAAAATATGGAAGCAGAAACTGAAAGGTATGGCAGTTACACCATTCCCGGCACAGACACACCAAAATCTCAAATGTTTGTGCCGCTTGTTGCAGGCGATCAATCACGCGGATTAATTAATCTCGTGGATATGCAACGCGAACACGCTTTTACTGAATCAGATGTGCGTTTGTTGCAGACTCTTGCTAATAGCATGAGTGTTGCCTTGGAAAACGCGCGCTTGTTCAATGAGACTCAACGCCTGTTGAAAGAAACCGAACAACGCGCGGCAGAGCTCGCCATCATCAACAGCGTGCAAGAAGCGCTGGCTTCCAAGCTGGATATGCAAGCCATCTTCGACTTGGTCGGCGACAAGATCCAAAGCATGTTCAGCGCGCAATCTGTCATCATCAGCTCCTTTGACCATGAGAAGCAACTCTCACGGTTAGATTACGCTTATGAAAACGGCGAACATATGACTGATGATGAATTACTGCCATTCAGCCCGATGAACATCCATCTCATTACAACCCGCCAGCCTGTGGTGATTAACGAGAATGCAGATGAAGAATCAGAAAAATATGGCTTGAAGAATATTGAAGGCACTCTGAACCCCAAGTCTATGATCTATGTCCCATTCGGCACGGGCAACCAGGTCAACGGATATTTCAGTTTGCAAAATTTTGACCGCGAGAACGCCTTCGCAGAATCAGACGTGCGCTTACTGCAAACTCTGGCGGGCAGTATGGGTATCGCGCTCGAGAATGCGCGCTTGTTCAATGCCGAGCAACAGCGCGCGGCAGAGCTTGCCACCATCAATACGGTCTCTAAAGAATTATCCGAAGAACTGGATATAGAGCCGCTGATCCAATTGGTAGGCGAGCAAGTACGCAAGGTCTTCAATGCCGATATTGCCTATGTAGCCATATTAGACGAAGCCACGAACATGATCAACTTCCCCTATACGCACGGCGAAGACGTGGAACCGATGGCGTACGGCGATGGACTGACCAGCAAGATCATTCAAACAGGCGAACCGTTATTGATCAACGAGGAAGTAGATAAGCAGATTCAGGAAATCGGCGTAGCAAATATCGGCGTGCAATCCCTATCTTATTTGGGCGTGCCGATCATGGTCAGCGGCAAGGCAATGGGCGTGCTCAGCGTGCAAAGTACAAAAAGAACAGGCATGTTCAATGAAAATGATCAACGCCTATTGTCAACACTCGCCTCAAACGTAGGCACCGCCCTGCACAACGCGCGCCTCTTCGACGAAGCGCAGGAATTACGAGTCGCCGCAGAACAAGCCAATACCGCCAAGAGTGCCTTCATGGCAAACATGAGTCATGAATTAAGAACGCCGCTCAACGCCATCATCGGCTTCACCAGAATCGTTAGAAGAAAAGCCGAAGGCATCATGCCAGAAAAGCAAACCGAGAATTTGGACAAAGTATTATCCAGCGGCGAACATTTGCTTGGATTAATTAACACCGTTTTGGATATCGCCAAGATCGAAGCGGGACGCATGGATGTACACGCTTCCACCTTCGACATCAACGGCACCGCCGAGCAATGTATTAATCTCGCCTCTACTTTGCTCAAGCCCGGGGTCACGCTGGAAAAACAAACAGACCCAGCCATCGGCTTGATCAACTCCGATGCAGACAAGATCAAGCAGATCGTATTAAATCTATTGAGCAACGCCGCCAAGTTTACGCACTCAGGCAAGATAGTGTTGAAAGTCGAAAGTTCAAAGTCGAAGGTTGAAACATCCGAGGTCCTCAGGTCATCATCCTCGACCTTTGACCTTCAACCTTCGACCTTCGTGAGCATCCACGTCACCGACAGCGGCATCGGCATCAGTGAAGAAGCGCTCGGCAGAGTCTTTGAAGAATTTCAGCAAGCCGATAACACCACCACCCGCCAATACGGCGGCACGGGTCTTGGGCTCGCTATCAGCCGCAACTTGGCGCGCTTGCTAGGCGGAAATTTAACCGCCACCAGCATTCTCGGCACAGGCTCAACTTTTACCTTAAGCATTCCAATTCATTTTGAAGGAAAACCCGCGTCTGACTCAAAGCCTGCAGCTGATTCTGCTCAACCAACCGAATCTCAACCGAAAAAGAATCTCGCCAAAAAACGCATCCTGGTGATTGACGACGACCCAGACGCAGTTTATCTTTTGCAAGAAAATCTCGGCGCAGATGAATTTGAAGTCATTGGCGCAAGAGACGGCATCATCGGCCAGCAACAAGCACGCGAATTAAAACCAGATGCCATTTTGCTGGATGTGATGATGCCGCAAAAAGACGGCTGGCAGGTCTTGCACGATCTCAAAGCTGATGCGGTCACCACAAATATTCCCGTCATTTTGCTCACGATCATAGATAAAAAAGCGCTGGGCTTTAAACTGGGCGCGGCAGATTATTTACTCAAGCCGCTTGATCCCACCGCCGTACTGACTGCGCTAAAACGTGTCACAACAAAAAATGGAAAAAGCGCTGTGCATGTTTTGATCGTGGATGATGACCCGAATGTAGCCGACATGCTCCGTCAGCTTTTACCCGAATCAGATTTCAGCTTGGATTCGGCTGAGGACGGCGTAGCAGGCTTGCAGGCGATCGAGGCGACGCGCCCGGATGTGGTTTTGCTTGATCTGATGATGCCTCGTCTGGATGGTTTCGGCGTGATCGAAGCCTTACGCGCAAATCCAAATACACGCGATCTGCCTGTGATCGTGATCAGCGCCAAAGAAATCACCGAGGCAGAATCAAAAACATTAAAAGAATCAGTTACCCATGTAATGAAAAAACAGGGCTTCGACGGCAAGGCGCTGGTGAATGAAATTAATAATGCATTAAACGTTGAAACGTTCAAATGTTCAAACGTTTGAACGAAGGAGAACCCATGACCCAAAAAATATTGATCGTAGACGACGAACCCTTTAACGTAGATTATCTGGAGCAAGAGTTGGATGATCTTGGCTACGCGACCATCAGCGCGGTGAACGGACAGGATGCACTGGAAAAAGTGAAAGCCGAATCACCTGATTTGGTTTTGCTGGACATTATGATGCCAGTGATGGATGGCTTTGCTGTGCTGGCGCACATGAAAGCCGATTCGACCATGCGCGATATTCCTGTAATCATCATCTCTGCCAATAACGATCTGGATAGCGTGGTCAAAGGCGTAAAAAATGGCGCGGAAGATTATTTACCCAAGCCATTTGAACCAACGTTGCTACACGCACGCATTTCATCGAGCCTGGAAAAGAAACGCCTGCGTGATGAACACCGCCGTTTAATTCGCACCTTTGCAGACAAAGAAGTGGCAGAAGAGTTAATGAAAAGCGGATTCTCTTTGGGCGGTAAACACACCATCATCAGTTCGCTGTTTTGCGATATCCGCAATTTCACGACCATCACCGAAGCCAACGATCCCGAAGTAGTGATCGACATGATCAATCAATATTATTACATCGTGATCGAGACCGTGCAGGCGTTTGGCGGCAACGCCAACCAAATGCAAGGCGATGGATTAATGTCTTTCTTTGGCGCGCCAGTCTCGTACCCAGACCACGCTCAACGCGCAGTGAACAGCGCCTTGGAAATTCGTAAAAAGATGGCTCTATTCAATGAAGAGCAGGCAAAAAAAGGCGCAATTCAAATTGAAATTGGCACCGGCATTGCCACAGGCAGAGTAGTGGCGGGCTACGCTGGCACGCAATCACGCGCCACTTATCTTTGCGTAGGCGACCCCGTCAACTTAAGCGCACGGCTTGAGTCGCACACCAAGGTTGTCAAGAAGCCCATCATCATTGACGAAGCCACACGCAACGCGCTGGATGCATCCATTCAATGCGAGCCGCTCGGCGCAGAGATGTTTAAAGGCAAGACCATGCCTGTGAATATCTTTTCGGTGACTGCAATTTAAAAGCTACCGGTGGTTGAGTAGCGCGCTTGGTTATTGAGCTTGTCGAAATACTTGAACTTTGCGCGTATCGAAACCACCCGTTTGTAAAATTCACTTAAAGTGTGGTTTCCCCCTTCGGGGACTTCGCGATACGCCCCGCCAAAACGCACGGGGCTACTCAACCACCAGCTATATTGTCGGAGTGAACCCATGGCAACACAAAACTTTGATCAGGCAAAACAATATGCGCTCGGCAGGTTGGAAAAAGAATTACCTGCAAACCTGCCCTATCACGGGCTATGGCACACGCGTGATGATGTAGTGCCTGCCGCGCAAAGGCTGGCAGACCTGCAGGGCATTCAAGGTGAACTGCTGGAGCTATTGCTAACGGCGGCCTGGTTTCATGACCTTGGCTTTGTAGAGCAAGCTCTGCATCATGAGTTGATCAGCGCGCGCATTGCCGTGCAAAGCTTGCCTCAGTTTGGGTACAATGAAGAACAACTTGAAATTATTCGTTGGGCAATTCTCGCCACTGCGTTACCGCAATCCCCTGCTACGCCGTTGGAAGAGATTCTCACCGACGCAGATTTGGACGTGCTAGGACGCGATGATTTTATGAAACGAAACAACGACTTGCGCCGCGAGCTGGGCTTTGGCGGTAAAAATTTTACAGATTTGGAATGGTATACAGGACAATTGAAATTTATTTCAACGCACAATTACTTTACAGAATCTGCGCACCAGACCCGTGATGCGGGTAAATTAAAAAACATTGCAGACCTTGAACGTTTGATCAAAGAGCTTGATTCGCAAAAATAGATTTAATGCTGTTAATGAAAAAAATACAACTATATCCTCAGGAGCGCGGCGCACATGGCGAAGAAAATTATAAAAAAAGAGAATGGGTCGTTGAAAATGATTAATGATGACTTGGTGACGCACGTGCGCGAATTGGCGTGGACGGGTCAACACGCGGCGGCAATTGATTCTGTTACAGAGGCGTTATCAACATCCGTAGGGGCGCGGTCTCCGCGCCCGAATACGGGGCGGGGAAACCCCGCTACGCACATGGATTTATTGGATTTACGTTCTGAATCCTACATCGCCATCGGCAAACTGGACCTTGCGATGAAAGATGCCAAGGCGATGATGAAGATAGCCAAAGGCGGGGGTCGGGAGTCGGGGGTCGGGAGTCGGAAAACCCCCAGCCCCCGTCCCCTAACCCCTGCTCTTCAAGCGCAAGCATTGAACCGCCTCGCCCTCGTTCAAATGCGGACGGGGGATTTGAAGGGCGCGGTTAAATCAGCGACGACGGCGGTCAAGATAAAACATACTTCGCAAGAAATCCGCGCAGCAAGTTTCTTCCGTTTGAGTGAAGCGCAGATGCGCACCCAGCAAAGTGAAGTCTCACTTAAAACTGCCGAGCAAGCCGTTGCGCTCTTTCAATCCATTGGCGATCTTTCAGGCGCGGGGCGCAGTTATTGGGTGCTTGCCAATGCTTACTTTGATTTGCGCAAAGAAGATGAATCCCGCCGCGCCGCGCAATTATCCATGGAGCTTTGCAAACAGGCGGGCGACCAGTATGGCATTGGCAATGCGTTCAATGCATCGAGCTATACTCTTGTAGACCTTGCCGAACGAATGCAAGTTGCGCAACAAGCATTGCAGGCATTTGAAACCGCTGGGTATGCTGATCGCCAATTGGTTGCACTTGGCAATTTGGGGTTATCTTATAACGAGCTTGGTTTATACGCGCACTCGCGTCGTTTGCAAGATGAAACCATAAAGAGAAATCGCGAAATGGGCGCGTTAGGTAGTTTGGCAAATTCGCTAGGCAATATCATTGACCCAGAAATGAAAGCAGGGATGCTGGATTTGGCGCGTACACACTTGGAAGAATACGCCAAACTTGCACCCGATATTGGCGACCCGAATGCCACTTCAGGATTGCAAACTACATATGGAGATTTCGCGTTCGAAGCGGGCGATACCAAAACAGCGATCAAGTTTTATAAATCGGGCTTGAAGTTGATGCAAGAAGCCAAGTTAGCCCGCGAGAATGTTGCGCTGACCGAGTTGGGCAAAATCTATTTAGCGGATAAAGACCCCGTCAACGCGCTCAAAGTCACCACCAAAGCCACGGATATTCATCGCGCTCAATCCTTTGCCAAGCCGGATGGGTTTACCTCTCAAGCCATTTGGTGGCGGCACACTCAGGCGTTGCTCGCCAACAAGAAAACAAAAGAAGCCCGCGAAGCCCTCGACCGCGCCTACGAATTTTTGTTGGATACCATTCACAATATCCGCGATGTGGGCTTGCGTCGCAATGCGCTTAATAAAGTTATAGAGAATCGCGAGTTATTAAATTATTGGTCTAAAGATTGGATGAAACGTCACGGCGGGAGCGGGTCACGCTTCGCAACCGTGATGCCGCATCTTGCTATTGAATCGAATGTGCGCGAACCGTTCAAGCGTCTCGCAGATACGGGTCTGCGCCTGAATGTTTTGAAAACAGTTGAAGATATTCAAACCTTTTTAGTGGAAGAAGCCACCGAGTTAAGCGGCGGCGAGCGCGTGATGTTAATTGTTGAACGGGATGGAAAACGCGAAGTCACCGAATCCATCCTCCCGCGCGGAGAAGAAGCGGGGAAGGTTTTATCTTCAATTGGAAAATATCTCGATCAAGCCCGAAGAACGCGAACGGTTCAACTTTCTCAGCCAGCCAATCGTCAATCGTCAATCGTCAATCAAAAATCGCAAATCGTTGCTCCATTAATTGCTCAAAACCAAGTCCTCGGTTATCTCTACGTGGACATGGATGAACTGTATGGAAAATTCGATGACACCGACCGCGACATGATGGGCATGTTGGCGAATCAAGCCGCCGTGGCGTTGGACAATGCCCAATGGGCGCAGGGACTCGAGCAAAAGGTTGAAGAACGCACAATGGAACTGCAAGCCTCGAATGCGAATCTTGAAGAGCGCAACTCAGAACTCGCCATTATCAACAGCGTGCAAGCCGCCCTCGCCGCGGA
>VFJR01000058.1 GCA_009885945.1 Anaerolineaceae bacterium
GAATACGCGGTTGAGTATATGAAGGATATGCCTATCCCTGAAGATCATGCGGAATTAATTGCAAAAGGCGAAGAGTTTATCCGCGAATTTGGTAAATAAAGATTGGCTTTTCGCATTACTGTTTTGCGATATGTCGTTGCGAGGCGGTTTTTGCCGAAGCAATCTCCACTTAAATGGGCAAACCTCATAAATTTAAAGATTGCTTCGTCGCACAGAATGCTCCTCGCAAAGACATTTCCCTAACCTTGGAATAGCTATGTTTTCATTGCTTTTATGCCTTGATAAAAATCGTTATCATAATTACACTTGAAATATGCCAGATGATATTGCTGAGCTAGAGAGATATAACCGCCAGTTAAAAAGGTTGGTTGAGTTGAGCGTTACGCTTAATTCAACATTGGACCTTAATGACTTGTTGCAGTTAATTACCAAGACGGCAACTGAATTACTGGCTTGCGATGGGGCTTCGATCCTTTTATACGACGAACGTTTAGAAAAATTATATTTCGCCGCATCCACTGGCTCAGACCCTAAAAAACTAGCAGAGATCCCAGTGCCGTTAGATGGCAGTTTGGCAGGAACGATATTTCGTACGAATACTCCGATCATCTTAAATAAAGTTGAGCAGGACCCGCGCCACTATGCGCCTTCGTCAGACCGTGTCAGCATGCAAATTAGAACGCTCGTGGGGGTTCCAATGTTGATCAAAGAGCGTATGATTGGTGTGCTGGAAGGGGTCAATAAACAGGGCGGTGAATTTGTTGAGCAGGATCAAGTTATTCTTTCTGTGATCGCTTCTCACGCGGCTACAGCAATTAACAACGCCAGATTATTTCGTGAAGCAGAACAACGCGCTCAAAATCTTGAGGCGTTACGCAATATCAATGACGCTGTGCTCAATAACCTTGATTTGCAGTTGACATTGCCTCAAATACTAATTCATGTACAGGCGCGCCTTGGAGTGGACGCGGCAGATGTTCTTTTGCTAAACAAAAAGACCAATCGTCTTATTTATGCATCAGGTTTGGGGTTTCGTACAGATGCGCTAAAAAATATTAATTTAAAACTGGGTCAAGGAAATGCGGGGCGAGTTGCCAAAAGTAGAAAAATGGTCAGTATTCCTGATTTGCGCAGCTCTAACAAGAGTGCGACCATTGTGCGTGTAAAGTTATTTGAAGGCGAAGGGTTTGTTGGATATTATGCTGCGCCATTAATTGTCAAAGGGGAAGTGATGGGTGTTTTGGAAGTCTTCCATAGAAGCCCCCTGGATGCTGACCATGATTGGCTCGCTTTCTTTCAAGTGATCGCAGACCAAACTGCACTGGCGATCGATAGTGCTACATTATTCAGCGAGCTGCAATTATCAAATGCAGATCTGCGTCATGCTTATGATGCCACCATTGAAGGCTGGTCTCATGCGCTTGATTTGCGTGATAAAGAAACCGAAGGTCATTCTCAGCGAGTTACTGAGATGACCGTTAAATTAGCACTTTTATTTGGGGTGAAGATTGAAGATATTGTGAATATACGGCGCGGCTCTCTTTTGCATGATATGGGTAAGATCGCAGTGCCAGATGCTGTTTTATTAAAACCCGGCAAACTTACCGATGATGAATGGCTGCAAATGCGCAAGCATCCGCAGTATGCGTATGAAATGCTTGAATCAATTGAATATTTAAAACCCGCGCTTGAAATCCCATATTGCCATCATGAAAAATGGGATGGTAGCGGTTATCCGCGCGGGCTAAAGGGCGAAGAGATTCCATTGTCGGCGCGTTTGTTTGCGGTTGTGGATGTATGGGATGCGCTCAGAAATGACCGCCCGTATCGAAAAGGGTGGCCCAAAGCAATGACAATATCTTTTATTAAAGAACAAAGCGGAATTCATTTTGACCCGCAGGTGGTTGAAGTTTTTCTGCGGCTGGTTGAAGACCTTCCGTAATTTATTTTTTAAATTTTCCCCATAATCCATAGCCTTCATTGCGGCGCTGTTCGCGGCGTTCGTGCTGTTCATGGATCTGTTGCACATGATCTGCTTTTTCTTGGATAGCCGCTTCAAGCCATAGTTTTCCTTTTTCTGCAGTAGCGTGACTGCCCGCGCCATACGCCCCCGTTTTTGTGTCGTCGTCCCAGGGCGGATTCGCCATGAGGGAACCTGCCTCGATCCAATCCATATAATAATCAGGTGTAGCGACAAAATCAGCCTCGTCAACTACTCGTTTCATGTTGCATAGGTCAGGGCGCAGGTGTAACATAAATGATGTTTCTAGTTCGCAGGCGTGTCCCATCCCGCCAATTTTCGAGGTGCGATGTTTTGCTAAAACTTCTGCGCCAATACTCCCGTTTGTGTGTAAGCCTGTGGTTGCGCAGAATATTCGGCGGTGACGTTCGCCGGCGTATTTGACAATGTTTACGAGAAAGGATGTGTTGCCGCCGTGCCCGCTTATGATATAAAATCGATCGAAGCCGCGGGTTGCTAAGCTATCTATGACCGCAACCCAAAAATCTTCAAAGGCTCGGCCTCCGGCATTCATGGTGGCGGCAAAAGATGGGCGATGGGTGCTGACGCCGTAGGGCATAACCTGCATTGCCCAACTGCGGGCGGGTAATATAGCCTGGGTACCTTTGGCTATTGCATCTATAATGAGCGTATCTACTGAGAGGGGCAGATGAAAGCCATGTTGTTCTGTGTGACCAATAGGAATTAAAATTACTTTATCGCGTTCGCTGTCGGGCGGTAGAAGATTCTTTGGGGCATTGGTTGTTGGATTTGGAAGACGTAGAATTGAAGCGGAGAATGCTCCAGCGAAGGATGATTGAGGGTCAAAGCCTGAAGGCGCCAGGCAATAGACGCGCGAGAAGCCATCATCACGTAAGCTGTCTAGTAAATTCAGGATGTATTGTATAAAGATTTGGTCTGGTAACTCAAGCCCACTGCCGCGCCAGCCAAATGGGAAGGCAGGTAGGAGTCCGATTCGGGGCGGATTGCTTAATTGACTGGCAAGCAGGTTCAAGTCGTAGCCTGAACCGAGGGGTAGAATTAATGGGGTATCGCGCGGCAGTTCAGCGATCATATCCCAGGAAAGTTCATCAAAATTGAAGGCAGTATATTTTTGAACAATCATTTTTAATCGGTTCTCCTTATTTAAAAGTATACATGATTTTTACCCACAAAATTGAAAAGTAATGTACAATTTTAAGAAGGATATCATTTTGAGACAATTCAAACGCTGTTTAATGAGTATTATGAATTGCTAGTCTGCCGTGCCAGAGCGCGTATTTTGTGCTTAGGCGCGGTTTTATTTTAAGAAGGTATCCACATTTTCCCTTTTGAGGAGGAAGTATGAAAAGAAAGTTGCTTTATGTTTTTGTGATGTTTGCCTTGGTGCTCTCTGCATGTGCTGGCGTTTTTGGCGCTGGCGGATCTACCGCAGGCGGAACGATTCGCATTGGCTGGTCTAATGGACCTGATTCTCTTAACCCCGGTGTTGCTTGGCTTGCTGAAGCTTACACGATTTACGAGATGGTATACGATTCCATGTATGAATTAAACTTGGATGGTACTTTCTCTTTAAATCTTGCCGACAGCGCCTCGCACACTGAGGATGGGCTTGTTTATACCTTCAAAATTAAAGAAGGTATAAAGTGGCACGATGGTGAACCGTTTACAGCAAAAGATATCGCTTTCACCTATAACTTGTATAAAACACATGAAGACTTTCCAACGCTTAACTCTTACACAGCGTATTTTGAAACCATTGAAGCAACCAATGATACAACTTTGGTTTTAACTTTGAATGCACCAATCCCTAACGTTGAAAGCAAATTGGTTTTCTTGTATGTTCTGCCTGAGCACATTTGGAAAGATAAAGCAGAAAATGCCGCCGAATTTGAGAATAAAGAAATGATCGGCACGGGCGCATTTAAGCTGGTTGAATCTGTTCCGAATGAATTTATGCGATTAGCCGCAAATGATGATTTTCATGGCGGTCGCCCTAAAGTGGATGAGGTTATTTTTCAGGTATTCTCTAACCCGGATGTAATGGTGCAAGCTATTAAGTCGGGACAGGTGGATATGATCACCGAGCTGCCAAATACCGCGGTTGAATCGCTCGAATCAACTGAAAATGTTAAAGTAGTTAAAAGTGCGCCTTTTGCGCCAGATTTAACAGATATTATTATCAACCAAGTTGAGCCCGAGAATTGTCCAACAGCTGAAGAAGGCGGCGTTTGCAGCGGCCACCCAGCGTTACGAGACTTGCAGGTTCGTCTCGCGATGGCTCACGCTGTTGATAAGCAAAAAATTATTGACGTTGTTATGCTTGGCTTGGCAAAGCCTGGTATTGCTTTGATCCCAGATGGTACCGGTGAATGGTTTAATAGCTCAATAAAAGATTTTGATTTTGATGTTGATAAAGCCAATAAAATTCTTGATGATGCTGGCTATAAAGACGCAGATAATGATGGCGTTCGTGAAATGCCGGATGGTTCAAGTTCATTGACCTTCCGTTTGAATTGGCCTTCCAGCAGCGTGGTAGGTCCGCGCTTGTCTGAACTTTTGGCTGAAATGTGGCAGCAAATTGGTATCAAAGTGGAGCCTCAAGCTGTCGAAGATGATGCGCTTACTGCTCAATGCTGTCCTGCTTTGGATTATGACATTATGATCTGGGGCTGGGTAGCAGATCCGGATCCGGATACTTTATTGATCATCCCAACAACTGATCAGATCGTCACTGGCTATAATGAGACTGGCTTCTCCAGTGCGCGCTACGATGAGTTGTATGCGCTGCAAGGCGTGGAGCTTGATCATGCCAAGCGTGTAGAAATGGTTTGGGAAATGCAAAAGATCGTGCATGAGAACGTTGTATATATCATTCCGTTCTATGCCCAGAGCGTGCAAGCTTATCGAACCGATAAGTTTAGCGGCTGGAAAGACAGCGAGACCAAGCTTGCCTTGGAAGATATAACATCATTGCTGGTAATAGAGCCTGTGAAATAAAGAACAAAATGGACGCGGGATGAAAATCCCGCGTCCATTTTTCGTTTAAAGAGAACTATGTGAATAAAATCACAGTATCTCTTTAGTTGTTTGTGTGTTTCAAAGTAAAGACCTTATAGTTATGTATGGAGGATGCGCTTATAAGTGAACAAAGAAAAATTACGCCCGTTTATCTTTGTGTTTGTCCAGTTTGTAGGTTATTTGTAAAATCAAAAATCTAAATAAGGAGAATTACGAAAATGGCTGACAATAAGAAAAGTATGGAACACGATAAGAAGGTATTGCATAACCTTGGTTATGCACAGGAACTCTCCCGCCGCATGAGCGGGTTCTCAAACTTCGCGATTTCGTTTTCGATCATTTGTATTCTGGCGGGTGGTATCTCTGCTTTCCCTGCCGCTTTTAATGCTACTGGTGGCGGTGGTGCATTTCTTGGTTGGTTTGTAGGCGGTTTATTTGCCCTAATGGTATCTTTCAGCATGGGACAAATCGCCTCTGCTTATCCTACTGCTGGCGGCTTGTACCATTGGGGTTCGGTGCTTGGTGGAAAGTTTTGGGGCTGGATGACAGCTTGGTTCAACTTACTTGGGTTGGTCTTCGTTGTCTCCTCTGTAGATGTGTTTTTGTATGTAGTGTTCTTTAAGGACTTATTACTTGGGGCCACACTCGGTATGGACACATCCTCATTTACAATTTGGCATCAACATGCTTTTGTGATTGTTGCTTTGGTTACACAAGCCTTGCTTAATCATTATGGCATCAAAGTGACCACTATGTTGACCGATTTGAGCGGCTATTTGATCTTCGCGCTTACAATCATTTTTATCATTGCCCTGTTTGTGTTTTCACCAGTTGCAAACCTTGATTTCTCACGTCTAGTTACATTTACAAATTATACTGGCGCTCCAGGCGGAGATTGGGTCCCACGTACTGAAAGTTTATTCCTCGCGTTTTTCTTCGGGTTGATTTATGTGATGTATACCATCACAGGTTTTGATGCCTCTGGTCATACTTCAGAAGAAACTCACGATGCTCAGGTTAATGTTCCAAAAGGCATGTGGACTTCCGTGTTCTACTCGTGGATATTTGGTCTTGTTATGGTTGCGGCTTTTATTTTGACCATGCCAAGTTTGGATGATGCCGCAGCAGTGCCTTTGGGTGGATCTTTCTTCTATATGTGGAGTGAATCTCTCATGCCTTATGGCTTAAAGGTGTTCCTTGCTGTAGGCTTTGTAATCGTCAACTATATCTGTGCGCTTGCCGGTCTTACTTCCACTTCTCGCATGATGTATGCCTTTGCTCGCGATGGCGGCTTACCTGCTTCGGGCTTTTTCTCACAAGTTAATCCGACAACTCGTACTCCAACCTTTGCGATTTGGGCAGCCATTATCTTAGCATTCCTCTCAACATTGTATGCTGATATATTCCTTGTGCTTGCAACTGCTTGCGCGGTATTCCTTTATATTTCTTACATCATCCCGATTCTCGCAGGCTTTTTGGCAGAAGGCAAAACATGGAAAGAAAAAGGACCCTTCAATCTCGGGGTATGGTCTAAGCCAATTGCAATTGTTTCTACTCTAGGCGTTGTAGCATTAACCATTACAGGTTTTGTGCCACCATACACAAGAGTCTTGTATCTCACCATTGCAATGGTCATTATCCTGCCTATCCTTTGGGTTGCTGGTGTGAACAAATCCTTTGAAGGCGTTCCGATGGGCGCTAAGATCAAAGAAAACCAAAAGAAGATTGCTGAGATCGAATCCAAGTTCAAAGATTAACATTGATGTTTTGAATGTTATAGTTTATAAAAAGCGGTATCTCGCAAGAGGTGCCGCTTTTAAATTATGTCATTGCGAGGGCGTTTTGCTCTTCGCCCGAAGCAATCTACTATTACAAAGGATTGCTTACTCTGCGAGTACAGTGTCGTCGGGAACAGCAAGTGCCCTCCTCGCAATGACATTGGAGTAACCCATGAAATACCTGCTCGGCATAGATCAAGGTACAACCCAAACAACAGCCGTCATCGTCAATGAACATGGCGAAATGATCGAAAAAAATGCTGTGCAACTCCCTGCGCGTTTTCCACAGGCGGGCTGGGTGGAGCAGGAACCTGCCGATATTGTGCGTACTGTAAAAGAAGCCTGCGCACCTTTGTTAGCAAAGTATGAAATTTCAGCGGTGGGCTTTGATAACCAAGGCGAAACATTTTTAGTGTGGGATAAAGACTCAGGGCAGGCATTGACTCCCGCCATAGTTTGGCAGGACACTCGAGGTGAATCCGTCTGCAAGAAACTC
>VFJR01000130.1 GCA_009885945.1 Anaerolineaceae bacterium
AGATTCAACGTGCCATGTTAGAGAGCGCAACCAAATGGACGACCATTGAATTGACGGGCACAATCAACTGGTATCCGCCGCCTGCTCAATCCTATCAAGAACATATATGGATCGATCTTTTGAATGATCGATTTCGCGTTGAGTTTATGTCGATAGATGGCGAGCCCACTAATATATTAAAAATCAGTGACGGTGCAACCATTTATGATGTAAACCTGATCGCAAATCAAATGCAAACATATGCTTATCCTGATTTTGCGCGGGTTGGGCAATATGTTGTTCCGCTAGAAAAGGGATTTGGGTATTCACATCCCATGTGGGGGCAAATGGGTACTCAACTTTCAGAAATGGCTTTTCCTGGGAATCTTGCTCAAACTGAAGGAACTTTTACAGCGTTGGGAATTGAGAGCATAGCAGGTCGTGATGCTTTGGTTATAGATTGGACGTATATTGAAAATGACGCCCCGTCCATAAAGTTTTGGCTGGATACAAAAACAGCGGTGATATTAAAATCTCAGGATTTTGGCAAAGGCGGTTCAACTACTTTACAAGGCGAACGCATCATTACCCAAGTAATTTATAACCAAGAATTAGATATGTCGTTGTTTACAGCGCCGATAGGATTGCCGCAGGCGGTGATCCCAGCCGAAGCGGGGGACTTGCCCTTCGTAACAGAATCAGGTTTGCCCATAGAGAAAGAAGCGGGAGAGTTATATTTCTTTTTACAGCCGCGTCAAGCAGGTCAATCTATAGAATTAGCGCGTGTATCTGGTATCTGTGTTTTTGATTCTGCAAATTGCCCGCCGCTGGAAAAAATCCAAACGCCTTTTCCATTTAATTTTACGCTTAGCGCTTTAAGTTGGTCGCCCGATGGAAGCAAAGCCGCATTTGCTTATGCAGATAATGCAAATGGCACGCCGCAAAAATTATTTATTTTTGATCCCGAAAATAATACATGGACTTCGCTGGCACAATTCCCATATTTTGATCCGCCGTTTTGGTCGCCCGATGGGACGTGGATTGCATTTCGTACACAAGATGGACTGGGCGGGGAGCATGTGTATGTAATGCATCGCGATGGCTCAGATTTGAAGAACATTTCAGCAAATTTACCCGCCGCTGGAAAACCGTATGTAATGGATGGTTGGTACACAGAAAATATAATTATGCGTTCTGCTTCACTTGCAAGTCAAGGTTCAATTTACCTTGTACGCGCCAGTGATGGATTCGCAAAGCCGATGTTTGATACTTTATTAACCAAAGCGCAGTTTATTGCGTCACCTGATGCTAGTTTGTTGGCGTACGATGATTTTGATTACAACACGCAACAGCATGTTGTAAAAGTGATGGAGCCTGATGCCGCAAACCCAATTACGCTGGCTACCTTTTCTGGCGGCGGTTTGTATCCATTGGTTTGGTCGCCGAATAGTCAATTGCTCGCCTTTAACTATAATGGCTTTGAAAATAATAACCCCACGGCTGAAGTCTATATTTCAAATCGTGACGGGAATAAGATCTCTTTAGTGTATATAGGAAACAGTGTTGGGCGTTTGGTTTTTTCCCCGAATGGGCAATATTTATTAGTAGAAGAAACTACATCAGCCACTGGCGGGCATTTATTTTTGATCAATCTTGCAACAGCAGAATTACACCAAAACATATTGCAAGCCCCAGGCTTGACTACCGATTATGATTGGTATGCGCCTTCATGGAGACCATAATACTTTTGAAGATTAAAAATTAGCCTGAATAAATTGCTTGTTACAAAACAGTTAGATTTGCAACATACTATTGGAGATAAATTGCCTAAAAACAGATTAATTTCTTTGCTCATTATATATTTGCTGACATCCTGTGTGCCTCAGCCAACAGAAACTCCATTGGATATAAATGCACTATACACGCAAATGGTCGGCACTCTTTCCGTTTCAATCCAGCAGACGCGGGATTCTGCGCGAGCAACATTAGCTACGCCGACATATTTCACTCCTACCCCCGCGCCGACAAATACATGGACACCTTCGCCGATTCCTACAAACACAACTGTTCCTACTTGGACGTATGCGCCTGTTTATGTGCCGCCTACCGCCACTTTTACTCTTATAACTGGCACACCTGCCACGCCAATAGGAACGAGCACTGTAAACCCGAATGTGCTCGCGGCTGGGTGCAGTAACCTCGCATTTATCCGTGACGAGACAATTCCAGCGGGTACGGAATTGAAGCCAAAAGAAAATTTTATTAAAACGTGGAAAGTTGCCAACAACGGGACTTGTGCCTGGCTCTACCAATATCGCCTTGCATTTTTAAGCGGGCAAGACTTTGATCCATTTTTGAAAGCCATAAGCAGAGTAGTGGAAGTGAACGATTGGACTGAACTTTCGTTACAGATGGATGCCCCGAAAAATCCCGGAGTATATAAGGCATATTTTCGATTAACTGATCTAGATGGAAAAATGTTTGGCGCAACATTGGAAGTCTCGATTGTTGTCAAGGAATAAAATGGGAAATAAGCGTATCTTTTTTGTGGTGTTGATTTTAAGCTTACTTTTATTTCAATTTGATGATGCAAAGGCACAAGAGCCTGTCTTGCCAGACCCGCAGGAAATTATTAATGCAGTAAATTCTCTACGCTTGGCTTATGGGTTGCCTGCGTTGGGAGTACATCACGCTTTAATGCAAATTGCCCAAACAGAAGCGGATGGAATTGCCCACGGGGCAAGCGGGCATTGGAGACCGGGAAATTTAACCTTAGGGCAATGGCTCTTATCGCTTGAGTATCCGCTTTCTGGTGATCTTTCAATGGATGGGTATAGGTCAGAAAATTGGGTGTATGCACCCAATGCACAAGAAGCAATATCCATTTGGCTTGGTGATGAGCTGCATATCAATACTATGCTTTCTGAAAATAGAAGCGATATCGGCGCTGGCGTGGCGTATGATTCAGAAAGCGAGCAAATTGTTGTCGTCCTTGAAACTGCTTTGCAAACCAGAACGGGTCAAATGCAATATGATGCAGGTATTATTTTGACAAGCATTCCCCAAACTCAAGCCGCCTATAACGTTGAAGCGACTCAATGGTCGCAAGATACGGGCATTTCACAGTATTCTGTACCTGTATTTGTCAGCACGCCTTTGGCTGATGGCAATGTCTTTCATGAAGTGAAATACGGGCAAACTTTATGGAGTATTGCAATTACCTACAATACGACTGTTAAGCAAATTCAACAGCTTAATCATTTAACTTCTACGATTGTTAATGACGGGCAGAAATTATGGGTACTCACAGGTGCAATGCAAATTGCGCCGCCAAATAGCGCAGTCTCAAGCCCCAGCATTACACTTCCTGCGGTATTAATGACCCCCGTACTTTATCAAACCGCAACACCGGCTATTCAATCAACTGATGTATATAGTTCGGCAGATAAACAAAAAGATACCCTTGGTTTCATTGTCATAGCCATTGCGGCAGTGCTGATGGGTAGTATGTTTATCTTAACAAAAAAGACCAGAGATTAATCTCTGGTCTTCACTTTCTATTCTCTTCTGCCCTTAATCACGATTCGAATTGGTGTTCCTAAAAATCCATATGCTGCGCGAATTTGATTTTCTAGATAACGCATATACGTAAAATGCATCAAACTTGGGGTGTTGACATAGATCAAAAATGTAGGAGGGTCACTGCGTACTTGTGTACCATAATACATTTTGAGCGCTCGCCCAGCATGGGTGGGGTGGGGATGATTGTCCTGCGCTTTGTGAATGATCTGGTTCAAGGTCGAAGTGCTCAAACGTGCCAAGCGTTCCTCTTGTACGCGTAATGCCATTGGCAGAACCTGATCCATGCGCTGACCTGTTTTGGCAGAAATATATAAAATCGGCACATAATCCATAAAATTTAATTCGCGGCGAATAATGGTGGTGTAATCATCCATAGTGGTATTGTCTTTTTCAAGCGCATCCCATTTATTGACCAGCACCACGCAGGATTTCCACTCTTCTAAAATAAAACCAGCAATATGAGCATCTTGCGATGTGATACCTGTTGTTGCATCGATCATTAATAAGGCAACATCCGAACGTTCGATCGATTTGAAAGATCTCAGCACGCTATATTGCTCAACCCCCGGTTCGATCTTTCCACGCCGACGAATGCCAGCGGTATCAATGAGCGTGATCTCAATCCCATCGAAAGTGATCTTTTCGTCAATTGAGTCGCGCGTTGTTCCAGCGATCGGGCTGACAATTACGCGTTCTTCGCCCACTAATTGATTTAATAAACTCGATTTACCCGCATTGGGCTTTCCTACAATCGAGAGCTTGACACTGTCATCTTCTTCATTTTCTTTTTGCTCAGGGAAAGAATTTACAAGAGCGTCCAAAATGTCGCCGGTGCCAGTGCCGTGTAATGCTGAAATGGCAAAAGGATCACCCAAGCCCAATTCGTAAAATTCACCAATTTGATCGCGGCGGCTTTGCGATTCGCATTTATTAACCACCAAAAAAATTGGAGGCATATATGTTCCATCCGACTGTTTCTTTTGTGAACGCCGTAATATTTCGGCAACTTCGCGGTCAGCATCTGTAACGCCTGTTTCGCCGTCGGTTACAAAAATAACCGTGTCTGCTTCGCGAACTGCCGACAAGGATTGATTGCGAATCTGCTGAATAAAATCAACAGAACCAGTCGAGAGAGGTGTTCTGCCGCCATGAGTAGGATCAATACCGCCGGTATCTACTACATGAAAGCTGCGTCCGTTCCATTCTGATTCGCCAAACAAGCGGTCACGTGTAGTGCCGGGTACATCATCAACAATAGCCACTCTTTCGCCGACAAAACGGTTAAAGAGCGCGCTTTTTCCAACATTGGGTCTTCCAACAAGTGCAACAATAGGTTTCATATTAATTCACAATTTTCTTTTTAAATTTAACCAAGGGGTATTGATAACTTGCCACTGGCTATTCATTACTACGCTTAAAAATACCTACGGAGTAGGGCTACTGGTTATTCTAAGTACAACCTCAATCGTTGCAGGAAGGATGGATTGTACCAGCACATCGCCCACCAGCACTTCTACCTTTGGTGTCAATTGATGAGTGCCTTCGGTTAATCCTGTTACATCTACAACTACGCGTATAGCTTGTCTCGTTAAGATATCTAAAGACGGTAGAGGACCCGAGACGATCACATCTACAGTCTCTGGCGAAATATGAACTTCATAGCCGGCTAGCAAGCCAATAATCTCCACCTGTTGACTAGATAAAGTCAGGCTTGACTCAATAGGTGCAATCCCAGCTTTGATCAAGACAGTTTGTTCGCCAACCAAAGTGACTCCAGCAGGTAAAACTAATTCGAGCCTCGTTGAAATATCGTCGCTTGCATTTTGTAAATCAATAGGCATGGTTTCTACAACGCCGGGCAGCTCATTTACCAAATTTGCATTGGCTGAAAATACGGTAATCACAGGGGGGAATACTGATATATTGGCAAGTCGGTAGCCTTCTGCAACCTGCCCACTAACATTTACTTTTACAGCAAGATCACGGTATCCACCTTGTTGGCTTATCGGTAATAGTATGTTTACTTTTTCAGGAGAAATATTTACATCCTTGACGACAAAGCCATTTTCATCAAGAAGCAAAACATCTAATGCACCGTCCAAATCTTCGCGCAAGCCGTTGAGATTAATTGAAACTTCTGCGCGCTTCACCTTCTGGACCTGGGAACTGGGTCCAGATAACGTGATTTGTTCTGGCTCGATCTTTGATTCGCCCGCCTGATAGCCAATTGCCAGATCGCCGTTTAGATTAATATCAACGTCTATTACTTTTATCTCTAATTCTTCAAGCGTTAATTCCACCGAAGCAGGAGAGACTGCAATAATACGAACGGGGCGTTCGTCCACTTGAATTTGCAAGGTGCGGGAATAAGTACCCGCTGTCAGCTTTGATAAATCTAAAATAGCCCGAACAGTTCCGGGGTTGGCGTTGAGGCGCATCCACACTGAACGAGGTGCGCGCAGGCTGATACTCACTTCTTTTGGGATATCTGCGCTGATAATGGTTCCGCTATCTTGTCCTACAATTTCGATGGGAATAGATATTGGATATAAGTGTGTTTCATCAGGGTCAGAGGTGGTGACGGCGGCAATCCACACTGCAATTGAAATTGCCAGTGCCCAAAGAAAAGTGCGAAAGTTATTAGATATCCAACGAAGCATTTTATTTATCTTTCTTGCGGATGAATAAGCCAGGTAAAAAATATTGCAGAAAATTTCTTTTGCTTTGTTCTTCAGAGGATTGAAAGAATGCAATTAGGATATCTTCCAATCGATCGGGGTCGAGGCGCCGCAATAATTTACCGGCGTGCGCAATAGAAATGGAGCCGCTTTCTTCAGAAACGACAAGCGCGATGGCATCGCTTGATTCTGAAGTTCCTAATGAGGCTCGGTGGCGTAATCCCATTTGTCTGTCTGGTGTGCGGTTTAAGACGCCGCTGGCTGAAAGAGGCATTACACAAGCAGCCGCGGCAATAGTAGACCCTGTGATAATCACTGCGCCGTCATGCAAAGGTGTGTTTGGGTAAAATATTTGCAATAATAGTTCGGGAGTAACAAGCGCTTTCATTTGTACACCACTGCGAATATATTCTTCCAGCGAGTCCAGTCTTTGCAGAATAATCAGCGCGCCATGTTTACGTGCTGAAAGACGTACGGCGGCGGTTACAACCGCGCGCAGGGTTTCTGTAAAGTCGGATTCGGCTGGTTTTGTTGTACTAGTCCAAAGGTTGCCGGCTCGCCCAATTCTTTCCAGAGTGCGCCGAATCTCTGGCGCAAAAATAACTGGGATGGCGAGTAGGAGCGCTGGCAAAGTATTTTGGACAAGATATGAAAATGCAGGCAAATCTACAAGAGTGGTTAATAAAATGATCACGATGACCAATAGGATAACGCCGCGCAGCAACACCAAAGCCTGTGTATCGCGTAATGTATACAGCAGTCCAAAGAATATCAAGGTTACCAAAAGAATGTCCACGACACTCAGCAGGTTGAGACGTTGAAATATAAAAAAGAGGTTATTGAGAAATTCAGTCACGTTATATCTATTTATGTTTTATAAAATAATCATCAAAAGTTAAATCCACCCTGAAGTAATCCTTTGTCCATCATCTTGCTTATGTTTGGAGAGGCGGGATAATGGACAATAAATATTCAGATTATATCGGGCGTAGGACGCGATCCTGACGTAATTGTTTAAAGTACAGCGCATTTTTTGCGGTGGATAATTCTTTTGCGGCGTCTTCCCAAGCTTGCACGCCGAGAGCGTCAGGCGGTTTTTGTTCGTACCCTAATTTTTTAAAGACGGCTTCATGGGCGGTCATTTCTTTAAGTGGGAATAGTAGTGATGCTTCTGCTTGTAAATCGCGGGATGCTTTTTCTACCTCTGTAAGAATTGTTTCAAGGGCTTTGTCGGCATCCAAGGAACTTTCAAGGTAAAGATCGGTGGTGCGTGCTACAAGATTTTCCACTTGCCAGCCGGCCAATCCTACAATTTGATCGCCAGCTTTGAGTAATAAATATGCCTTGTCTCCAAAACTTGCCATGACGTCATCAGATGTCATCTTTTGTTGGTTCTTGCTAAGGCGCGTGATCAGCCCCGCAATTTCGGCGGAGTTTTTGGGTTTGCCGCGCGCAATTGTAAGGTCACCGCTGGGAGTTGCTTTGATACCGATCAAGGTTGGGGTTTCTGCAGTGCCGCTTGGAATGGTTTTTTGCCATTCATCGCTAACTTGCTTCCACAAATCTTCATAAGATCCGCTATTCTTAACGATTACGTTTGCAAGGCGCAATTTATCATTTTGCGCAGATTGAAATTTGATGCGTTCCAGCGCTTGTGCGCGGGTCATTTCACGTTTTCTTATCAAGCGATCCACTTGAACGTCTTCGCTGGCATCACTGACCCAAATACTGTCACAGCTTTGGCGCAAAGAGCTTTCCAAGAGTTTGATCGCTTCTATTACGACCACAGGTTGGGGCGCGCGTTGGATCAAAACTTCTATGGCTTGAATCACAAATGGATGAATCAGATCTTCAAGCTGTTTCATGGCTTCCCCATCTGCAAAGGTAAGGGTACCCAATTTGGTGCGGTCAATTTCGCCGTCTTTGTCGATCAACCATTTTCCAAATTTATCAATGACAAGTTGATAGGCAGGACCGCCTTTTGAAATGGCGCGATGGGAGAGGGAGTCTGCGTCAATGGTATATGCCCCAAGATGTTCCAACATGCGGCGCACAACACTTTTTCCGGTTGCAATATTACCAGTCAAACCAATTATATATTTTCCAGGCCACTTACTCACAGGCTCTCCTTATATTTACGATGTGCCTCTATTTTAATGTCTTTTAGCGAAATGTCCAACAAAATTATGCTTGCATCTTCCCTCTCAGTATGCTAAAATGCCGTTAGTACGTAGAACCAATATTGAACGCATCGAGAAGTGGGCAACCCCCACTTTTCTGCTTGTATACCAAGGAAGTCTCTAAAAAGGGAGCAAGGTAGCATGACAAAGAACGAATTCGCACTGGCTTTCAACGAAGTGTTGGAAGAAAAACAACTCTCCAAAGATGTAATTGTTGCTGCAATTGAAGCGGCGATGGTTTCTGCTTATCGGCGGGCTGTTAGCGCATCCACAGCGCAATATGTCGAAGCCAAATTAGACCCTGATTCTGGCAAAGTATTGATCTATGCCGAGAAGGAAGTGGTTGAAGATGTGCAGGAATTCAAGACCGAAGTTGCGTTGGAAGATGCGCGTAAGGTTACTGCAGAAGCCCAGCTTGGCGACATGGTTGTTGTTGAGACAACCCCTGCAGATTTTGGGCGCGTTGCCGCACAGACTGCGCGTCAGGTAATTCAGCAAAGAATTCGGGAAGCAGAACGTTCCAACCAAATGGAATATTTTCAACGCCAGGTGGGTGAGATTGTTTCCGGTATTGTGCAGGCTTCTAATGCTCAAGGCGCAACCATTGGCTTAGACATGAAAGCCGAAGGCGTGATGCCAGCCAATCAAAAGGTTCCTGGCGAACGATTAAAACTTCACGATCGCATTCGCGCGGTTGTGCTGGAAGTAAAAGAAGGGTCACGCGGACCGCAGATTATTCTCTCGCGTGCGCATCGCAACTTTTTGCGCCGTTTACTAGAAAATGAAGTTCCAGAAATTTATCATGGTGTTGTAGAAATTCGCGCTATTTCCCGTGAGCCGGGTGCGCGTGCAAAAGTGGCAGTCTCTGCTACACAAGCCGGTATTGATCCTGTGGGCGCATGTGTGGGTATCAAAGGCGTGCGTATTCAGGCTATTGTAAAAGAATTGCACGACGAAAAAATTGACATCATTCAATGGGATCAAGATCCTGTTATTTATATTTCCAAAGCCATTAGTCCGGCGCGTGTTAGCGGCGTATATCTCGTAGATAATGAAAGCGCGCGCACAGCTACTGTGGTTGTAATGGAAGATCAGCTAAGCCTTGCAATTGGACGGGATGGGCAAAATGCCCGCCTCGCCGCAAAGCTTACTGGCTGGCGCATTGATATCAAATCTGTGATTGAAGCCGCTGGCGATGTCATTAATCGTTTGCAGGGTGATGCGGTGTTTGCTGAGACCGTTCCAGCTGCTGTAGAAATGCTCCCTCATATTCAGGAAATTTTAACAAAGAAGGCTGAAGGACGACCTATTACGCCGGAAGAATATAGTGCGTTAGCCCAATTTGTAGATAAAGTTGAACGTCGTACTGTTCAGATTAAACAGGAAGCGATTCGCGCTTCTGAGCAATTGGTTGCTGCTGTAAAAGCGGATATTCCATCTGGCGCATTCACTACAAAACTTGAGCAGGCTGGATTCAAAGAGCACGTTTTCAACATTCTTACCGAAGCTGGTTTTGATACCGTCGGCGATTTGCTATTTGCATTGAAAAGCAATCCAGATAAAGTACTTGGCTTAGCAGGCATTGGTCCCAAGGCAATGCAAAACATAGAAGAAATTGTAGGCGCCTTAACCTTCCCAGAACCTGAGGTGCAGGAAGTTGCTCCAATTGCAGATGCGGCAGAGGTCGTTTCAGCAGAAGAAATGCTCGATTTGAATAAGCAGGCTGAAGCGAAGAAAGACGGGAAGAAATCCAACGAGAAAGATGCGCTTGAAGACGAACATGCCAAGGACGGCGTTTCATTGGATGAGTTATTCCAAATGAAGCCAGAGATCTTCCAAACCGCTCCTGAAACAGAAGATGATTCAAGCGATAAAAAGAAAGATAAAGATAAAAAAGGCAAGAAGAAAAGCGTGGCGCTGGAATTTGACGAAGACCTTGGCGCAGTGGTGGGACGCAAAGTGCATAAGCGCGGCGATGATGATGTCGCGGGCGATACCTGGTAATAATATTCTAGGAACGTGACGAAGAAACCTGTGCTACGCATGAAGCATGTGCCCCAAAGAACTTGCGTGGGTTGCCGCACTGTTCAACCCAAAAGACAGATGCTGCGTGTTGTGCGCACAACTGATGGAGTGGTTGTAGATATTTCTGGTAAGTTGGCTGGACGAGGCGCGTATTTACATGATCGCCGTGATTGTTGGGAGCGTGGTTTAAAAGGTGTTTTGGCTAATGCACTCAAAACAGATTTGTCGCCAGATGACAGAGTTCGTTTGGAAACTTTTATGAAATCTTTGCCGCAGGATGCGGGCGAAAAAACCATGTAAATCATAATTCATGGGTTTGCCCGCCGAGAGTTTATTTGTAATTATTCGGAGGTGGACCCATGAGTAATAAAAAGATTGATTTACCCGCCAGTATTGTCATTCGTGATCTGGCGCAAATGATCGAAAAAAGCCCAATTGAGATTATTAAAAAATTAATGACCAATGGTGTCATGGCTACTATTAATCAGTCGGTGGATTTTGATACCGCCGCGATTGTGGTGGCTGAATACGGTTTTGATGCCACGCCTGAAGTGATCGAAGAGGAAGTAAAAAAGGAAATGGGGGAGGTGCCGCTTTGGCGGCAAATGATCGCTGGCGAAGATGAAAAACATTTAAAACCACGCCCGCCCGTTGTGACTATTTTGGGACATGTAGATCATGGCAAGACCAGTTTGTTAGATGCCATTCGAACTACTGAAGTAGCCGCTGGTGAAGCCGGTGGTATTACCCAGCATATTGGCGCGTATCAAGTTGAACAAAAAGGACGTTTAATCACTTTTCTCGATACGCCCGGCCATGCCGCATTTACACAAATGCGCGCACGCGGGGCTCAGGGTGCAGATGTGGTCATCTTAGTAGTGGCGGCAGACGATGGTGTAATGCCTCAAACGCGCGAAGCGATTGCACATGCCAAAGCCGCGCGTGTGCCGATACTTGTAGCATTAAATAAAGTAGATAAAGCCAATGCCAATCCCGATCGAGTAAAACAACAACTTGCAGAGCTTGAACTTGTGCCCGATGATTGGGGCGGCAATACCATGGTGATACCTGTTTCTGCAAAACTAAATCAAGGCATTGATGATTTGCTCGAAGGTGTTTTGTTGGTGGCAGATAATGCCGAGATTCGTGCCAACCCAGCCGGCGTTGTCATCGGCACAGTGATTGAAGCTGAACTGGATAAATCCAAAGGTGTATTGGCAACTTTCCTCGTTCAAAACGGCACGCTTGAATCAGGCGACATTGTTGTAGCTGGAACATCCTACGGAAAATTAAAAGCAATTAATGATTTCAAAGGCAAGCCAATTAAGAAAGCCGGTCCTTCTACACCTGTAGCTGTGATGGGCTTAAGCGACGTTCCTTCCGCTGGAGATTTATTCCGTGTCGTAGCAACTGAAAAAGAAGCCCGCGCTATTATTAGCGAGAGGCTTGAAGCCATAAAAGGACAGGCGCAAGCAAAGAAGAAAATGTCTCTTGAAGATTTATTTGCCAATGTTCAAATTGGTGAAACCAAGGGCTTGAACCTGATCATCAAGGCAGATGTACAAGGTTCGCTAGACCCAATTGTTACTGAACTTAATAAATTGGGCGAAGGCGAGATCGGATTAAAAATCCTTCATGCTGAGACAGGCAATATTGGAAACAATGATGTCATGCTGGCTTCTGCGTCTAAAGCCATCATCGTCGGCTTTAATGTACAAGCGGATGTAGATGCCCGCCGTACTGCTGATAAAGAAGGCGTTGATATTCGTCTTTATGAAATTATCTATCGCATGACCGAGGATATTGAAAAAGCGCTTAAGGGTATGTTAGCGCCTGTGACCGTAGAAAAAATAATTGGGCGCGCACAAGTGTTGCAGGTCTTTACGGCTTCCAAGTTTGGCAGGGTAGCAGGATGCCGCGTAACCGAAGGTGAACTGCGCCGTAATGCCAAAGCCCGTTTATATCGCGGCGCCGACATTGTCTTTGAAGGGGATATGGGTTCTTTACGCCATGAGAAAGATGATGTGAAAGAAATTAAGCAAGGATTTGAGTGCGGTGTTGGGTTCAAGAATTTTAGTGATATTCAACCATCAGATATATTAGTTTGTTATACTGTTGAAAACTCATAAATTGTGGTTTCGATATGCCGCGAAGAACAAGAGCGCGGCTACTCAACCACCAAAAGCGTAAATCAAACCATGCCTTCAGGAATTAGACTTCAACGTATTCAAGACCGTATTAAGCAAGAACTCTCGGTAATGCTTATCCGTGAGATTAATGATCCTCGCCTAGAGCAAGTCTTTATCACCGATGTTAAAGTAGATAAAGAACTTGCCTGGGCAGAGATCTATGTCTCTGCTATAGAAGGTTCTGGCAGAAGCAAGGAAATCTTAGCAGGAATGAAAAGCGCCAGCGGATTTATTCGCCGTGAACTTTCACAGCGCATGGAATTACGCGCCTTCCCGCGTTTGCGTTTTCACTGGGATCCAACCCCAGAAAATGCAGATCAAATTGAAAGAGTATTGGCAGAACTGCGTAATAAGAAATAGATATGTGTTTTTAAAAATCGTAAATTGTGGTTTCGATACGCCGCAAAGTACAAGAACGCGGCTACTCAACCACCAAAATCGTAAATCGGTGAGAGGTACTCAAAACAATGACAGATGAAATCATAGGGGCAATAAAAGAACGGATCGAAAAAGCAAATCGTATATTGATTGCTTCACATGTACGACCCGATGGAGATGCCGTTGGCTCTTTGCTCGGGCTAGGAATTGCGCTCAAGCAGGCGGGTAAAAAAGTGCAAATGGTTCTAGCAGATGGCGCGCCAGCATCCTTTAAATATCTTGAAGGGCGCGATCAGATTAAAACAAAAATAGAAGGGGAATACGATACATTCATCACAGTGGATTGCGCCGACTTTAAGCGTACAGGCAAACCCTTTGAATCCATTGGCGGGTCTGATATTAACATTGATCACCACATCACCAATCAAAAATTCGGAAAATTAAATCTCATTGAAGGCGAAGAAGTGGCGACAGCCGCCATTCTCACCAAATATTTGCCTGCATGGGGATTGCAGATCACTCAACCCGTTGCCGCGGCATTATTAACTGGCATCATTACAGACACACTTGGCTTTCGCACCTCAAATGTCACGCCCAGCGCAATGCGTCAAGCCGCCACATTAATGGAAACAGGCGTGGATATGCCCGAGATTTATATGCGCGGATTAATTCGGCGCAGTTATGAAGCAACCAAATATTGGGGTTCTGGCTTATCTACTCTCGAACGTAAAAATGGGATTGTGTGGACTTCGTTAACTCTGGAAGATCGTAAAAAAGCAGGTTATTCTGGTAATGATGACGCTGATTTGATCAACACCATATCAGCAGTGGATGGTTTTAAAGTAGGTATGATTTTCGTTGAACAAAGCGACAATAAAGTGAAGATCTCCTGGCGTGCTTTGGAAAAGGGCGTGGATATTTCCCCTATTGCCAAACACTTTGGCGGGGGTGGTCACGCCGCCGCAGCAGGAGCAGATGTCAGCGGGGCGTTGAGCGATGTTCAAAAAGAAGTATTGCAAGTCACGCGCGAAATGCTCGGCTTGTAATCTATTGTGTCATAATTTAGGTATTACTATCTTTGTAAACCAGAGATAGATAAAACGAGCAGAGGTCCCTGCCTCTCTCCTATTTTATAAAAGTTTATTCCGAGGAGGAAAATAAAGTGAGCAGTCAAGATATGAAGAATGCCATCTCAGGCGTGCTGGTCATTGACAAGCCTGTAGGTATGACATCGCATGACGTTGTCCAAGCCATTCGCAATGGCACTGGATTGCGCCGCGCAGGTCATACCGGTACACTCGATCCCCGCGCTTCGGGTGTATTGGTCGTGCTGGTCGGTCCTGCTGTGCGTCTCAGCGAGTATGTTTCAGCTTCTGATAAAAAGTATCAAGCCATCATTCGTCTTGGCTCTGCAACAGATACCTTCGATGCAGATGGAAAATTCACCACACCCAGCCAGCCTGTCAATGTAACTGAAGCGCAATTTGATGCTGAGCTGCAGAAATTTGTGGGTGAGATCACTCAAACTCCGCCGCCATATTCAGCCGTAAAAGTAGGTGGACGTAAAGCTTATGAAATGGCGCGTCAAGGTGAAGAAGTAGAGCTTGCGCCGCGCATCATTCAAGTGCATCATCTTGAAGTGCTTGAATGGGCGCCCCCCGAAGTGGTCATTGACGTGCATTGTTCATCGGGCACGTACGTTCGTTCGCTTGCTAATGATCTCGGTGTAAATTTGGGCTGTGGGGCATACCTCGTTGGTTTGCGCCGCACCAAGAGCGGACGTTTTTCATTGCGTGATGCAACCCCTCTGCGAAAAATTCAAGAAGCCTTCACTGCTAACAATTGGTATCAATATCTTATCCCTGCCGCCGAAGCGCTTGGCGATTGGACAGCCGTTGAACTCAGCCCTGATGAAGTAGAAGATGTGCGTCATGGTCATCGCGTTAAGGCAAAAGAATCAGACATTGATAACGATCAGGTTCGCGGTATTAGCACGCAAGGCGAATTGGTTGCGCTGATGATGAAAGCGGTTAACGAAGACGGCTCCATTGAATGGCAGCCGAAGAAAGTATTTTTCACTGAATAAATGCAACATCATCGTTCGCTTACGGATGCGAGCTATCAAAATTCCTGGCTGACCATTGGCGTCTTTGATGGCGTGCATCGCGGGCATCAGGAGATTATCAAATTACTTACGGCAGGCGCCCATGCAAATGGCGCGCCTGCCGTTGTTTTAACATTTGATCCGCATCCTGCCGCTGTTCTTTCAAATGCTGAAATTAAATACTTGACCATGCCAGATGAACGCGCAGAATTATTTGCCCGCTATCAAGTAGATGCTGTCATCACGCAACGCTTCACACCTGAACTGGCGGCTGTTTCTGCCCATGATTTTATGTCTCAGCTGAAAGCGACTCTTGCCCCTCAACGCCTGCTC
>VFJR01000072.1 GCA_009885945.1 Anaerolineaceae bacterium
AACATTCCGCGAATTACAGGCTGGGATCCAACTTGGTCGCCAACAGGAGCATTAATCCTATTTGCCTCTGATCTAGATGGAAGCAATCAACTGTATACAATGGATCTAAATGGTAAAAAAGTTACCCGCATTACAAACCTGCCCGCCCTGCGCGGAAGAAGCGATTGGTCGCCAGATGGCGCATCTATTGTGACTTATTCTGGCGAATCTTGGCATCGTGAAGTGTATATTATGAATGCGGATGGAACAAATCTACGTCAGTTATCCCCTGCTGGAGGCAACGCCCAAGGACCATCCTTTTCACCTGACGGCAAGTGGGTAGCTTTTACGGCTTATTATGACAAAATGAATGAGGACCATGGCTGTGAAATTTATATTGTGCGCACAGATGGAAGCGACCTGCGGCGACTAACCAATAATGATTATTGCGACTATCAACCAAGATGGGGACCGTGATTAGCCGCGTTGAAAATTTTTAATTTATCTATTCGTTATCGAGCCTGGGTTTCATATTACGAAAGCGGCGAGTGATGCCTTGTTTGAGCAAACGCGTGGCTTCTTCGTGGTTTTTTTCCATTGCCATGTCAATTGGCTTTTTACCATCATCACCTACTGCTTGCAGGTCAGCGCCATTAAAAAGCAAGGCGCGAATAATATCTACGTCCCCATTTTGGGCAGCTGCGTGCAAAGGTGTATAACCGCTGTTCTCTCTTATATTTGGGTCTGCGCCTTTTTCTAATAAATACAAAACAATATTTTTTTCGCCAGTCGCCGCGGCAGATTGCAAAGCAGATGCATTCAAAATATTCTTGGAAGATGAATTAAGCAAAGCCCCCGCCTGAACCAATAACTTAACAGTTTCCAACTGACCAAAAAAACTAGCCAACCCCAGCGGTTGAAAACCATCTTCGGCATAGGCATTTACCAACTGATGGTCACGTGCAAGGTGCATCATGATCTGATTGTTACGCCCCATTGCACAAGCCTCAAAAATATTGAGCATCCCTGCTTTTTCGGCAAGAAAATTGGCAATCTCCATTTTACGATTGTAAGCCGCCACCAAGACGGGACCCACGCCATTTTCCTTCGTGTTAATTTGTTCTGGATCCAAAGAAAGCAGACGCTGCACTTCCTCAAGGTTCCCTGATTTAATGGCTCGAAAAAAACTTTCGTACATAAAGTCCTCACTAATCAAAAATCGAGATATAGAAAACTATGTTTAACGCAATAGAATTTAAATAGTAACTTCCAGTATACATCTATTTAGCCAATGGATTATGCCGCTGTCTGTAAATTCAATTTTTTTTATGAGTGTTTCCAAATATTTCATCGGCATCGCCCAAAAAAGATTCAGGAGTTGGTAAGTCCATTTTTCTTGAATGCGCATTTGTAGATTGATGCTCATGCTCGGCAGAGTAAAACTCAACTGACTTCCCCAATTCTTTTCCGTAAAGCAATTCATCTCTGGTGATTTTTCCGCCGCCGATACTAACCAAAACATCACTGCACAGTACCATTGCTTTTGATGTAGGGCTAAGCTCATTAGAACTTGGCAGTTTCCCGCCCCATTGAGCATCTTTTATAAAACAAACATAATCCACTGCCTCGCTAATTTGAACTTTATATTTAATGCCGCGCGTGGATGTAATACCTGTAGTGGTAAACCCCAAAGACTTTGCCAGCGGATATGCCGAACCCATGCCCCCATTTGTCCCGCCAATATTAACCAATGTTGTCTCTGGTTTATATTTAGACAATACATTTTTTACTATTTCCAACATCTCTTTTTCATTTTCGTAATTTTTTGAATATCCAAAAAAGGTCAAAACAGTTTTATGTTGGCTTGCAAAAAATGCCTGCACTTCATCAAGGGTCATGTTCCAACCCATAATTTTATTTTTGCCGCGCATTACTAATTTCATACGTCCAAGCTGGTATTGAAAAAAATTCATTTGTCACCTACTCTGTTGTAACCGGCAAGCCAGAAGCATCAAGCCCCCACTCGCTCCACGAGCCATCATATACAGCAAGTTCTTTATGACCCGCCTGTTCTGCCGCCAAAGCCAGCACACAAGATGTAACACCTGAGCCGCAACTAAAGATCATTTGCTTATTTTGATATTTTTCAAAAATAGATTTTAGCTTTGATGGATGCGCCAGTTTCCCACCTTCGAGCACATCGCCAAATGGGACATTGATTGCGTTGGGAATGTGACCGCTTCTTACGCCTAGCCTCGGTTCTGGGTCTTGACCTTTGAATCGTCCCGCCGAACGCGCATCAATTACGCTGAAAGATGAATCTGCTAAGGCGTGGGAAACATAACTCGCATCAACGAGCAAGCCTGGGCGTGGTTGCGAAGCGAAGTTTCCGCGTTGAGTCGGCTGAGGCGCGAGAGTCAGCATGGTTTCGTATCCTGCTTGAATCCAGGCTGGCATTCCGCCATCTAATACCGCAACTTGATCATGCCCCATTGCACGCAACATCCACCACGCGCGCGGGCTGGAGTAAATACCGATTTTGTCATAGGCAATAATGACACTGTCTTTATTGACGCCCATCTTTTGCATTTCTTCTGTGAAGAATTCAGGCGTAGGCATCATGTGCGGAAGTGGCGTATTTTTGTCGTGAAGCACATCGTCAAAATCAAAACGCAACGAGTTGGGAATGTAAGTTAGGGTTTCTTCAATAGGATTGGCAACAGGAAATATCGGCTTCATACTGGCGTCAAAGATGACAAGGTTTTCAGCTAAAAGATTTTCTTTTAGCCAATGAGCAGAGACGATGGAATTTTCGATTTGTATTTTTGACATATTATTCCTTCTCAAGAATTGGACGCACTTCACCGCTGACTTTAATGCTCTCGCCAAGCAACGAAGTATATTGTACCGATAAACGCGATGGCACGCCCATATCTTCGCCTTGAAATATTGTAAATGATTGATTGCCGCGCCAATTAATATCACGCAAATATCCCGCTAAAGCCGCCGCAGCCGCACCCGTGGCTGGGTCTTCGTAAATGCCACCAGAAGCAAAAGCATTACGAGCGTGAAAGACATTATCGGCTTCATTCCAAATAAGGCAAATGGTGACTAATCCTTTTTCTGCCATCAGTGTTTTCACCAGATCAAAAGGATAGCTCATATCTGCTAATCTTTTACGATTTTTTACGGCAACGATCAAATGCTTTGCGCCAGCAGATGCAAAGCGAATTGGAAAATAGGCATCTAATTCTTCTTTGCTAAGATTAAATGCTGTCAGGATTTTTTCTACATATTCTTTTGGAGCGTCCTCAGAAAATGTTTCTGGGGATTGAAGAGTTGCGGTAATAATATTATCTATAGATTTTTTTGCACTGACGGTGATCTCGCTTTGATTCAAAATTAATTTGTAGGTGCCTACGCCAAAGCGTTCTCCAAGCGCCGCGCCTAACGCAATAGTAGCGTGACCGCAGAAGGGCACTTCTGTTTCTGGCGCAAAATAACGCACTCGCCAGCTATCCGCGTGCTTTACCAAAAAGGCAGTTTCGGAATATCCCGCTTCTTTCGCGATTTTCAACATTTCTGCATCACTTGGCATTTCGTCGCAAAATGCAACGCCGGCGGGGTTTCCGCCTTTGGCGTTATAAGAAAAGGCAGCTAATTTTAGAATGTTCATTGTGTTACTCCATTGCAACTATTATAAAACAAGCCGCATCCTCGCAGACACGGCTTGCACTGATCACTGCTAACTATTTACTGATTACTGAACTCAATCCAACTTTCCTGTCACCATCGCCATCTTCAATTCGCCAATGGCTTGGGTGATATGAATATCACGCGGGCAAGCTTCGGTACAGTTATACGCCGTGTGACAGCGCACTGTGCCGTTAGTCTCACTCAACACCTGCAAGCGTTGAGCGGCGCCCTCATCGCGGCTGTCAAAGATAAAGCGGTGCGCCGTGACCAGCGCCGCGGGTCCATAATACTCATCACTTGCCCAAAAAGACGGGCAGGATGTTGTACACGCCGCGCACATAATACATTTGGTTGCCTCATCAAAGCGCGCGCGCTGTGCGGGGCTTTGCAAACGTTCCTTGCCATCAGCGGGCAATGGGCTGTCGTTGATCAAATAAGGAAGCATCTTCTTATAATTATCAAAAAATGGATCCATATCCACAATTAAATCTTTTGCTACTTTCAAACCAAGCAAAGGCTCAACGGTAATATTTGCGCCAACATCACGAATTAACGTCTTGCATGCCAGCATATTGCGTCCATTGATGCGCATCGCATCCGAGCCGCACACGCCATGCGCGCACGAACGGCGGAACGAAAGCGAACCGTCTTCATGACCCTTCACCAATTCAAGCACATCCAAGACACGGTCATTTTCATGACCTTCGACTTTATAAGTTTCATAATGTCCGCGTGTATCTTTTTCGGGATTGTATCTAAATATTTTTATTGTGATTTCCATAAAATCTCCTGTAAGTGTGTGAAGTATCTAAGGTATCTGATGTGACAAGAAACCTGACACCTGACACTTGGAACTTGACAACTTAATACACTCTCGGCTTGGGCTGATGTTTTGTAATGACAACGGGTTTGTATTTGATTTCAAGCTTGCCGTCTTTCTTTGAAATCAAAGTGTGCTTCAACCAATTGACATCATCTCGATCAGGATAATCCTCGCGTGAATGACCGCCGCGACTCTCTTTACGATTCAACGCGCTTGCGGCAACTACTTCAGCAATGTCCAGCAGGTTGCCAAGCTCCCAAGCGTTCAACAATTCGGTGTTGAAAATTTTTCCCGTGTCGCTAACTTTCACTTCTTTGAATCGCTTTTGCATGTCGCGCACTTTTTCTAAAGCAGATTGCATATCTTTTTCATTTCTATAAATACCGACTTCGGCGAACATGACGTTTTTCATCTCGTTGGATAAATCATACACGTTGACTTTTCCCGAACCCTTCAACAGCGCATCAAACTCCGCGCGTGAAGCTGATTCAGCGTCCCCGGGCATTTTCGTCCATTCAGCAGACTTGGCATACTCTGCCGCTTTCAAGCCCGCATGTTTGCCAAAGACAACCAGATCGAGCAATGAGTTTGTGCCCAGGCGATTCGCACCATGCACAGATACGCACGCGCACTCACCCGCCGCAAACAAACCGGGCACCGTTGTGCCTTTATCATCCACAACCACTTCACCAAATTTATTGGTGGGGATTCCACCCATCGCATAATGCGCGGTTGGCTGAGTGGGCATCATTTGAGTGACAGGATCAACTCCAAGGTAGACTCGGCAAAAATCCACGATGTCGGGAATCTTCTTTAATACAGTATCAGCCGTAATGGTAAGAGGAGAACCGTCTGGGTTTGTCTTTCCATCTTCTTTAGCGTATTTATTTACCGTTTCAGGACGAATATCCAAATAGACATAATTCTTGCCATCAATTCCGCGGCCTTCTTTAATTTCAGTGTAAATCGCGCGAGATACAACATCACGTGAAGCAAGGTCTTTGACTGTCGGCGCATACTTGGGCATGAAGCGTTCACCCTTATCGTTGATCAAGACCGCACCTTCACCGCGCGCGCCTTCAGTAATTAGAATGCCCAGTTTATAAATGCCCGTGGGATGAAATTGGAAGAACTCCATATCTTCCAACGGAATTCCTTTACGCAACAAAATGGAAGCGCCATCGCCAGTATAAGCATAAGCATTGGATGTTACTTCAAAGACACGTCCATATCCACCTGTGGCAAAGATCACAGCTTTGGCATGAAAGGTATGCAGCTCGCCAGTGGAAAGCTCAACCGCCACAACGCCTGTGGCTTTGCCATCCACCATAATAAAATCAATCACTTGATATTCATCAAAGAAAGTTACTTTATTTTTAATGCATTGCTGATATAACGTTTGCAAAATCATATGACCTGTGCGGTCAGCGGCATGTGCAGCGCGGCGGACTGGTTTGCCTGTTTCGTTGTTGGTATGACCGCCAAATGGACGCTGAGATATTCTGCCCTCAGGCGTACGGTCAAACGGCAAGCCCATATGTTCAAGCTCAAGCACCGCATCAACCGCTTCATTGGTCATGAATTCAATTGCGTCTTGATCGCCCAAATAATCCGACCCTTTGACGGTGTCATACATGTGCCATTCGGGTTTATCTTCTTCATAATTTCCCAACGCCGCAGAGATGCCGCCCTGCGCCGCGCCAGTGTGCGAACGTGTAGGGTACATCTTGCTAATGACAGCAGTCTTTGCATTCTTCGATGCGTACAACCCCGCCATAAGCCCCGCCCCACCGCCGCCAATTACGATCACTTCAAATTGATGAATATTTGCCATGAATTACTCCTAAATTAAAATCTTTTAAACACAAAGGACACGAAGTTTTAAACGACGATTCGCTTTATACCGTCTTTGAGATGAGATACATTAAAGTTGATAAGAAAACCAAGCCGAACTTTACTCAAGCGAAGATAAGTTAGCAATTGCGCCTCGTAAACTGGATTCATTTTCTCTACCGATTTAAGTTCTGCAATAACGCATTTTTCAATCAGCATGTCAATTCGCAAAGCAGAAGCGATCTCTACACCCTCAAACAAGATGGGCAGTTTTACTTCTGTTTCTACAAGAATACTTTCTTTTTTACTTTAGTTTCCGCTAAAGTAGAGAAGCGGATGTGGCTGTAGAGGTATTTTTTGCCATTCGCGCCAAGAAACCTTTCGGCAAATGGGCGGTTACAGAATTCTTTTTTCG
>VFJR01000080.1 GCA_009885945.1 Anaerolineaceae bacterium
GGCATTGGCTTTATGTATGTCTCTAATACGCCATGGGAAAATGGATTAAAGACTCCGTATCCTCCGGGCGTAAATGAATATATTAATCCTGATATACACAAAGGCGCGTTTGCTTTACCCGAGTTTTTTAGGAAAGAATTGTATGGATAAAAAGTGAGATGATCAGCGCAGTAAATTTAGTTTAGGAGTAGATTATGAAGATTGTGCTTATCTTTTTCTTTGCCGCAGAATGCCCACAGGTTCCTTGAAAAAACCTTGTTGTGCTGCTCAAATCCTTCGACAGGCTCAGGACAACGCCTGCGGGACGGTGCGTAACATCAGTTATTAATTGAAAATAGACCAACCCTTGTTGTACAGGGTTGGTCTATTTTATTGTAACTGCTTAGCCTATTAATCATGTCGCTGCGAGGCCGCTCTTAGTCTTTGCCGAAGCAGTCTCCTTATGCAATAAGATTGCTTCGGCGGGAAGAGCAAGAGCCCGCCTCGCAACGACATGGCTAAGCAGTTACATTTTGTTGGCTTCAAGTTACAAGAAAGTTTTATTGCTCTGGCGATTGCGCTGGGGGAGTTTCTTGAGATTGCTGTGCGCCTTGTGGTTCTTGAGTCTGGACGTTCTTTTTAATTTGTTTTAGCTTTTCTTTTTGTTCTTTCTTGCGTTTTTTTGCCAATTCTTTTTGACGTTTTTCGTATTGATAATTTACCTTAGCCAATTTGATATCCTTTCCTTTCTGTAAAATCTGATGGATTGATGAAATAATTATGAATATGGCTGTGGGTACTTGTCAGCCAATGCAAAATCATGACTTACTACTTTTATGCCGTCATTCGCCATTTTTTCTGCTTCATTGAGCAAACTGGCAGTTACGCCTTCGTCAGCGTACGCTTCGTTGCAGATTTGGCAGACCAGCACGGGCACGTTATGAATCGTCAACGATATATCTTCACGTTCTAGTAATACTGACGTTGTGCCTTGAGCGGTTTCGCCCTTGTTACAAATAAAACATATCATAAACGTCTGCTTCTAAACCCCGCTTTCCATTGTGATAAGTTTGGCTCGTACGTGGTAATGATAACCAGTTCGTTATCTTTGGTGTTCTCTGCCATTACTACATGCAGGGGGCGTTTTCCAAGCTTGCCCAGCATTAAACCACTGGGATAGGGCATTTCGTCTGAATAGTCGTCGATCATTTCCCCCGATTGCAAAACCTGCCGCACATTATTTTGCGTGATGCGCCTTTCAAACATGCGTTGAACAGCGTGAATTCGAAATATCATTGGGCGGGAGGTCACAAACTCATTATAGCATTATACGTGACTGTATAAGCAAATATATTGATAGTAATATGCAAGGCGGCTAATAGGTTTATTAAATTAAAATATACTTGTCTTCAAAATCATCTTCATTGTAAATAAAGGAGTTTTTTATGCAAAAACGATCACTATTTTTTACTCTTTCTCTCTTGGTTGTATTTAGTCTGCTTCTTTCGTCTTGCGGTGCGGAAGAAGATGGTGATTACTATGATGATGAATACACTACCCAAGAGCCTGCTGATGAGGGCTTTAGCACAGAAGAACCTCTGTCAACTGGCGTGCCCGGCGAGGTGGTCTATGACTTTGGGTTTAATCCTGCTGAAAATGGATTTAGCTTTCCTAATTATGGCGATGATATCCCTGCTACCAATTTAACGGCTAGCGAATTGCGCCGCATGTTCGGCGATCAGGTCTGTGCGCGGCTTGACGGAGATAATTGCACGCTGACGCCTCCCGCCGAGCAATGGATGGAGCAAATTAATGGCGACATGGCAGGCGGTCATTGTGAAGGCATGGCTGTATTAAGTCTGATGATGTATACCAATCAAGTTTCTGCGTCAGATTTTGGCGCGTCTGTTGCCAGTGAATTGGACATTAATGATGAAGCGCTTCAGCGTGAAATAGCGTATTGGTGGGCTACTCAGGCTGTTGATCCTACTGTGGGGAATGTGATTAAAGGTACGCCAATGGAAATATTGGACGTTGTTCAGCAAATGGATGTAAATGGTGAAACATATACCATTGGTATTTATAGCGCAGACAGCGGCCATGCCATTACACCCGTTGGCGTTGAAGACAAAGGCGATGGCTTATTCGCCATTCTCGTGTACGATAATAATTACCCCGGCGAAACGCGCGAGCTTTTTGTAGATTCCCGTGATAATTCATGGACGTATGAAACATCCATTAACCCGCAAGTTGAGTCGGATGTTTGGTCTGGTAATGCTGATTCGCAAACACTGGATCTCACTCCTACATCTGCCCGCCTTGAACTGCAGAATTGCCCTTTCTGTGAGGGTGGTGGTTTTTGGGGCAGGGTGGGCGGTGTGCTTGCATCTTCCGCCCAGCAATACAACCAGATATTTTTGGATGGTGAAGGGCACATTCTCATTACTGATGAAAACGGCAATCGTTTGGGATATGTTGACGGCAAGATCGTTAATGAAATTCCAAATGCGAAATACCATGAATTTCGTATGGATGCCAGCGGCAATGCGCCAGAACCAATGTATTTAATCCCTGCTGGTATCAATGTAAACATTGAAATTGACGGCAGTGCCTTAACCGAAGAATCAATTACCGACCTTGTGATGATTGGACCTGGTTTTACGATCGGTGTGGAGGGTATTTATCTTGAACCTGGGCAAGTGGATACAGCTTATTTTTACCCCGCTGAACAAACTATCGCCTATGAAACTGAAGCAGATGAATCTCCTTATATTGTGGTCGGTATCGAAAACCCAGATGCTGAAGCTGATTATTATTTTGAAGTGCAAGGCGCAGATATTCAAGGTGGTGGAATCATTACTGTTTATTTGGATACCAAAGCAGGTGATTTGCTAGTGGATGCCGAGAAGTTGAACAATGAAGGAATATTTGACTTCTACCTAACGCGCATCACAGACGAACTAGAAGACGAGTTCGCTGCCGAAGGGCTTATTCTTCAGCAAGGTTCTACTGTGTACGTTAACTATGCCGAATGGACTGACGCCGATCCGAATGGCATCTATTTTGATGTTGATTTAGATGGTGACGGTGTGGCGGATGACGAGTACGTAGTGGATGATACAGAGTAAAACGTAATATAAAAAAATGTTCCGTGAGCTTTTATGCCACGGAACATTTTTTTTATTTGTATTTGTTGCATGTACTACTGACAATCTGGTTGAGTGAATTTTTCTACAGAAGAACTTCCAATGGGCGAATGGCTGTTTGCTAAAACCACGCTCCCGCCAACAATGTAAACTGAGTTTTCAAATAAAACAGCCCGCGCAAATTTTCGTGGGCTAGGCATTGGTGAGGCTGGTTCCCAACTATTTTTTTGAATATCCAGGCGTAAGACACTGTCTAAATTTTTCTTTTGGGCTTGTGATTCTCCGCCGAATAAATAAATACTGCCGCAATAGAATACTGCGCCGGCGGTGCCGCGCGGTTCAATTGCAGGACCTGTTGACCATGAATCAGAAGTTGGGTCGTAAATATAAACATCGCCAAAATCTGAATATCCGCTTCTGCCGCCAAGTACATAAATTTTCCCATTAACCACTACTGCGGCAGGGCTGCCTTGTGCGCGCGGCAAAGGCGCTAGTTCACGCCACATGTTTGTGGCTGGGTCATATTCGCTATGATCTGCAATCGTAGATTGGGAGTTGCCGCCACCTAAGAGATGAATTCTGTCATTTAATACTACTGCGGCATGACCTCCGCGCGGATTGGGTAGAGGAGCGGCGGCGCCCCATTGTTGTGATTGCAAGTCGTAGATTAAAACTTCATCGGTAGGCAGGCTTGTAGTTGCGGTGAACCCGCCCGCAATGTAAATTTTGTTGTTTATGATAGATGCGGTTGGAGCGTTTAACCCGTGCCCGGGCAGAGATGTTTCTGTTTTCCACTCGGTCCCGTCAAACGTTTCAAGCTCGAGTATAGGTTTTCCTTTTTCGTTTGTACCGCCGAGCGCATAAATTGCAGAATTTGAACTTACAACGGCATGAGCAGAATGGGCGACCTGCATGGGTGGTGCCGCGCTCCAGCTACCTGCAAGGGTTGAGGATGGTGTTTGAGTAGGCATATGATTGACCAATGTTGGGTTTTCAGAAACAGGTGCTGCGGGGCTGCATGCTGTTTGGGTAGTGATATACGCACATGTAAAAAGAACAAGAAGCCAATAAAGCTTTAAATACATGTTTCAAATTTAACATTAATAGGCTGTTTCCGTATCCCTCGATAGAGGGGTTACAAAGCATCCCTAAAAACTATTTACTAAACTTAACCTGTTATTAACAAATTAATATCTTGTTATGGTATATTGAATCGTATGGCTGAAACTATATTGATCGTAGAAGACGAACCATCTTTGCAAGAAACCCTTACTTATAATTTAAAAAAAGAAGGATACATCGTTGAATCTGTTGGGGATGGGCGCTCTGCGCTTGAATCAGCCCGCAGGCTGAAGCCTGATTTAATCGTCTTGGATATCATGCTCCCTGAGATGGATGGCTTTGAGGTGGCACGCATTCTGCGGAAAGAGATGACAACCTCAATCCTAATGCTGACTGCCCGTGACGATGAAATTGACCGCGTTGTAGGTCTTGAGGTTGGTGCAGATGATTATTTAACCAAGCCATTTTCCATGCGCGAGTTAATGGCGCGAGTGAAAGCTCAACTGAGGCGTACACGTTTATTGCGTGAAGAAATGGGAAACGCCAAATCTGCAGATATTCCTCATGAAAAGCTAACTTTTGATACCCTGATCATTGACTTGACGCGCCGTGAAGTTACTTTGGATAGCGAAGTGGTAGCCCTCAAGCCTAAAGAATACGAACTACTTTTATTTCTTGCCGAACATCGTCGTCAAATGCTTACCCGTGAATTTATTTTAGAGCGTGTTTGGGGTTGGGATTTTATAGGTGACAGCCGTACAGTAGATGTACATGTGCGCTGGCTGCGCCAGAAAATTGAAAAAGATTCTGCCAGCCCAGTGCGCATTGTGACAGTGCGGGGCGGAGGGTATCGGTTTGAAGGATGAAGACAAAGGATGAATTATGAAGGCTGAAGGATGAATTTTACAGTTTGGACAACTGTGTTTTTTTTATTTCTTCTGGCTGCATTTTTTGGGTGGCGATATTATGATTTAAAAAGAAGAATTGATAGATATATTAAACTTATAAAATATTCTCCTGAAAACCTTCCAACTGATGTTAAAAACCTTGAAAGTCTTTCCAGTGCAATTAGCTCTTTGCAAACGACTTTTGATTTGCAGCTTTCGACATCTCAATCTGAAACAGCCCGCCTCGCGACTGTACTCGAACAGCTTACTGACGGCGTTTTAATTGTAGACTCTGCGGGGCAGGTGCAATTTGCAAACCCTGCGGCGCGCAAACTTTTTGGAGTAAGTGACCCTCTTGGGCACAGTGTTGCAGAAGTTGTGCGTAATCATCAGCTAGTGGAAACGTGGAGGCGCTGTCAGCAATTGCACGAATTACAAAGTGAGAGCGTGGATATCCCTGCACGTCATCAATTTGTGCAATTTATTGCCATTCCCGATAAACATTCAAATGGCAGCCTGCTTCTAATTCAAGATTTGACTCGTGTACGGAAGCTGGAAACAGTGCGCCGTGATTTTGTCTCAAATGTCTCGCATGAATTACGCACCCCGCTTGCATCTCTTAAAGCCTTGACCGAGACGTTACAAAGCGGCGCTCTTTCGGACCCGCAAGCTGGTCCGCGTTTCCTTGGCAGAATCTCCACTGAAGTGGATGCGCTTACCCAAATGGCGCAAGAGTTATTGGATCTATCGCGGATCGAGTCTGGTCAAGTGGAATTAATACTTGTTTCATTGCATCCAAAAAAATTACTACTTAATGTAATGGATCGTATGAAAATGCAAGCCGAGCGCTCTCATATTAATTTGCACATCAAGTGCGAGGATACTCTTCGTCAAATCAAAGGCGATAAAATGCGCTTGGAGCAGGTTTTGGTTAATTTAATACATAATGCCATTAAGTTCACCAAACCTGAGGGTGAAATTGTTCTCGAAGCAGAAGCAGCTACCAGTGCAATTAGATTCGCTGTGCGGGATACAGGAATCGGAATTCCTGCTGAGAGTCTATCTCGTGTATTTGAAAGATTCTATCGTGCTGATTCTTCGCGCACAGGATCAGGCACAGGCTTGGGTTTGTCTATTTCAAAACATATTGTAGATGCGCACAATGGCAAAATTTGGGTTGAGAGTGAAGAGGGGCGCGGCAGTGTCTTTTATTTTGAAATCCCCATTTTTGAGTGACCATAAATTTAAGATGCGAGTAAAAACGCCTCGGCAGTTTCGAGCATATTGTATATTGGGATGATGGCAGAAATTCCTGTCATTTCAAGTACTGCATGAACTTCTTCAGATGGGTTTAAGAGCACCATCTTTCCATTGCGGCTTGCCAGTGATTTTGCGTTTACAACGAGGGTTTGAATGCCTATCGATGCCAGAAAAGACACTTCAGATAAATCAACAATGATGCGGTTGTTTTCTCCAGAGCAATAAGCGGCAAACTTGATGCCAATTTCGCCTGCACCCACAATATCCAATTTGCCCTTTAATTTAATGACCCCTATACCATTATTCAGTTCGACGTTTTGAATTTCCATTATATTCACCTTGTTGTAAGATTATACGAGAGTCTCAAGAATTAATTTTAGCGCAAAACTAAAGAAATTTACGTTTGATCATATCTTTAAATAAACTGTCATCGCTGTCCCTGTTGATCGCAATGCCAATGATTTCTGAAAATATTTTCACCATATCTATTTCATTAGAACTAAAAGGGGATGCGCTGATACGACTCAGCGAAAGAATGCCGTCAAGCCCGCGTGCCGTAAGAATGGGGAAGCCTAACCAGGTACGTGCTTTCCCGACTGTATCCATTCCTTTCCATTCAGCTATGGTTTGTGTATCTTCTAAGTGAACATGTTGCTGAGTTTGAGAGATGGATTTAATGAATGGGTGGTAATTTAAATTATCTGAAAGGCGATAAAGAATAGGATGTTGGCTGTAGATCGACTTCCAGCGGTCTGGCCTGATAAGAATAAGAGCGCGGTGATAAGGCGCTACACGCTTGATCGCGTCAATGATCATATCTAAGGCGGCATCGAGAGGTATTTCGGCTTTGATGGATTTCTCAATTCGATTTAAGCTGCTGATCACGTTGTTGGAATTTTCTAGGATGAGTGATTGAGCGCCTAGTAAGATATGCATATCTAACATGTGATAGTTATTGTCGCTATACTCCACTACCAATGCATCGAAGATATTATCGGCTTTTCTGGCAAGCGCAATATTAACTGCTTCGTTGATGCGTATATTGTGGGGGATGATTGTTGTGGGGTTTTGTAAATTTACCTGTAATTCTACAATCGGTTTTCGAAGGAATAATTCCACGCCATATCTGTGACCCAGCCGTTCAAACATTTTACTGCGAGGAATCGAACTATGGAATTTCCCATTTTGAAGTAAAACAACACCTGGGATTTCAGAATTGGCTTCTAGGTGAGATGTAATTTTTTCAGTTACTGTTTCAAGCGGTACTTGATACAAAACAGAGTGTAATTCTCCAGCTGATACAGGTGGGTATACTTTTGCTGTTGGCAGCATGGAAATAGATCGATGACCAAGAAAGTAATGAGACATAATGTGTAGGTATTATTATAGGCGGATTGAGTTAATTTATTTTGAATACCGTGTTAACGATTTCTTAACTCATAAACTGCGCTTGCGAATCGGTTATGTCGCTTGAACCATCGGGTAGTAAGCGGCTATAGTATCCATTGGAATCAAGCATGTATGCATGTACATTATCTTTTAGGTAGGTTTCCAATATGTCTTGTCTTAAGTGAAGGATGGCTTTCTTGTTCTCTACCGGAAAAACTACTTCTACGCGGTGGTTAAGGTTGCGCGGCATTAAGTCTGCGCTGCCCAGATAAATTTCATCGTCGCCATTGTTTTGAAAGTAATACATTCTGCTGTGTTCAAGATAGCGCCCTACTATGCTTATGACGCGGATATTCTCGCTGATATCTTTTATGTTGGGGCGCAAGCAGCATATTCCCCGTACAAGTAAATCAACACGTACCCCTGCTTTTGAAGCTTTGTATAAAAGTTGGATCATTTCAGGGTCTGCAATTGAGTTTACTTTGAAAATAAGATGTGCTTTATACCCTGCCTGTGCATGTTCAATTTCACGAATAATCAGTTCCTCAAGTCTTTTACGCAGTGTTGTAGGAGCTACTAATAGCTTGCGATAATCTTGCTTTGTTGAATATCCTGTAAGATAGTTGAAAAGATCTGTTGCGTCAGCGCCTATTTCTTCATCGCTTGTGAAAATTCCAAAATCTTCATACATTCGCGATGTAACCGCATTGTAATTCCCGGTTGCCAAATGTAAATACCGACGTATTCCATCACCTTCTTTACGAATAACCATTGTGATCTTACAGTGTGTTTTTAAACCTACTAAGCCATATACTACATGCACACCGGCTTCTTCTAGTTTTTGCGCCCAGCCAATATTTGATTCTTCATCAAACCTTGCTTTTAATTCTACAAGTACAGCTACTTGTTTGCCGCGTTCGGCAGCATCTAAAAGTGCATCTACTACCGGGGCGTTGGCGCCAACACGATACAAAGTTTGTTTAATGGCTAATACCTGAGGGTCGTGTGCCGCAGTAGTAATAAAATCTATAACAGGGTTGAAGGAATCGTAAGGATGATGAAGAAGGATATTTTCGGTACGGATAATTTCAAACAAATCTGTCGGGCTCGACATTTTTCTGAGTTTTTTTGGTATGCGCGCTTTGTAAATCGGATATTTTAGATCATGCCGTTCAACATCATTGTATACCTGCCACAGGCTGCTTAGCCCAAGCGGGTTATTAAGTATATATACATCATTTGCGTTAATCTCAAGGTTTTCAATAAGTAATTCCCGAATATTTGCAGGCATAGATTCGTTAATGGTTGCTTGAACTACTGAGCCGAACTTTCTTTTCCTAATACTTTGCTGCATGGATTCGAGTAAATCATCTGCTTCAAGTTCTTGAATTTCAATATCGGCATCACGTACAATGCGGAAAGGATATGCAGCTTCTACTTCTAAGCCAGGGAACAGATTATCGAGGTTTGAAGAAATTACCTGATCTAACCAGACGAAGTAATGATGGTGGGGGATAGTTCCGTCTTTTCGAACACTGCCCGATGATCTTTTAATGGGAATTAAACTCGGTAATGTATTGGGTACTTTTAGACGCGCGAATTTTTCATTTCCTTTTTTGTCTCGAATTACAATGGCAAGGTTAAGACTAAGGTTGGAGATGTGCGGGAAAGGGTGACCTGGGTCAAGGGCAAGCGGCGTGAGTACGGGATATACAACTTCATGGAAATATTTATCAGCGCGCTCTTTTTGCGATTTACTTAATTTCTGGTAGTCAAGAATATGGACGCCTTCTTTGTCTAATTTTGGAAGTATTTTTTTATGAAGGCAGTGTTGAGCTTCAGTCATTAACTCCAGTGAAAGCTTGCGAATTGCAGCGAGTTCTTCAGGTGGGGTCATTCCATCTAAAGAAACTTGCATGAGACGTGCTTCTACTTGTTTGTATATACCAGAAACACGTACCATGAAAAGCTCATCTATATTTGAGCCAAAAATAGCAATAAACTTTAATCTTTCAAGCAATGGATTTTTTTCATCCCAAGCTTCTGCCAGTACGCGGCGCTGAAATTCAAGCAGGCTTAATTCACGGTTTATGTATAAATCTGAGCTGGTAAGATCGAGAGTTTCTTGTATCATGGCTTTATGTGATGAATCTATTTTTCTGCAATTTCGACTAAGATTTTTGGTGTTACAAGCCATTCTAATGTTGCTGTGCGGGTATGATGTAAATTATCTGCGCTAAGTTTGCAGACCCCGCCCTTTTTAAATATTATTTCTATTTTTGCATTTTCACTGATCAGTAGTCCTGTCAACGAGCTAAGATTTGGTTCATGTCCGACGATGGCGATACTGTCAACTGCATATTTTTCGTTGAGCTCTGAAATTAAGTGATCAGGATCTCCTAGAGGTATAAGATTTTCACTGTACGTAATTTCCGAGTTTTTAATTTTAAAAGTATCTGCAAGTATTTCAGCTGTTTCGCGCGCGCGAATATAGGGGCTTGATAAAATAAGATCAAGACCTACACCAATCCCTTTTAATCCTTTTGCAATCATGCGCATCTTTTTGCGTCCTTCGGTAGTTAACGGGCGTTCAAAATCTTCGTGTTCATCGCTGCCTTCTTCAGTTGCAATTGCATGTCGAATTAAATATATATTCATACTGATCTCCTTAGTTATTTTCGATCTCAAGTGTTATGCCAAACACATCTTGGAATAAAGAACGGCGTTTTTCTAATGCCCATATTGCTAGCGTTTGATCGCCCTTACCTTTGATTGTCATCTGCCAGCCTTTTTTTTCTTTTTCAACTAAAACATTGGTAATATGTTGTGTATGACTCACGTCTAACCCATCTGCAAGGCGCATTAATGCGGAAAGCTTGGTGGTAATCAAACGATCTTTAGGCTGCATGGTGCGGAAGTTCTCATCTTGAATACTTGGCGCTGATTTTCGATGATAGCGAATAATATTCGCCACGATCTGTTGTTGTCTTTCATGCAAGCCAATCAAAGGGTTTGCAGTGAAAATATAATATCCGTGCTTATGGTGATCTGTCGCGCCAATGAAATGCCCTATATCATGAAGCAGAGCCGCAACTTCAAGCAACAATCTATATTCTTTATCTAGTTCATGTAGCGATCTAGTTTGATCAAATAATATGCATGCAAAACGAGAGACGAAACTCCCATGCTCAAAATCAAGTTGATATTTATTGCCAAGTTGGGTTGCTGAAACCCAAACTTGTTCCCGCGTAGACGGCTGTACTCTTTTTATAAATCTTTGCGCTAGGTCAAATAATATTCCGTCTTTTAAACCTACTCGCGGTATGAGGATTTCTTTTACATTAGCTTCATGAACAATCATTTGTAGAACAATAGACGCAGGCAGAATCACATCGGCTCGATCTGGTCTTAATTTAAATTTTTGCATCCTCTCTGGGGTCTTGAGCTTTCCCAGTAATTCAACGAGAGTATCTAATTCTTCGACTGTGATGCGGGCGTCACTTTCCCTTTTAAATATCTTTTTACGCAGATTCCCCATTTCTTCAATATTGCCGCCTGTGCCAATACATAGCATTACTTTTTTATCGCCTATTTCGCGGTCAATACGACGTTTGGCAGTTTCTGCATACTCGCGTGTTAATTTAACAAACGATTGTTGAGTTGTTTTTCCTTCCAGTTTTTCTAGAAGTCGTACGGTCCCCATGTTGTAACTTTCGGTTGAGATAATGTTTTTCCCTAGTGAAAGGGTCACTTCTACACTGCCGCCGCCAATATCGACCATCATTGCATATTTATCTTTAATTTCTACTTTGCGAATTACGGCTAGATGAATCAGACGAGCTTCTTCTTCTCCGCTAATAATTTCAACCTCAATTCCAGTTGCTCGCATTATACGGTTGCATAATAGGTCGCTATTTTTTGCTTCCCGCATTGCGCTTGTAGCAACTGCGCGAAATTTATTAACATGATGGTCTTTTATTATTTTTGAAAACTGTCGAAACGCATCTATTGCTTGCTGCGCCGTCTGTTCGCTTATGTGCCCATCTCCAAATGCTTCACGCCCTAATCGCACTGGTAAGCGTAAATTTTCAACGATTTCTACTTTCCCATCATAATTTGCTCTTCCAATGACCAAACGCATTGCATTAGAACCAACGTCAATTGCCGCTATTGTTTCCATAAAACTATAAACCGTCTATGCTTGCCAAATTCAGGTCTAATTCACCTGTTTCAACATAAATAGTGCGCTCGCAAATATTCGTTACCCGATCCCCGGCGCGTTCTAAACTATGAGCGATGGATAAAAAAATGTTCACATAATTTACGTTTCGCAAATCTTTACTAACTAATTTCATTAACTCGGAATATACCTGTTCATACATTCCGTCACATTTATCATCTTCAGGAATGATTCGTTTAGCTGTTTGGATATCCCCTATTACAAAAGCAGTCATCGCGCGATGGAGCATGTCCATTGCTGTTAATCCCATATTACAAGCAATGCCATTGATGCGAGGAATATCAACTTCTTGCAGGCGTAGTTTTGATTTTGCAACAGACTTTGCGTAATCTCCGATTCGTTCCAACTCTGAACAAATTGTCATTGTAGAAGAAAGAAGTCGTAAATCTCTCGTAACCGGCGACTGTTTGGCGATTGTAGCGACTATCTCGGCTTCTAGCTCGTATCTTTTTTGATTGATGAGTGCGTCATTTGTAATTATTTTTTGGCATTTTTCTAAGTTGTATTCCAGCAAAATACTGGCGGATTCGCGCAGTGCATTCTCGACCATGCTGCTTAATATCAGCAGGTCTTCACGGATGGTTTGCAGTTCGTAATCCAAATTTTTACGGGTCATTATTTCTCTATTGGTTAGGTTGGTCATTTGACTATAGTTTACCGACGTTAACATACCTAAAAGAATATGTTAACAACAGGTAAAGGATGTGTCGACTGAAACTTAAACCGTATCTTAAAAAATTGTTGTTTTGTAGTTAATATCTATTTGCTAAACTCAAGCAACCCAAAGGAGTTTATTATGAGAAATATTCTTTTTGTATGCGGATCCTTGAATCAAACAACTCAAATGCACGCCATAGCAAAAAACTTGATGAATAAATATCTCTGCTATTTCACCCCTTACTATGCAGATGGTATCGTAAATATCTTCGCCAAAATGAACTGGCTGGGTTTTACTGTTTTGGGAGGGCGCCATAAAAGAGAAACAGAAGAATATCTTTCTCGCCATGCTCTGAATGTTGATTTGCGAGGGGAAGCGCGCCGCTATGATTTAATTATCACTTGTAGTGATTTGTTAATTCAAAAGAATATTCTCGACTCCCGTATTATCCTAGTTCAAGAAGGTATTACTGAGCCCGAAGGTTTGATGTATCAAATAGTCAAGAAATTAAAGCTTCCCAGGTATCTTGCAAACACAGCCACTAGCGGATTATCCAATCAGTATGATTTGTTTTGTGTAGCATCCGAAGGATACGCAGAGCTTTTTGTGCGCAAAGGGGTTCGCCCCGAAAAAATTTCAGTAACAGGCATTCCTAATTTTGATAACCTAGAAAGTGCCCGCCCAAATGCATTTCCTTTCCATGATTATATATTGGTGGCTACTTCACCTTTGCGCGAAACCTTTCGATACGATGATCGCTCTTCTTTTATTCATAAATGCAAAAAGATTGCTGCAGGCAGGCAAATGATTTTCAAATTACACCCCTTGGAAAATGCAGAAAGAGCCATTCGTGAAATTCACAAAATCGCACCAGAATCGACAGTATTTACTAGCGGTGATATTAATTCCATGATTGCCAACGCAGAAGTTGTAATTACTCAACAATCCACTTGTACATTTGTTGCGCTTGCCCTGGGTAAACAGACCTACACGAACTTGGATGTTGCTGAGCTAAAACGCCTTATGCCTATTCAAAATGGAGGCGCGTCCGCTTTGCAAATCGCCAATATTTGCGAGCGCGTCCTTAGTATGCCAATCGAAGAACTCCGTCCAACTCAAAAAAATTTTCATTTTCCTGCTCAAAGAAAACCCGCAAATATACTTTGAGCTAAGTACCTTGCGTGTGATCTGTTAAGTTGCCATGATGCCAAGGTGTATAAGTTTGCCAAGGATTCTTATTGGTAAATTTTGAAAAAAATTGCGCCTCTTACTCTGCCAGTACGGTGCCGCTGCCTTAAAGGCGAAAAAAAGATGATGATTTTGAGTCGAGTAGTTAGTAAATTTGTTTACCGATCGTTAACTTAACCTTAAATCTGAGATAACAACCTTGTTGTATCATTTGAACTATGGAACCAATTATTGCCTCAATCATCTTTTTCTCATTAGCGACCGTCATTTCTGTAGACGCAGCTCGCAAACGCCGTGACTATTTGCAAAAGCAAAACCGTGCGTAAACTGATCATCTTCTCCTCCTTGCTCTGCTCTTATTTCTCTCTACCCGCTCCGCTTTTAGGGCGGGTAGAGCTTTTAACAAAACTGACACAATTTCTTAAAACATCCTTCACGCATTCTTAATAATGCAGGATTACACTTTCTACATAATAAGGAGTAAAAAATTATGGGACTCGCAGATTTACACATTCACACAAATTTCAGTTATGACGGCACAGCCTCTGTTGCCTCTGTCTTAAGGCGCGCAAAACAGATCGGATTGAATGTCATCGCTATTACCGATCACGACGAAATTAAAGGTTCATTGCTGGCTTTAGAGCTTGCTCCGCACTACGGAATTGAAGTTATTCCAGGGATCGAAATTACTACCGCCGAAGGCGACTTACTGGCATTATTCATTACTCAGCCAGTGGAACCAGGGCTTTCATTGATCGAGACCGTTTTGAAAGTTCGCAAACTGGGCGGCGTGTGCATTGCCCCGCATCCTATGGCAGGCGGAATGGGCATGAAGAGCTTAAACGCGTACTCTATCTTGCGTGCATTGCGCAACCCAAAAGTAGCAGATACCTTGATCGGTATTGAGGTGTACAACGGTACATCTATTGATCGCATGAGCAACCATTATGCCAAAGTGTTGGCAAGCCATGTCAACTTAACTCACACTGGCAGCAGTGATGCGCATATCATCGACACAATTGGTTTTGGTACAACTGAATTTGAAGGCAGCACCGCCAAAGACTTATTGAAGGCATTAAAAAAAGATGCCACGAAAGTTCATAGCCATAAAGAATGGAGCGCCTTCAGAATATTGAGTAGTTGGGGGATGCGATATATAGGAAATGTTTTTATGCGTATGGCAGGTTTAGCCAGTGCATAATCGAAAATTCGACAGGAAATTAAAATGACAAAGCAAATCTTAGTTACAAATGATGATGGTGTACTTGCTCCAGGGCTTCTGGCGCTCACCCAAGAAATGAGAAAAATAGGGAATGTCACCATCCTAGCTCCAGATCGAAACTGGTCTGGTGGGGGACATGTCAAAACACTCGATCGTGCATTACGCTTGCGAGAGTTTCGCCTTGAAGACGGAACGCAAGCTTTCGGCAGTGATGGCGCGCCTTCTGATTGTGTGGCGCTTGCCACCCTTGGTTACTTCAAAGAAAAATTTGATCTCGTTGTATCAGGCATTAATGTAGGCGCAAACCTTGGGCACGATGTTACTTACTCTGGTACAGTCACCGCTGCTATGGAAGCAGTCATTGCTGGCGTACCAGGGGTAGCTGTTTCGTTGGAAGTTCCCGAAGGACACATTGGGCAAATTGATTTTTCTGCATCTGCTTATGCCGCTAGTATTGCAGTACAAAATGTACTGGAACATGGGCTCCCAGCAGATACATTGCTCAATGTCAACATCCCATTCTTAAAGCATAATGAAATTCGCGGATTTAGAATTACACGTCAGGGCTTGCGCGTGTATCACAGCCGCCTTGATGAGCGTGTTGACCCGCGCGGCAGACCCTATTATTGGATTGGCGGTGAAGCGCCTACTGGTGTTGTTGAAACAGGCACCGATGTTGGCGCGCTATCTGAAGGATACATATCCGTTACCCCTCTTCAACTTGACCTGACTGCCTATCGCGCAATTTCAGATATCAATACCTGGAATTGGCAAGAACAAACTCCCCTCTGAAAATTCGCAGCCTTAGCCTTTGTCTGTGGCGGCACAAAGATAAAACTGCGTTTTCTCCTCCTCCTTAGTAGGTCTCCATTTGGAGACAATGCCTGCCAAATATGTGGCGGGCATTTTTTATACACTTGCTTTCAATATCCGTGCTTTCCCAAGCGGTTGAATTTGATAGATCCCGCAACTAGCAGGAATTAATACCGTCTCAAATTTTTTGATCACAAACGCTTCGCCATCAACCGAAATTTGACTCTCACCATCCAGCATGGTCAACGCGTGAAACGATTCGCCCAAGGTCTTCATCTCAAGAGTCTTCTTTTCAACCAAAATAGTATCCAGCTTAAAATACTCACATTGAGTTAAAGTCTTTACATCGCCGTCATTCATATAGGGTGCAGGCACAACAGCAGAAATCATAGCAGGGTTAGAAACCGCCAGCGCTTTCTCGATGTGCAGTTTGCGCGTCTCTGTTTGCGGGCGTCCCCAATCGTATACGCGATATGTAATATCAGATGTTTGTTGCACTTCATAGATCAGCAAGCCAGGTCCCAGCGCGTGAATAGTGCCTGGTTTCATAAATAACGTGTCTCCAGCTTTTACTTCAACTTGTTCCACTGTTTCGAGAATGGTCCCGTTCTTGATCGAATCAGCCAAAGCCTCGGCTGTGATATTCTTTTTCATCCCCGCAATTAATTTTGCGTTTGGCTCATTTTCTAAAATATGCCATGCTTCGGTTTTACCAAAGAAATTCTCGCCTTCCAGTTTTTTTGCCTGCGCGTCATTTGGGTGAACTTGTAACGAAAGCCACTGTGCCGCGTCTAGGATTTTTATCAATAAAGGGAAACGCTTCCCTGTTAGTGCAACTGCACGAGAGCCGAGCAAAGCCTCCCCGAAGTCTTCTGCCAGTTCCGCCAGGATGTGCCCAGCATAAATTCCAGAAGCGACGCGGTTGTTTGCATACACGATCCATGCCTCAGCAGTGGGTACAACCTCAGGGCGAAGTTTTGATCCACCCCAAACATAGTCACGGTATTCAGGGATGAGGGAAAGGGGAGTTTTATTCATATAGGGGATTGTAATAGAAAACAGAGAATGGAGAATAGTAAATTAACCATTCTCCATTCTCTATTCTCTTAAATTTATTAACCCAACGTTAACCCAACCTTCCATTGACATTAAAGCGCCCCTGATAATATCGGCGTGTACATAAAACAAAAGGAGAAATTAAATGTCTAAAATTGTTCGTTCGTTAATGTTAGTAGCTGTAGTAATGAGCTTCGTGCTCGCCGCATGTGCTCCCGCCGTTGTGGAAACACAAGCCGCTGAGCCCACTGCCACCGATGCACCTGTTGTTGTTGAACCCACCGCTGACCCAATGGCAATGTACGCACCAGATGCAGTCACCGGTGACATCGTCACTGCTGGTTCATCCACTGTGTTCCCGATTTCCGAGCGCATGTCTGAACTCTTCCAACAGGAAGGCTATGCTGGCAATATTACTGTTGATAGCATTGGTACAGGCGCAGGTTTTGAACGTTTTTGCAAGACTGGCGAGACTGATGTCGCCAATGCTTCCCGCCCCATTAAGGATAGCGAA
>VFJR01000144.1 GCA_009885945.1 Anaerolineaceae bacterium
GTTCATATCGTCGTTGTCGTCTTTCGAAAAACGCAGTCTAAGTTGGGTGTTGGCGCCTGATGTTGTACCTATATAGAGACTGCTTGAGGGGATAGTGGCGTAGTACCATATTCCTGGTGAAGATATCGTAGAAGGGGGGCAAATTGTTGTGCTTGCAGGTGTACGGCTAAAGGTGGCGATTTTTAGCAAAGAAGCTCCTGCGTTGAAATCTTCATGTTTAAGAATTTTTTGCTCTGTGAGCGTACCTGTGCCAAAGAAGCCTTTCTTTATATCCACAAACAAATTGGTAGGAATCGGTGGTTTGCCAATAATGGGATTGGGGGTGACCCACGTAAACGGGTCATCGGTTCCGACCAGATCAAACTTTCTTATACAAATTTTTGTATCTGTGATGACAGCTGTGTCTGGCAAGTTTTGTGTATTAAAGGAAAGAATCGCGCGATATTGCCTGTCGGCGCCATAATCTCCGATCTTGAAATAGTCGCTTAGGCTGGTGACGTCGGTAGGTGTAGCGGTGTCTGAATAGCCTGATGGTTCTCTATATTCTAGGATATCTCCATCTTTATCTTTTGCTGATTGGAATGATACTGGTATTGACACAATGACACCTGTAACGCAAGAGTATACGCTCACGTCATCCACGAACCAGCCGTTGTCATAGCCGACCTCGTCCACAGCCATGCGCCAGCGGAATTTTACGTTATTTCCCTTAAGGCTGGTAATATCCACGCGTGTGCCAACGTAACCGCGGCTTTCTTTTACAAACGCGGGGCGCGTGTTCAGTGAATTTCCTGCGTCGTCAATCACGCCATTGTATCCATTGATCATATTTACAGCGGATAATGGTACCCAGTTTGTGCCGCCGTCAATAGAAGATTCGATCACGCCGCCGTCATTTGTGCCTGTTCCAAAACCATTTTCAAATCCATAATAATGTTTGAAATATAAGTATGCACTTGGCAGGGTGGGCGCAAGTGTGACTGGGTTGGTCATTGTCAAAATAGATTCGCTTGGCGCAATAACTTTATTATCATCTGCCCACAAAGCGATTGTTTTTATGCCATTTGGGCTATACGCGGCGTTCAAGCTGGATGTATTCCATCCACTTCGGGTCCAATTGGCTGTGACAGCTGTGCTGTTTTCCATGTCATCTGAAAATAATACATTGGGGTCATCAGCAACTGTGGGGCAGTAATCGGCGTTTGGACTGCCGCCTGAGGCGGGTTGTGTGTCCATGCCTGAAGTGACCAGCACAGTATTTAGCGAGTCGCAGTCTCCGGCTAAAACTGTTCCGTAATAATTTCCGAATGCATCACCAATAGCTTCCCCTATTAGGTTCAGACAAGCTTGCCTAAGCGCTGAGGCTAAATCGGTGTAATCAGAACCGCTGGTTAATCCGGTGGTTAGGGCTTCGTAGTACAGGGCGCTGACTTCTTCAGCAGACCAGCCGGAGCCAACAGTACTTGCAAGTGTATAAGCGGCGTAGTTGCTAACTGCATTGATGGTGTGAATGCCGCCGTTGTCGCAGGTTGTAAAATATTGAGGACTAACCCGTGTGCCTGTGCAATCAGCATTTGCGGCAAGATAAGTACCGAGATCTGTCATGGTATATGGGGTTGCCATGTTTCGCGCAGCAATTGTCCAGTCCACCGCTGAGCCGTCGCGATAACCGCCGGCGTGCTGAATAACTTCGCCGAATATGTCCGACATCGATTCGGCGATGGCGCCGGATTGATAATACTGAAACAAGCGCGCAGTATTGCTGATGACAATGTGCCCATATTCATGCGCTACAATGTCCCTCGCCTGCGCGTTGGCGTCGTTGCCAAAGATCATTTCGCCGTTAAATTGATCGAAATAAGTAGCGTTGCCATAATGAACATACACTTTGATGATGTTTGTGCCGCCGTTTCTGCCATTGCCTATGGGTCCAGCATGCCCAAGTACGTTTAGAAAATAATTGTAGGTTTTTTCAAGATTTTCTTGAACTTTTTCGGTGGTGTCGTCGCCATTTGCCGTTCCATTTGCGCAGTTACCAACAGTGTCGTCCCATGTTTCTGCAGCGATATCAGGGTTTGTGTCAATCTTATGGCAAACTTCAGTATCGTTTGATTTATCCGTGTCGTTATTGGAATTATATATTTGATATTCAAAAGCAAAGTTTTCCTGGCTAAAGGAAAGAGCTGTTGCGCCAGTGTGCGCGTTGATTAAAGTGAGTTCGTTGATCGGCAGAGATTTGTTAAGCGCGAACACGTTTAATTTCCAGACCAATTCGGTCGGTCCGTCAACCGCTGTCAGCAGGGAGGGGTCATAGATCCACAACTCAGGCTCGGTGGCGGCAAGTTCCGCAGTATCTATGCCATACAATTGAGAAACATACGTCATCGCCCTGGCAACTGCATTTGTTGCATCCAATCTTGGAGTGGTATCCAAAGAAATATTTGAAAGTGTCTCTCCGCCCACTGCTAAAACATCGCTGTTTTCATTCAACTGCACGAACATTTCACCTGCTAATACAGGCACGCCGTTAAA
>VFJR01000177.1 GCA_009885945.1 Anaerolineaceae bacterium
CCATAATCAACAGCTTGCTTGGCATCAAGATAATAATCGCGGTCAAGATCGCGCTCGATCACTTCCAATGGTTGACCCGTGTGCTTTGCCATTACGCCATTAAGCAATACCTTTAGGCGCATAATTTGTTTTGCCTGAATTTCAATATCTGTTGCCTGCCCCTGCGCGCCGCCAAGTGGTTGGTGCATGTGGATGGTAGCATTTGGCAAAGCGTAGCGTCTGCCTTTTGTGCCAGCAGTCAATAAGACAGTACCAAATGAAGCGGTAACGCCCACGGCGACGGTGCTGATCGGATTGGTGATCATTTGCATGGTGTCATAAATTGCCAAGCCAGCGTAGATTACGCCGCCTGGTGAATTAATGTACATCTGAATTTCTTTTTCAGGATCTTCGTGATTTAAGAAAAGTAATTGTGCAACGATCACATTTGCAACCTGATCGTCAATGCCTGTGCCAAGGAAAATAATTCGTTCCTTGAGTAATAACGAATAAATGTCATAAGCGCGTTCGCCGCGTCCGGTTGATTCAACAACCATCGGAACTATATTTTTAAAATCTGGGATCATGCTGTCTCCTTTTAATTTGGGACAATATTAGCTTGCTGATATTTGAATTTTATTAATGAAATATAAAGCTTGGGTCTGAGATTAAGCCGCGCCCGCTTCTTCTTCGGTCTTTGTGCCTGATTCTGCTTCGAGGGCTTTTTGCGCCTCTTTAGCAGTTTGGCGTTCTTCAGGCGTCTTATATTCGCCAATGGCAATGGACTTCAAGATGTCCAATGCCCCGCGAGTGATGAGCGTGTTAGCGGACTGCATCACAAGGCTTTGCGTAATTTGTTGTTGTTCTTTTTTATTGCGTCCGCGCACATTAACGCCCTGCATCGCGTAAGAATTTAGTACATTGCTAAACTCGGCGTCTAATTGAGAATTATCTATTTCCACTTTTTCTTGTTTGACAATTTCATCCAAAATTAATGAACGTTCAAGGCGCTTCTTGGCAACAGGCTCAACCTCATCTTTTTTGAACTGCTCAAGAGTTGTACTGCGTACTTTGAGGTAAGTGTCAAAATCCATTCCTTGTTGAGATAGGCGTCCGCGTAAATCTTCAAGCACATGTTCGCTTTCATGTTCAACGGTATGCTCGTTATATTTAATTGTTGCACCGGCTTTGATCTTCTCGATCAGCTCAACGAAAAATTTGTCATCATATTCTGCCCTGGAGCGCGCTTCCACATCTTTCTTAAGCGCTTCACGCATAGCTTCGACAGTTTCGCCGGCGCCGGTCATTTTGGCAAATTCATCGTCTACTTCTGGCAGGGTGGTGGAGCGCACGGTCTTGACAGTGACTTCCAACTCTACGTCTTTGCCTTGTAGTTCGGTTACTTCCCAATCTGCGGGGAAGCTGTGTTTGATGGTCTTTGCCTCATCTTTATTTAAGCCAACTAGTTTTTTGGCAAAGCCGCTAAAGGGCCATTCAGTATCGCGGTCTTCTTCGCGCACAAATGCGGCAAAGCCTGCGCGGTTGAGTTCTTCGGTTTCAGATTTGACGTCAATCAGCAGGTAGTCGCCAACTTCTACAGCGCGTTCCACTGTTTCGGTGGTGGCATACATGCGGCGTAATTCTTGTAAAGAAGATTCAACTTTTTCTTCGTCTGGTACTATCCACTCGTAGTCCATTCGGACGGATTTGTAATCGCCGAGGTCAACGCTTGGGGCGAGAGGCACCCTAAAGGTAAATTTGGGAGGCGTAAGCGAATCCACATTTTCAAGGGAGCCGGAAGCGCCTGGGTCTACATCTGCTTCTTTTAAGATATTGGAATATTCGGCGTCTATCAGCAGGTCAATCGCTTGCTCTGTGACGGCACTTTCGCCAAAACTGCGAACGACCATGTCGTAAGGCGCTTTGCCTGGACGAAAGCCGGGAATTTTGCCGCGTTCTGAAATCTTGCGTGCCGCGCGGCGTTTGTATGTATCCATTTTCTCCTGCTCGATCTCAACGATGAGTTTTACGGAGTGATCATCCTGAAGTTGCTTTTCAATATTCAATGTGTTGTTCCTTCATAAATTTACGTCTTGTGACGGTCTAACAGTGGGGACGGTGGGAGTCGAACCCACACGCCTTGCGGCACATGTTCCTAAGACATGCTTGTCTGCCAGTTCCAACACGTCCCCGTGTTTATTATTGCGGGCGAAATTATAAGCGAGAGAGGGAGGGGCGTCAACGAATTTTGAAATTTGCGATTCGCGTGTATAATCTCGCACTTGAATTTTATTATTTATGGAGAAGACCCTTGAGCCGCGTAATTAACCCCGATTCGACAGGAAAAGAAAGAGCGAGATTAACCAAAGCTATTGTGCTGGCTGTGCGTCAGCTGGCGAAGCAAACAAAAGTGAGCTCTGAAACAAAAGACCTTGCGGCTTTTATTTCACTTGCGCTGGTGGCTATTTCTGAAGGAATAGATAGTTCTGTAGCCGCGTGGGAAAAGCGGGATTATTGGGTTAAGGCAGATAAATTCCGTATGGAATGGATGTGGGCTGGGCAAGCCGCTGAGAAAATGAAAGTAGCTGTATTAAAAGAAGATTTTGCCACTATAGCAATGATCATGCCGCAGATCGCGCTTAAGTTTAATAAAATAGAAGTGAGTGACAATCATCGTTTAGGCACACCCTGGGTAGGTGCGTATAAAAAATTGGCGGGCATAAGTTAATTATGCCCGCCAATATATGAAATAGATCTTATTGATAATTAGAAAAAACGTCCCGTAGGTAACTACTCAGCTATGTCGTTGCGAGGTGGTTCTTGCTCTTTCCGCCGACATCGTACTCTTTAGAGTAAGCAATCTCATGTGATGCGGAGACTGCTTCGGCTAAAAGCAAGAGCGCCTCGCAGCGACATGATCATGTATGTAGCTTATAAATGAGTAGTTACAATTTTAGGAAATATGATTTTGGGTGTTGTTCAGCAATTCAATCATCATTTCGCGGATGTGTTTGTTGAGGAAGTGATTTTCCAGTGTAGAAAGAGGCAGGAAGCGCGCGCCAGCTACTACGTGAATACAACTTGAAGAACCGCATAAACAAATGAAGGGCGCGTTCATTTCCCATTCAGTAGATGGATAGAAGAAAGATAACTCTTCTCCCTTTTCAATATCGCGGCGCGCGATGACCATCATACGGTGGGTGTCCAGCATCACATTCGGGTCGCAGGAATGGTTGAGAGCGGCAAGTTTGCCGACATGAGTATGCCTGTCTCTGGCGATTTGCACAGTAAAACGATTTGGTTTATCCGAAATATTTTCGCTGGGCATATCGCAAATCGCATCACCTTTTTTATAAGTCTGTTTTGTGACCAGACTCTTGAATTTATTTTCACTTTTAACGATAAGTGTTTCCATTGTGGTTACTGTCATTATTAACTCCTTTGTTGATCGAATATATAACAATTAAATGGAATATACTGGATAAGTTGATGATATGCAAGAATAAATAACCTTAATATTTTGTAAGAACAGTTTGGTATTTAAAAATATTGTAAAAAATAACTTTCAATGCACTCGCGTAATTGGTAAATTTATAATCAAATTGAGTGCAACCTTATTGAACTAAGAGGGTTATACTGATTAAGATAGTTAGGAGAGATACAATGACAGAAAAACATTCTTTTTTTGATCGCGCAAATATCCAAAAGGATATTATTCAGGTTGGTGGCGGGATACCGTTTGGCTTTGAAAGTATGACCAATAGCGCATTAGGGATTGGCGGCGCTTACGGCAGCTGGGGTGAAACGTATGATAATACACGTCTGCAAAATGAGTTTCTTGCCCATCGCATTGGAACACCTTTGCCGGACAACGAAAAAATAAACCTTAGAGAGTTGGGTTTTGTTAGCCGCCATCATATTCCAGATTTAACAGATGAAGAGCATATTGCGCTTGAGATTGAAGTTGGCGCTCGTATTTTGCGTGAGGCAGCACGGGCTAATAACTGGGACCCATCTGAAGTAGATGCCGTGCTGATTGGCATGAGCGCACCGGTTACCCCGGATTACGTTGCAAGAATTGCCACGCTGGCAGGAATTCCTGAAAAGGCATTGAAAGTCAGTGTGCATAAAGCTTGTGACGGCTCAGTGGGAAGTTTAAACCTTGCGCTCAATCCATATTTGGGGCGCAAAGGTCAAATGAATATCGCAGAAGAGCTGCGCGGTAAAAAAGTATTGGTAGGCGGCATTGAGGGCTTAAGTCGTTTTACGAGTCACTCGAAAGATAAAAACGCATTACAGTTGTTTGGGAATGCCGCCGGCGTGATTGGCGTGATTCCTGGTGAGACATTCAAATTTTTAGTGGGCAAGGAATTTGAAGCCTTTGATGGGGAAGGGGTTTTAGCGGTCAGAATGTTTTACCCGCATTCAGGACAGGAAGTGAATGGTTCTAAGGTTGAAGTGACACAAGATAAATCATCCATTCTTGTGGCAGGAATGATGCATGAGCCTGAAGACGACGCTCCTATTTCAATGGCAGGTCCAATGGGCATGGTCAAATTATTTGTAAGGACTGGTGTTCAGGTTGTTACAGATGTCTTTAATGAATACGCTCAGTTAATGGATAAACTTGGCACGCCCGATAAGAAAATATCTGTTGGAATTGTGCATCATGCTAATTACAAGATCAATCAATTAAAAGCCAAGCATTTGCTAAATGGCGGCATTCAATTCCCGATGCCTTGGTTACTAAATGACTTTGGCAATGTAAGCGCCGCAAGTAATATGGTTGCTTTTTTAAGGCAACTAAGCCAAATTAAACCCGGTGACAATGTGCTCTTTGATGGTTTTGGAGCAGGGACATATTATGATGTGCTTGCAGTAAACATGGGCGCTTAACAAAAGCGCAAGTTTGCCTTTAGAGTAGTTATAAAAAATAGCCATGCTGATAAAGAGCATGGCTATTTTTTATAATGAGGCTGGTAAAATATAAATTGCAAATGAATAAACCATCGCTTGCTAAAAAAATTGAGAAAGCTTTTGTTAGGCTGGGGCGTGAGTTGAGCGCTGCCACAAAAGCTGAATCTGCCGCAAATATTATTGCGGAAATCGCTAGTGAATTAATTGGATGGGATGCTTGTTATCTCGTCTTGTATGATCCTGCTCAAGGCGGGAAGCCCAGACCTTTATTGATCATGGACTTGTTGGATGGGGTGCGTACATTAATACATTCGCCTGGACCTGAAAAACTAACTTTAAATATGGAACGTGCAATAAATGAGGACGGTTTTTTATTATTACATAATGCGCCTATTGAAGTAGAAAACTCCTATTCGTTTGGAGGAAGCCGCAGAACGGTTTCTCATTTATTTGTGCCTTTGCGCAGCGGGGAAAGAACAATCGGCGTGTTTTCCATTCAAAGTTACACATTAAACGCATACAACGAACAATCCCTTGAGACTTTTAAATCCCTCGCAAATCAATGCGCTGGCGCTTTAGAAAGGATCTGGGCACAGGAAGCATTAACTGAAATTGAAGCTCGGCGCGCTTTGTTATACAATGCCTCGCACTCTATTAGTGCCAGTTTAGAACTTGAACAATTATATGAAATCATTTATCAAACAGTTTTGCAGGTTATGCCATGTGACGATTTTGTAATTTCTGCATATGACGAAACCCGTAATGAGATTGTGCCCTTGTACGCGATTGAAAAGAAATCGCGTTTGGTGGTCGAACCTTATTATGCCGATCGCGGATTGACTACAAGCGTTATTCGCTCAGGAAAACCGTATCTTTTAAATAGCATTACAGAAATGAATGACAGCGGAATTGACTTTGTCTTTTTTACTCAAACAGAGGATGCTACACAATCTATTATCGCGGTGCCTATGATCTTGTATGGAAAAAGTACAGGCATGATCTCTGCGCAATCCTATCACTCTAACGCCTACACCAAAGATGATCAGGATTTACTTGAATTACTTGCGGCACATGCGGCAGTCGCCATTGAAAATGCGCGCTTATTCGCCAAGATCCAACATTTGGCAGATGTTGATGCTTTGACAGGAATCTATAATCGCCGAAAATTTTATGAAGCCGCAGATAGGGAGTTTGCACGCGCGCGTCGATATGAAGAAGCGCTTTCGGCGATCCTTTTGGACGTAGATGATTTTAAAAAATTTAATGATCGTTTTGGGCATAGGGCAGGCGATTTTGTTTTGCAGATCGTTATTGAAGAATGCAAAGCTTGCATTCGTGATGTAGATATACTCGCCAGGCATGGTGGTGAAGAATTTGTCATCTTGCTTACAAAAGTCGATTTAAAAAATGCGCTCATTGTAGCTGAAAGATTAAGAGTGCGTGTTGAACATGCAGATCTTGAGGCGGCGAAAAAATTCCTCGAGCAAGCGGCAGTCTCAGGCGCTGAAAATGAGACGTTGCGAGTTTCAGTTAGTGTTGGGGTAGCAGAGCTTGATGAATCCTGTGCCAACATTGATATTTTAGTAGACCATGCAGACCGAGCCATGTATGCCGCAAAAAATAAGGGACGCAATACTGTAGTAGCGTGGAATGATGTTGAAAAAATATAGGTCATGTAAAATATGAATAAATTCCGTAATTGGTTTCCCGCATTGATCATGATGCTGATTATTTATTCTTTTTCATCACAGCCCTCTAATAAACTTCCAAATTTCGGCAATTTGGATTATTTTCTTAAAAAGAGCGGACATGCAATTGGATATGCCTTATTGGCAATTTCTTATTTCTATGCTTTAAACAATAAAAAATATTTTTCGGCATGGCTGTTGGCGTTTCTCTTTGCGCTGACGGATGAATATCATCAATCGTTTGTGCAGGGCAGGTTTTCATCTATTTATGACGTGATCATCTTTGATAATTTTGGCGCGTTGATTGGACTGGGAATTTGGTCTCTGCGTGAAAGGTATAAAAAATATGCAGGCAGTATGGCTTGAAAATAATAAAATTGAGTTAAAGCAAATTACACAGCCTTCAATAACAAAAGAAGCTTTAATTCGCATTCGCAAAGCTGGTATTTGTAGCACAGACCTTGAGCTTGTTAAAGGATATTATCCTTATCGCGGCGTTCTAGGACACGAATTTGTTGGCGAGGTAGTGGATGCGCCTGTCAAAGACTGGATTGGTGCGCGTGTTGTGGGGGAGATCAATACCATGTGCGGGCAATGCGATTCATGTATCCATGGATTGAACACTCATTGCGAAAATCGAACCGTGCTCGGGATTATTAATCGCAATGGTGTTTTTGCTGAATATATAAACTTGCCGCTTCAAAACCTTCTGCGTGTGCCTGATTCTGTTTCAGATGATTTTGCTGTCTTTACAGAACCTTTGGCGGCGGCATTAGAGATTGGACAACAGGTGCAGATCAAACCAACGGATCGCGTATTAATTATCGGTGCGGGCAGGCTTGGGCAACTCATCGCACAGACCTTGGCGTTGACGGGCTGTAACTTGCAAGTCTTGGCAAGGCACACTTTGCAAAAAGAATTATTAACAGCGCGCGGAATTAACATTACAAGCGAAGATGAAATCCAGCCGCGCAAATGGGATGTTGTTGTGGAAGCCACTGGCTCGGCAGATGGATTCGATATCGCCAGAAAAGCTGTTCGCCCGCGCGGAACCATCGTAATGAAATCCACCTATAAAGGCGATATTAACGTTAATTTTTCTTCCATTGTGGTAGATGAAATTAACATCATTGGCTCGCGCTGTGGACCCTTTGAGCCAGCCTTGGAATTGTTAGAGCAAAAACTGATTGACCCTACTGTATTAATTACAGCGCGTTATCCATTGAAGGATGCGCTCAAAGCCTTTGAACATGCCGCGCAAGCGGGGGTGTTGAAGGTGTTATTGGAGATGCGTTAACCTTTGGGTGGATGTTATCTCACGCCAACTCATCTAATTAAATAATCTGTTGATGATAATCTCCCATGCTATAATTTCGGAAGTTAATTACTTTTTTCAGGAGGGAAATCTATGTCTAAATATATAAAAATAAACTTGGCTGGAGAATACAATGAGTGAAGCGAATAAAGAAAAACTGCTCGATCTTATGTGGAAAAATAACTCAGCGAGAGCGTTCAGAATAGATCCTAAAATTGCCTTGATGGAGCTTATCTTACCTGCGGCTGAGATAGACACTTCTTTTGATTATGCTGACCTCCGAGAGCTTTCTCATTTTTACCCCGAAGTTAAGGAAGGACTGTTTCCAGAAATTATTTCAAACTTTATTGTTTCACTTTTAAAGGATTTTCGCCCCGTAAAGATATATGACCCTTGGGTAAAAACGGGATCGCTGTTGTCTATTCTCGTCGAAAAACTTCAACCATCTGAAGGGGCTGTGGGAGTAACATACGATGGATTGGATCATTTAATTGCAACAAACTTTACAAAAAATCAAAATATTACTTGGCAAAAGGGTGATTTAGATGATTATTTAGATGATGATAATCCTAATGATGAAGCAGTATTTAGAGCAGTAATTGAGAAAGAAGATGACCTTTTTTTTAATTTCAACGATGATGATAATTCTGATGATGAAGCAGTATTTAAAGCAGTAATTGAGAAAGAAAGTAACCTTCTTGGTAATATAGAGAAGCTGCCCAATAGGGAATATGATCTTGTTGTTTGCGCCCCTCAATTTGACATCAAAAGCAAATGGACTTTTGAAGATGACAAAGAGCTATTTGATGAATTTGATGAGGATGATAAAGATATAGAAAGGTTTGAATATAAAAAAAGCATCGAAGTAATGCATGAAATTTACGAAGAATATGACGGGTATATTGCTGATGTTTTAATGCGAACGGTGGGTAATAATGAAAAGCTATTAAGTAGAGGTACAGAAATTGGCATCTTTGTTGTTTCACCGTACTTTTTTAACGAGACAAAAGAGGATAATCCAGAGTTAGATAGGGCTAGAAAATCTCTTAACGTTAACTTGCAATCTATGCGTAATTTATTAGATTGCTCTATTGATGCGGCATTTAAACTTCCGAATAGCATTTTCGACCCATTTACATCGACTCCGCTATATTTGATAATAGTAAGACATGGAAAGTCAGCGCTCAAAAACCATAAATTATTTGTGGGTCAATTATCAGGGGATGAAAAACAAGATGCTATTCTTGTTAAAAACTATCATGAGCGTAAAGAGGGAGGAATACCTCAACAAGGCGCTTTAATTGAAGAAAGTGAGTTTAAAGGTCTTGACACCTTAATAAATAATTCTGAAATAAAACAATTAGTGGCACGGTCTGGGGTTGTTGCATATCCGTTTAATCAAATTTCAAATAAAATTAATTTCTTGGGTAAAACTACAGTAAATGATAGTTTTTCAGATTCTGATAGTTGTATTTATCTTCCAATGATAGGCGACTCCCCGGCTGTGTCTTCGGTTAATGAATTTATCCTTCAGCCTCAAGAATATGTGCAGCTTGTTCTTGAGGCTCAGTCAGATAAGATTGAGCCTCTTATAAAAGAGTTTAATTCCCCAGATGGATTAAAAGAAAGAATAAATTTAGCTTGGGAATGGGCTAGACGTTCTAGAGTCTCCCCGTTCTATTACGATAATTATTATGTTGAAGTCAATTTTTATGGGACGCAAAATTTTCAAGATAAGTCATCAGAGGATAATTGTGTTTACCTGCCTGTAATTGGAATCTCTGCTGTTGTGATAACGAGAAATGAATTTACTTTAGAAGCGAGTGAATACATACAAATTTACCTTGACTCTGAAAAGGTTTTTGCGCCATATTTTGCGGCATTTCTTAACTCTCGGCTTGGCTTAAAAATAAGGGAAGGTTTATTTATCGGTCTGAAACTTCCTGGAATTACAAGGGCATCTTTGGAATCCAGCACGATGTATTTGCCTGACCTGAATACTCAAAAAGAGGTGATGCGTATAAATGCTGATATTGTTAATTTATCCGCCGAATTATCTTCTTTGCATAATCGGCTATGGCAATCCCCGACTGAAGTAATAAAAATAGAAAAAAGAATGAGACAGTTCTCGCAAGAAAAGGGCTGGGAAATTTGGCTGGAAGATTTACCATTCCCAATGGCTTCGATTTTATGGGCATATCTTTCTACAGTTGATCCCAAAGATAAGCTGGAACATATTTCTCACTTTTTCGAAGCAACCAGCCAATTCTTTGCTATGATCTGTTTAAGTGCAGTTGCGCAAGATAAAGAATTTTATCGTTTAAACCAAAAGCATTGGGTTGACGAAAACCCAAAATATAAAGAGTGGTATAAGAATGCAGGTTTTGGAGGTTGGCGCACCCTGCACTCTTCGCTTGCGAAGTTTATTCGAGGCATGTTGTCAAGAGAAGATACGAAAAGCAAGTGCTTATCCCTTTTTGGGAATGCGAGTGAGCAATTTATCCAAATCATTGCTGGCAAAAGACTTGTAAATATATTTGACACTGCAAATACTTATAGAAATCAATGGATTGGACATAGAGGCAGATTAAGTGATGAAGATGCTGGAAAACAAGCTGCAGCTTTTGAAGACTTACTTTCAAAAATGAGAGAAGTGATAGCTGATAGTTTTTCCCAACTTTTGCTTTTATCACCGAAATCCAGCGAATACGCAGACGGAATATATAAATATACAGTAAAAGCTATAAAAGGATCAAGGACTGAATTTAGAGATCAAATAATTCAATCAATTATTCCTTTGGACAATAAAAAACTGTATCTTTTGCCTGAACTGCAATTGAGACCAGTTGAGATTTTGCCTTTCGGAAAAATGATGAACAGTCCAAAGACTGAACAAAATGCCTTCTACTTCTACAGTCGCTTTGGCAATGATGGCGTTCGGTGGGTTTCGTATCATTTTGAAAAAGAAGCAGATTTAACAGTCCCTGACCCTGAAATGGTTGGATTGATGAAACAATTATTTGATGGGGATATTCAAAAATAATAAAGAGCTCCGAGTTTTTCAAAAACTCGGAGCTCTTTATACTCACTGTTTACTGCATTTATATCTCTTCAAGCAGTTTTACAAATTCATCGGGGGAGATAGCTATTTCTCGTAGAATCTCGCGTATTAATGGACGGACAAGATCCCTGCTTCCGTGATTAGGCAGAGTGGTTGTCCTGCCATCTGAATGCCGATAAAAAACGTGACTTCCTTTTTGACGCACAGCAGAAAAACCAAGGTGGCGAAGAAGTTTGTCCATTGTTTTGAAATTCGCCATTGGCAGTTTGCTCATAAAGCAATTTCCACCTGTTGTGTGCCGACAAAATGTAAATGTTCATCGGCTATTTCAGGGTTTTCCTCCAGGCACAATTCCAAAACTTCCTGAAGATTAATCTGTAATTCGTCTAATGACCCAGCCTGCGTGTGCGCACCAGGCACATTGGGAATAATGCCCACGTACAGCTTGCTTTCATCGTCATATTCTACAAAGGCGGTAAATATTTTTTTCATATTTGCTCCTGATTACAATCAGAATTATAGCAGACCGCAAGAGCTCTGAGTTTTTCAAAAACTTGGAGCTCTTGCCTAATTGCCTGCTCCCTAGTCACTCCCTTGCTTCACCATAATTGAATCCGCCGTGACACCTTTGCGTGAATTATCTTCAACGTCGTCTGCCACGCCATATTGCACTTCCAAATCATGACGGAATTGCTGGGTGTATAGACGGTAGTAATGTCCGCGTTGCTTGAGTAACTCAGCATGCGTGC